>JBDNHW010000031.1:0-3159 GCA_041688625.1 Pseudoxanthomonas sp.
CCCTTGTCGCGCAGCCGCAGGGCTTCTTCCAGCGCGATCTCGTCGAAGGGGTTTGGCGAAAGCTTGACGCCCTCGGTGACCACGCCGGAGTTGTCCGGCTTGACCTGGATGCGGACGTTGTAGTCCACCACGCGCTTGTAGCCGACGAGGATCTTCATCGTGCGGAGTTTCCTTAGAATGTTTGCGAAGGCCGATGGCGGACCCGACTCCGCGATTATAAGCGAGGTGGTGTGCTCTTGGCCTCAAGGTTGACCGGAAGCGATCTCAGCGACGATCATGGAGGCTGATGCTTGGTAATTGCGGAGGCGCGATGGCGCAGATCACAACCGGCGTTCGGAGCATCCTGTCAATTCCCGGGATATACGACGCGATCCAGACCGCAGTGGGCGCCTATCGCGCCCGCGAGGTGCTGGTCAGGGATTACATTCGGCCCGTTTCGGGCCAGCAAGTCCTGGACGTGGGTTGCGGTACGGGTGAGCTGCTCCCCCATCTGCCCGAGGGGTTGGCTTATGTGGGCTTCGATCTGTCGGCCCAGTACATCAGGCAAGCGAGGGAGCGCTACGCGGGCAGGGCGCGCTTCGAGTGCATGGATGTTGCGGACCTCGCTCAGAGCGACGGTCTTGACGAGGTCGACGTGGCCGTCGCGGTGGGTCTGCTTCATCACCTGGACGACGAACAGGCATCCAGGCTGCTCAGTGCGATAGGCAAGAGGCTTGGCGCCGGCGGACGCCTTGTGACGATGGATCCGACTTTCCTGGACCAGCAGTCGGCCCTCGCTACGTTCTTCATGAAACGCGATCGCGGGCAAAATATAAGGAGTCCGACGGGGTACGCCGACCTGACCAAGGGAATTTTTTCTTCGGTAAAGTCTGCTGTCCGGGCGGATCTGCTTAGGATTCCGTACTCGCACTGCATCCTGGAGTGCAGCCTCTAAAAGGTTTCCTGAGCGTTCTGGCGGCTCGCCTCATGCCGGAAATCGTCTGGTTCGATTCAGAAAGACCGTGTCAATCAGGGCGCCGCGCTTGGCTGCCGCATCGCCATCGCCTCGAGCACCGCTCCGTGGCGTCTGGTCTGGCCGGCAGCGGGTACCGGCTGGAATGGCAGCAGGGCTTGCCGAGCTGCAATTGGAAAGGTCCCTGAGTGGGACGGCAAGGCGATCCGACTGGTCGGAATCTACGGGCAGTCCTGAACCCCGCAGCGACTCTCGGTCAAGCTAGGGAGACTTCGGCCAGAGCGGCATCGGCGGCGGCAATGACTGCGTCAAAGTGCTCCTCCAGGCCGACCCACAGCGGCATCCGTACGAGGCGGTCGCTGATGTCGTCGGTAGTGGCGAGAGAGCCGTGCGCGCGCCCGTAGCGCCGGCCGGCCGGCGAGGAATGCAGCGGAATGTAGTGGAAGACCGCAGCGACGCCACGTTCCTTCAACAACGCGATGAAACGCGTTCGGACTTCCATCGTCGGCAGCAGCATGTAGTACATGTGCGCATTGTGCGTGCAATGTCCGGGAACGATGGGCCGCCTCACCCGACCTGCGCGCTCGTGCGCCTCCGCCCACGCATGGTAACGATCCCAGAGCTGCATCCTGCTGGCGGTGATCTCGCCTGCCGCCTCGGTTTGCGCCGACAGGAACGCGGCAGTGATCTCGCCGGGCAGGAACGAGGAGCCGATGTCGACCCATGTGTACTTGTCGACCTGCCCGCGGAAGAATTTACTGCGGTTGGTGCCCTTCTCGCGGATGATCTCCGCGCGCTCGCCCATTTCGGCGTCGCGGCACAGCAGCGCGCCGCCTTCGCCGGAGATGATGTTCTTGGTCTCGTGAAAACTCAGCGCGCCCAGGTCGCCGATGCTGCCAAGCGGACGGCCGCGGTAGGTGGACATGATGGCCTGCGCGGCATCCTCGATCACCTTGAGGCCATGACGCGCGGCGATATCGACGATGGCATCCATCTCGCAGGCGACGCCGGCGTAATGGACGACGCAAATAGCCTTGGTGCGCGGGGTGATGGCAGCCTCGACCAGACGCTCGTCCAGGTTCAGAGTGTCCTCGCGGATATCCACAAAGACCGGCACCGCGCCGCGCAGCACGAAGGCATTGGCGGTAGAGACGAAGGTGTAGGAAGGCATGATGACCTCGTCACCATGCCGCAAGTCCAGCAGCAAGGCGGCCATTTCCAAGGCCGCAGTGCAACTGTGGGTCAGTAGCGCGCGGGAGGCTCCGGTGTTGGCTTCCAGCCAGGCATGGCAGCGCCGGGTAAACGGGCCGTCACCGGAGAGGTGGCCGTTGGCGTGAGCCTGGGCAATGAACTCGAGCTCGCGGTCAGTCATGTAGGGCTTGTTGAACGGGATCATTGTCATGCCTTGCGTGCAACCAGGAGGAGACTGCCACCCACGGGCAGGGTGATGCCCAGCTTGACTAGGGCGACGTCGAGTGACATCGCGGCGTAGAGAAGCCGGTCCAGCCAGCGAGGAATCTTGAATTCGCGGAACGGGTCGGGGCGGCGGTCGGATCGGGCTTGCGCATCCGCGAAATCATCATCACGGGCAGCAGCCCGGTCACGAACGACGTCACTCTCAGGATCTCGAAGCCGGCGTCCCTGACCTTGCCGACCAGTTCGGCCCGTGTGTAGCGCCTGACGTGGTGCGCATGTTCGTCCTGCGCACTCCACAGCCATGGGTGCTGGGGAACCGTGAGGACGAGCACGCCATCGTCCACCAGGGTGCGATGCATCTCCGCAAGCACGCGACGGTCTTCCTCGATGTGTTCGATCACGTCGAACGCGCCGACCACGTCGAAACGGTCCGAGTAGGGAATCGCGCGTGCGTCCATCTGCAGCAGGTGCGCCGACCCCAGGCGCTCCGCCGCGTGGCGCAGGCCTTCGACGAAGACCTCGCTTCCCATCACCTCCGCACGGGGGAATGCCTGACTGACGCCGTTGAGGACGTAACCGGTTCCGCAGCCGATCTCGAGGTATCGGCGCATCGATGGCGCATACCTTCGCAGCACGTGCAGAACCAGCGCATTGCGGGCGCGGAACCAGAAGTTGCGCGATTCCAGCTCGGCCAGCACCCGGTAGTGGCCGGCATCGTAGCCGGCGCCCATCGACGCCAGTTCGGGTGCATAGCAATCGAAGCCATCGATCCGCTGCGGCGCGTAGGCGCA
>JBDNHW010000005.1:0-25576 GCA_041688625.1 Pseudoxanthomonas sp.
ACGGACGTCGAACCGCGCCACCTGAAACCGGACCTGACGCTGGTTTCGAACGCGCCGCAGCGCGTCCTGTTGGTGAACCAGCGGGCGGTTTCTACTTCCCGCGCTCCAGCACCAGCAGCGGATCCACACGGACGTCGAACCAGTTCATCCCCCAGTGCAAATGCGGCCCCGTAGCCCGCCCGGTCGCTCCCACCGCAGCGATCACCTGGCCCTGTTCCACCCGGTCTCCATCCTCCACGTCGATCCTCGACAGATGCAGGAAGTTGGAGCTGATGCCGAAGCCGTGGTCCAGCAGCAGGGTGCCCCCGGTCAGGTAGAGGTCGGGCGCGGCAAAGGTGATCACCCCTGCAGCAGGCGCACGCACCGGCGTACCCGAAGGCGCCGCGATGTCCATTCCTGAATGTCCGGAGCCGGGTTGGCCGTTGTAGACGCGGCCGTTGCCGAACCTGCCGCTGATGCGTCCCTGCACGGGCCACTGGAAGGCCTGGGCGAAGTCGGGTCGGGGATCGTCACGCAGGCGCGCCGCCGTGACCTTGGCCTGCTCGCGCTTGATCCGCTCGGCAATCGCCGCAGGCGGGTTCACCGTGCGCGGCGGCACGCCATTGACGTGCTCCACCGGCCAGTCCCGTGGCGTGACCGTGACAGCGACTCGTTCCGCAGCGCCGTCCGGCCTCACGATGTCGAGCCGTAGCGGCCCGGTTTCATCGCGCCCGACGCCGAACACGACGCTGCCATAGCCACTGACTCGCAGGATCCGGTCCCCGTAGCGGACTTCGCTGCCCGGCGGCACCTTGCCGATGACCAGCGCCCCCTGCGACACAGTCGCGGGAAAAACGACCGCGGAGTCGACCGCGGCAGGGCTCACCGGCAGTTGCTCAGCCGCAGCAGGCAAGGTCGAAGCAGACAGCGCCAAGCAGGCGGCGACCAGCAGGCGCAGGATCAAGGCACCAGCCCTGTGCCCGCATGGACTGTCAGGTTGATGCGCTTCAACAGTGTCCCTCATGTCGGGAATGCGTGGATTCAGGAACCGGATCGTATCCACCCTCGTTCAGCGGGTGGCAGCGCCCGATCCGGCGCAGCGCCAGCCAACTGCCCTTGAGCGGCCCGAAGCGCTGGATGGCCTGCATCGCATATTCGGAGCAGGTGGGCAGGAATCGGCAGCGCGGCCCCAGCAGCGGGCTGAGGAATCGCTTGTAAATACGCAGGATCGCGATCATGGAGCGGCCAATCATCGCCCGATGATAGGCCAGTTGCCCCAGGCCGTGGTTGCTGCTGTCGGCAGGGTAGGCTATAAAGACGCCCCTTCCCGGACCCCGGGACTTCAAGGAAGTGCTTTTCGTGGCCGCCAAGAAACCTGCTAAGAAGGCCGCCAAGGCGGCCAAGAAGATTCCAGTGAAGCCCGCGCCCAAGAGCGCGTCGTCCGGGAAAGCGGCTGCGAAAAAACCCGTCTCCAAGAGCGCCTCCAGGAAGCCCGCTGGCAAGTCTCCGGCCGCCAAGCCTGCTCCCAAAAAGGTCGCAGCCAAGAAGGTCGCAGCCAAGAAGGTCGCGGCCAAGAAAGTCGCGGCCAAGAAGGCAGGCGGCACCACGCAGGTGGCTAAAAAGGTCTCAGTGAGGAAGCCGGCAGCGAAGAAGAGCGTGCCTTCCAAGGCGCCAGTCAAGAAGGTTGCCGCCAGGAAGGTGGCCGCCAAGAAGGTCGCGGCAAAGAAGGTCGCGGCAAAGAAGGTCGCGGCAAAGCCGGCGGCCAGCGCGCGCAGGGGCGCGTCGAAGGCTGCTGCCAAGGCTCCTGCGAAATCTGCACAGGACAAAAACAGATCGACGAAGTCGGCCGCCAAGCCGGCGCCGCCGCGCGCAACACCGCAAAAAACCTCTCCCAAGGCCGCTGCACCGGGCAAAGCGCCTGCCGTCAAGGCTGCTAGTCCGACGCCAGCGACCGTCGCCAAACCGAGCCCCCCCAAAAAAGTGCCTTCCCCCAAGTCCACATCGAAAAAATCATCCAAGTCCACGTCGCTGCCGCCTCCGCCCGTGGCCAAGCCACCCACGCCCAGGCCCGTAGGCAAGGTCGCGGTTGCCGTGGTCTCGCGCCAGGCTCCGCCAGCCCCAAAGGGCAAGGTCAAGGTCGTCCCGTACAAGAAAGATGAGGCCAGCGGCCGTCCGATCCTCCCCGATGGCTACAAGCCAGGTGCGGACGAGGAGTACATGAGCACGCTGCAGCTCGAATACTTCCGCCAACGCCTGTCGAACTGGCGCGCCGACCTGGTCGAGGAATCCAAGCAGACCATCGAGAACCTGAAAGACGAAGTGCGCGACGTGGGCGACGAAGCCGAGCGCGCCACCCGTGAAACCGAGAACTCGCTGGAACTCCGCACCCGTGATCGCTACCGCAAGCTGATCGGCAAGATCGACAGCACGCTGAAGCGTCTGGACGTTGGCGACTACGGCTACTGCGCCGATAGCGGCGAGGAAATCGGCCTGGATCGACTCGAAGCCCGTCTCACCGCCGAGCGCACCATCGATGCGCAGGAACGCTGGGAGCACCTGCAGAAGCAGCAGGGCGAGTAAGCCTGCCGCCATAGCCGGATGACTGGAAAGCCGCGCACCGCGGGGCTTTTCATTGGCCGGTCAATGGAATGTTGTCCGAGCCTCGCCCGGGAGCGCTCAGTGCAGGTCGCGAAGATCCAGCCGTCTAAGCCTGGGTGCCTTCCACGCGGTGATGCCGACCACGGCAAGCGTCATGCAGCCGCCAAAGACCACCGATGGCACCAGTCCCAGCAAGCGCGCCGCAAGCCCTGATTCGAACGCGCCCAGTTCGTTGGACGAGCCGATGAAGATGCCGTTGATCGAGGACACTCGCCCGCGCATCGCGTCGGGCGTGGCCAACTGCAGGATGGTCGAGCGCAGCACCACCGAAACGCCGTCGCACATGCCCGAGAGCATCAGCATCGCCGCCGAAAGCCAGAAGCTTCGCGAAAGCGCAAAGCCGATGATGCACAGGCCGAATCCGGCCACGGCGAAGAGCAGCAGGGGCCCTGCGCTGCGCTGCGGCGGCTTGCGCGCAAGCCACAGCCCCACCAGGACCGCGCCCACGGCCGGAGACGCCCGCAGGATTCCAAGGGCTTCGGGTCCTTCGCCCAGGATGTCGTGGATGAAGGCCGGCAGAAGGGCAACGGCACCGCCGAACAGCACCGAGAACATGTCCAGGGCCTGCGCCCCGAGCACGATCTGGTTGTTGAAGACGAAACGCAGCCCCTCGCTGATGCTTTTGAAAACAGGTGCCCGCTCGGCCGGCACCGGAGGTTCTGTCACGCGCAGTGCAATGACCGCGACCGCGGCAGCGGCGGCGAAGCCAGCGGCCACCAGGTAGGCGGTGGTCTTGCCGCCCCCGGCGATCAGCAGGCCGCCCATCGCGGGGCCCAGCACCAGGCCGGTCTGCATCACCACGCTGCCGATGCCGGCGCCGCGAGCGAACTGCTCGCGCTTGAGGACCCGCGCGAACAGCGCCACGTAGACCGGCGACAGGAACGCCCGCACCACGCCGTTCATCGCAACGGCCACATAGATGGTGACGGTGCCGTAGGCGGGGACGTGCCCGCTGGCGACGCCGGCCAGAAGCAGGGTGGTGACCAGCAGCCCGATGCAGGCGAACATGCCGAGCTTGCGACGCGGCAGATGATCGACCGCATAGCCTGCGAACAGGGCAAAGCAGAAATACGGAATGACCTCGGCCAGGCCGATCAGGCCCAGTGACCAGGCATCGCGGGTGATTTCGTAGACGTGCCATCCGACGGTGACGGCGACGATCTGGTAGGACAGCATTGCCAGCAGCCGATACACCAGCAGACCGATGAAACCGGGTGCCCTCAGCGGCGAATCCACCGCCGCCATCGCCCCTACATTGCGGATTTTGCGCTGTCCTGGATGGAGCCGAGCAGGGCCATCAGTCCGTTGCTGCGGGTCGGGGAGAGATGTTTGGCCAGGCCGATGTCAGCGATGTAGTCCGGAGGCGTGGACACGATTTCATCGGCACTGCGTCCCGAGTACACACGCAGCGCCAGGTAGATCAGGCCCGAGACGATGGCCGAGTCGCTGGCCGCGCGGAACTGCATGCGCGATGCATCGCCGCTGGCCTCGATCCAGACCATGGACTGGCAACCGAGCAAGCGGTGCTCTTCGTTCTTGCACGCCTCCGGGAACGGCGGCAGCTTGCGGCCCAGGTCGATCAGGTACTGATAGCGTTCGGACCAGTCGCTGAAGAATGCGAATTCATCCTTGATCGCCTGCTGCGCGTCCTGGGGAGTGGGCTCCATCGGGAATGTTCTGTCGCTCATGCAGGCTGCCTTGGGTCTGTGGGATTGGGGCGGTCGGTGGCGAGGACCATGTCAGGCGCGCTTCCAGCGCACGCCGGCCACGGTGTCCTCAAGCAGAATTCCGTCGGCCGCGAGCGCGTCGCGAATGCCGTCGGCACGTGCGAAGTCGCGCGCTTTCCTGGCCGCATTGCGTTCGTCCACCAGCGACTGGATTCGCTCGTCGTCATCGCCGCTGGTGCCCCGCGCGAACCACTCGGCCGGTGACTGTTGCAGCAGGCCCAATGCAAGGCCTGCACCAAGGAGTTGGCCGTTGAGTTCCGACAGTTGCTCCTGCTCCGCAGGGCCGGCGTGGTCGCTGCTGACCAGTAGCGAACGCGCCTGGCCGGCAAGGGCCGCGATCTCGGCGAGCGCCTGCGGCGTGTTCAGATCATCGTCCAGGGTGGACTCGATATTCGGCGGAATCACCGGCTCGCCTGGATACGCGGCGAGGTCGCGCAAGGTGCCATACAACCGGTCCAGGGTCCGCACCGATTGCTCGATCAGCGCATCGGTCCAATCCAGCGGCTGGCGGTAGTGCGCGGACAACAGCGCCAGGCGCAATGCCTCGGGAGGATGCTGCAGCAGCAGCGTGTGGACCTTCTCGATGTTGCCCAGGGACTTGGACATCTTGGCGCCCCCGAAATTCAGCATTCCATTGTGCAGCCAGAAGCGCGCGAAGATCCTGCCTCCGTGTGCGCACTCGCTCTGTGCAATCTCGTTCTCGTGGTGCGGGAACTGCAGGTCCACTCCACCGGCGTGGATGTCGATGGTCTCGCCGAAATGGGCGCTGATCATTGCCGAGCATTCGATGTGCCAGCCCGGGCGGCCGCGGCCCCAGGGCGACTCCCACCCCGGCATGTCGTCGGTGGACGGCTTCCACAGCACGAAGTCGCCCGCGCTGCGCTTGTAGTGCGCCACCTCGACCCGTGCGCCCGCCAGCATTTCCTCAGGATCGCGCCGGGAGAGCTTGCCGTAGGCCGGGAAGCTGGCGACCGCGAACAGCGCATGCCCTTCGGCCGCATACGCGTGCCCGCGGGCGATCAACTGCTCAATCATCGCGATGATCTGCGGGACGTGCGCGGTGGCTTCAGGCTCCAGGTCCGGCGGCGCCACGCCCAGCGCGGCCATATCGGCGCGGTAGATGGCGGCGTACCGGTCGGTGATCACATTGATGGGCACGCCCGCCTCGCGCGCCGCATCGTTGATCTTGTCGTCCACGTCGGTGATGTTGCGCGCGTAGCGCAGGCCCCCATGGCGACGCCGCAGGAGCCGGGCCAGCACGTCGAACACCACCGGGCCGCGTGCGTTGCCGATGTGCGCGTAGTTGTAGACCGTAGGCCCGCAGACGTACATCGTGGGGCAGGCCGGATCGGCAGGCACGAAGGCTTCGGCCTGTCGCGTCAGGTTGTTGTGCAGGCGCAGGGTCATTGGCGTGTACGCGGAGTGGAGTGGTGATTCTACCGGCGCGCCTCGGGCGCTGACAGCATCGATTCAGGCCCACTCAAGGCGCACTGCCTACACTGGAGTCCGGATCCGCACCTCGAGACCTCATGGGCCTGCTCAACCGCACATTGGCGGCGCTTTGCTTCATGGCGCTGGCCAGCGCACCGGCGGTGGCCCGGAGCGCTGGCTCGACCACCGTGCTTCAGGTGGAAAACGTGAAGCTCGATTATGCGCACGTGCTCAGCGTCGAGCCGGTGTACCAGACGCTCCGGGCCTCGCGCACGGAGATGCACTGTGAGGAAGTTGCACCAGCCAGGCCCGTGCCCCCACCGGAGCAGGAAAAAGAGGGCAGGTGGTCCCGATTGGTCGATTCGGTGAAGGGCGCGTTCTCCGAAGAGCCTGACGAGCTCCCCACGCCCGCCCTGCCGGCCAAGCAGGAGTGCCGGATGGTGCCGGTCAAGCGCGAGTTCCGTCGCCCCATCGCCTATGACGTGGATTATGTCTATAAGGGGATGCAGTACCGCTCGCGCCTGGCGGAAGACCCTGGCAACAGGCTGCGCATACGCGTGTCGGTGATGCCCTACGTGCCCGATGGGGCCGGGGCGAGGCCTTGAACGTGCCTTGCGCTGCCCGAGCCGGGCGTGCGACGATGCAGCGGTGAAGACGAACCAGCCCCTGTACGCAAGCAGCGCCCGCATGGCCTCGGGCATGACGTCGCGTGCTCGCCGACCGGAATCCCGCCTCTAGCTGGGTCACCGGACGTCGTCGCTCGTTCAACCGGAACCCAGCCTGGCGCTGGGTTTTTACGTTTCTGGACCAAGGGAAACCGCAATGAAGCCTGCAGCAATGAAACATTTCCTGAACACGCAGGATTGCAGTCGCGCCGAGATCGATGCGCTGCTTGCGCGCGCCGTGCAGTACAAGCAGGACAGGATCGGTGATGCGCTGAAGGGCCGGTCCATTGCGTTGGTGTTCTTCAATCCGTCCATGCGCACCCGGACCAGCTTCGAGCTGGGCGCGTTCCAGCTCGGCGGCCACGCCGTGGTGCTGCAGCCCGGCAAGGACGCCTGGCCGATCGAGTTCAAGCTGGGCACGGTGATGGACGGCGATACCGAGGAACACATCGCCGAAGTGGCCCGGGTGTTGGGGCGCTATGTCGACCTGATCGGCGTGCGCGCGTTTCCGAAGTTCATCGACTGGTCGCAGGATCGCGAGGACCTGGTGCTCAGGAGCTTTGCGACGTATTCGCCGGTGCCGGTCATCAACATGGAAACCATCACCCACCCCTGTCAGGAGCTGGCGCACGTGATGGCGCTGCAGGAACACTTCGGGACGCCCGATCTGCGGGGCAAGAAGTACGTTCTCACCTGGACCTACCATCCCAAGGCGCTGAACACCGCAGTGGCCAACTCCGCGCTCACCATCGCCACGCGCATGGGCATGGACGTGACCCTGCTGTGCCCGACGCCAGAGTACTTGTTGGACGAACGCTACATGGGCTGGGCCGCGCAGAACGTGGCGGAAAGCGGCGGGTCGCTCAACGTCAGCCACGACACCGACAGTGCCTACCACGGTGCCGACATCGTCTATGCCAAGAGCTGGGGCGCGCTGCCGTACTTCGGTAACTGGGAGCCGGAGAAGCCCATTCGCGACCAGTACAAGCACTTCATCGTCGACGAACGAAAGATGGCGCTGACCAACAACGGCGTCTTCAGCCACTGCCTGCCGCTGCGCAGGAACGTCAAGGCCACCGATGGAGTGATGGATTCGCCACAGTGCATCGCCATCGACGAGGCCGAGAACCGTCTGCACGTGCAGAAGGCGATCATGGCGAAGCTGATGGGGCGGTAGCAGGAGCAGGGAACGGGGAACAGGGAACGGGGAATGTATTTTTTCCTTGCCTGCAGCTGATCTACCTTCGCCCCGCATATTTCAGCAATAACCCGATACTTCATTCCCTGTTCCCTGTTCCCCGTTCCCCGTTCCCCGTTCCCCGTTCCCAACCCATTCCCTTCATCTCCGACCCCACGCCCATGACCGATTCCCACGACATCGTCCTCGCCTTTTCCGGCGGCCTCGACACCAGCTTCTGCGTGCCCTACCTGCAGGAGCAGGGATGGAACGTGCACACGGTGTTCGCCGATACCGGCGGGGTGGACGCCGAAGAGCGCGCGTTCATCGAGCAGCGCGCAGCCGAGCTTGGCGTCACCAGCCACGTCACGGTCGATGGCGGCCCTGCGATCTGGAGCGGCTTCGTCAAGCCTTTCATCTGGGCCGGCGAGGGCTACCAGGGCCAGTACCCGCTGCTGGTGTCCGATCGCTACCTCATTGTCGATGCGGCGCTGGAGCGCGCCCGCGACCTGGGCACCAATGCCATCGCCCACGGCTGCACCGGCATGGGCAACGACCAGGTGCGTTTCGACCTGGCGGTCAAGGCCTCGGGCGACTACCGCATCGTGGCGCCCGTCCGCGAGATCCAGAAGGAGCACACGCAGACCCGCGCCTACGAGCAGGCCTACCTGGAGCAGCGCGGTTTTGGCGTGCGTGCCAAGCAGCAGGCCTACACGATCAACGAGAACCTGCTGGGCCTCACCCTCTCCGGCGGGGAAGTGGATCGCTGGGAGGCGCCGGGCGAAGGCGCGCGCGGCTGGTGCGCCCCGCGGGAGGAATGGCCGCAGTCGCCGTTCTCGGTGACCCTGCGTTTCATCAACGGCGAGGCCGTGGCGCTGGACGGGCAGGACACGCCGGGCCACGAGATCCTCGCCAGGCTCAACCGCGAGTTCGCCCGGTACGGTGTTGGGCGTGGCATGTATACGGGCGACACGACGATCGGCCTCAAGGGCCGCATCGTGTACGAGGCGCCGGGACTGACGGCGCTGCTGGTCGCGCACCGGGCGCTGGAAGAGGCGGTGCTGAGCAAGCAGCAGAACCGCTTCAAGCCCGATGTGGCGCGCAAGTGGGTCGAGCTGGTGTACGAAGGTTTCTTCCACGACCCGCTCAAGACCGATCTGGAGGCGTTCCTGGCCTCGTCGCAGACCACGGTCAACGGCGAGGTCGTGCTGGAAACCCGCGGCGCCCGCGTCGACGCCGTGGCGGTGAAGTCACCGCACATCCTGCATGCGAAGGGCGCCACGTATGCGCAGTCGGCCGACTGGGGAGTGGAGGAAGCCGAGGGTTTCATCAAGCTGTTCGGAATGAGCAGCACGCTGTGGGCGGAGGTCAACAGGAGCCGGGAGCCGGGAACCGGGAACGGGGAACGGGGAATGACAGTGCATCAGGTTGGGCAGGGAACGGGGAACGGGGAATGAGAGTGAATCGTGTTGTTTCTTTCCAGGGACGCGGCAGCGTTGGCGGGCAACCCGAGATCCGCCTGCAGCAAGTCGAGCCAATGAGGTGTGCACCAAGCCTCATTCCCGGTTCCCTGTTCCCCGTTCCCGGATCCACAGCGCCATGCTGACCTCCGTCCTCGAACATCTCCAGGCGCTGGTGTCGCACGACACCCGCAACCCGCCGCGCGCGATCACCAGCGGCGGCATCTTCGATTACATCCGTTCGCAGCTCGGCGGCTTCAAGGTCGAGGTTGTCGACCATGGCGCAGGCGCCGTGTCGCTGTTCGCCGTGCGCGGCACGCCGGCGACGTTGTTCAACGTGCACCTGGACACCGTTCCATCGTCGCCGTCATGGAGCGCCGATCCGCTGCGGCTGCGGGTGACGGACGACCACGCCATAGGCCTTGGCGCCTGCGACATCAAGGGCGCGGCTGCGGCCCTGATTGCAGCGGCGCAACAAACACGCGGCGACGCGGCGTTCCTGTTCACCAGCGACGAGGAAGCCAACGACGCGCGCTGCATTGCCGCGTTCCTGGCGCGCGATCACGGATTCCAACAGGCCATCATTGCCGAGCCGACGCGCTGCGAAGCGGTGCTGGCACACCGGGGCATCAGCGCGGTGCGGATGGAGTTCAAGGGTCAGGCAGGCCATGCATCGGCCGAAAGCGCGCTGTCGCTCAGCGCCGTGCACAACGCGATGCGCTGGGGTACGAGCGCGCTCGACTTCGTGCAGGACCAGCACCACCTGCGCTTTGGCGGGCTGACCGGCCTGCGCTTCAACATCGGGCGCATCGAGGGCGGGATCAAGGCCAACATGATCGCCCCCAGCGCCGAGGTGCGCTTCGGCTTCCGGCCGCTGCCTTCGCAGGATCCCGATGCGCTGCATCAGCAGTTCAGGGCGCTGGCCAACGCCGATGCCCTGGCCGGATACGACGAAACCTTCCGCGGGCCTTCGCTGCCGTGTGGCGAAGTGGCGCGGGCAGAAGAGCGGCGGCTTGCCGCACGCGACCTGGCCGACGAGCTGGGCCTGCCGATCGGCAACGCGGTGGATTTCTGGACCGAGGCGTCGCTGTTCTCGCAGGCCGGGCTGACCGCCTTCGTGTACGGACCGGGCGATATCGCCCAGGCCCACACCGCGGACGAGTGGGTCGCGCTGGAACAGCTGCAGCGCTATGCCGTTTCGGTGCGGCAGATCATGGGGAACCAGTAGGACATGCAGGCACAGAAGCAAACCCGGCAGACGATCATCCGCCTGCTTTCGAGCATGGCCAGCGCCAAGGAGATCTCGCAGTACGTCAAGCGCTTCTCGCAGCTGGACGCCAAGCGCTTCGCCGTAGTCAAGGTGGGCGGTGCGGTGCTGCGCGACGACCTGGAGGCGCTGACCTCCTCGCTGTCGTTCCTGCAGGAGGTCGGCCTCACGCCCATCGTGGTGCACGGCGCAGGCCCGCAGCTGGACGAGGAGATGGCGGCCGCCGGCATCAGCAAGCAGACCGTGGACGGACTGCGGGTGACCACGCCCGAGGTGCTGGCGATCGTGCGCCGCGTGTTCCTGCAGCAGAACCTGGACCTGGTCGAGGCGCTGCAGCTGTCGGGCGCACGCGCCACCTCGATCGTGTCGGGCGTTTTCGAAGCGAGGTACCTGGACCAGGACACGTACGGGCTGGTCGGCGAAGTGGAGCGCATCAGCCTGGCGGCGATCGAGACCAGCCTGGCGGCCGGATCCATCCCGGTCATCGCCAGCATGGGCGAGACCGTGGGCGGGCAGATTCTCAACATCAATGCCGACTTCGCCGCCAACGAGCTGGTGCAGGTGCTGCAGCCGTACAAGATCATCTTCCTCACCGGTACCGGCGGCCTGCTGGACGCCGAGGGTGCGGTCATCGATTCGATCAACCTGTCCACCGAATACGACGAGTTGATGGCGCAGCCGTGGATCAACGGCGGCATGCGGGTGAAGATCCAGCAGATCAAGCAGCTGCTGGACACGCTGCCGCTGACCTCGTCGGTATCCATCACCACTCCGGCCGAACTGGCCAAGGAACTGTTCACGCACAAGGGTTCAGGGACCCTCGTGCGGCGTGGCGAACGCGTGCTGAATTTCGACTCCTGGGATGGGATCGACCAGCCGCGGCTGCGCCAGCTGATCGAATCGAGCTTCGGTCGACGCCTGGCCGGTGATTACTTCGAAACGACCGCACCATGGCGCGTGTACATCAGCGAGAACTACCGCACCGCGCTGATCCTGACCCGCGAGGACGGCTTCACCTACCTCGACAAGTTCGCGGTGCTCGACGATGCGCAGGGCGAGGGCCTGGGCCGCGCGGTGTGGCAGGTGATGCGCGACGAGAACCCGCAGCTGTTCTGGCGCTCGCGTCACCACAATCTGGTCAATCATTTCTACTACGCCGAGTCCGACGGCTGCTACAAGCAGGAGAAATGGAAGGTGTTCTGGTATGGCATGCAGCATTTCGGCGAGATTGAGCGCTGCGTCGAACACTGCCGCACGCGCCTGCCAACCTTGCTGGACCCGGAAGAGCCGGGCGCATGAGCATCAGTACTGCCGGCATCGTCGGCGCTCGCGGGCACACCGGTGCCGAGCTGATCCGGCTGATCGCGCGGCATCCGCACCTGGAGCTTGCCTTCGTGTCCTCGCGCGAGTTGGCGGGGCAGCCGGTGAGTGGGCACATCGAAGGCTTCAGTGGAGCGCTGCGCTACGAAAACCTGTCGCACGAGGACGTAGCCGCAAAGGGCGCAGGCGTCGTGGTGCTGGCATTGCCTAACGGCAAGTCGAGCGAGATCGTCGCGGCCATCGACGCCAAGGCGCGCGATACCCTGGTGGTGGATCTCTCAGCCGACAACCGCTTCGACGAAGGCTGGTACTACGGGCTTCCCGAGCTCACCCGGGACGACTATGCCGGCCAGCGTCGCATCAGCAACCCTGGCTGCTACGCCACGGCCATGCAGCTGGCGATCGCGCCGCTGCTGGGTCAGCTGGCAGGCCCGCCGCAGTGCTTCGGGGTATCGGGCTACTCCGGCGCCGGCACCACACCTTCGGACAGGAACGACGTGGAGCTGCTGCGCGACAACCTCATGCCCTATGCGCTGGCCGACCACATGCACGAGCGCGAGGTCTCCCGCCAGCTGCGCGTGCCGGTGGAGTTCATGCCGCACGTCGCGCCGCATTTCTGCGGCATCAGCATGACCGTCAACCTGTGGCTGTCACAGGCCGTGACCGTGGAAGAAGTGCGGCGGCTTTACCGTGAGCGGTATTCCGATGAGCCGCTGATCAAGGTGCTGGACGAGGCGCCGTGGGTCAGCCGCGTCGCCGGGCGCCACGGCGTGGACATCGGTGGCTTCACCGTGGCCCCCGGCGGGCGCCGGGTGGTGCTGGTGGCGACGCTGGACAACCTGCTCAAGGGCGCGGCCACGCAGGCGCTGCAGAACATCAACCTGGCGCTCGGTTTCGACGAGCTGACGGCGATTCCGATCGAATGAAGCAGCATTCCACCTGCATGGAAACTGGAGAACGATGATGTCCGACCTGTTGTGGCAAAAACCCGGAGTCGCGGTGGATGCCAAGATCCAGCGCTTCCTGGCCGGCGACGACGTGGTCCTGGATCGCGAGTTCTTCCTGCACGACATCGCCGCGAGCAAGGCGCATGCGCAGGGCCTGCAGCACATCGGAATCCTCTCCGAAGCCGACCTCTACGGACTCATCCGGGAGCTCGACCTCCTGGCCGACGACTTCCGCAATGGACGCTTCGTTCTGGACGAGCGCTACGAGGACTGCCATTCGGCGATCGAGTCACGCCTGACCGAGCGCCTGGGCGATGCCGGTCGCAAGATCCATACCGGTCGCAGCCGCAACGACCAGATCCTGGTGGCCACGCGGCTGTGGCTGAAGGAGAAGCTGGCGCACACCGCTGCACTCTGCATCGACGTCGCCAAGGTGGCGCTGGATCGGGCGCAGGCAGAGGCTGGCCTGCCGCTGCCGGGGTACACGCACATGCAGCGTGCGGTGGTGTCTTCGGCCGGCATGTGGTGGGCCGGCTGGGCCGAAGCCTTCATTGATAACGCGGTGCGTGCCGGCGACACGTATCGCCTCATCGACGCCAATCCATTGGGCAGCGCCGCAGGCTACGGGGTGAACCTGCCGCTGGATCGCGCGCACACCACCGAGGTACTGGGATTCGCGCGACTTCAGGTGAGTCCGACGTACGCACAGTTGTCACGAGGCAAGTTCGAACTGGCCGCGCTCGAGGCGCTGGGCTCGGCCACCCTCGACCTGCGCCGCCTGGCCTGGGACCTGTCGCTGTTCACCAGTGCCGAGTACGGCTTCGTGGCGCTGCCGGCGCAGTACACCACCGGCAGTTCGATCATGCCCAACAAGCGTAACCCGGACGTGATCGAGCTGATGCGCGCCACCCACGCCAGCGTGGCCGCGGCACGCACCGAGATCGAACAGCTGCTGTCGTTGCCCTCGGGCTACCACCGCGACCTGCAGTCCTCCAAGGGTGCGATCTTCCACGGCTTCGGCCGTGGGCTTGCGGCATTGGCGCTGCTGCCCGACCTGCTGGCCAACTTCGAATGGCGACCCGGGGCGATGCTGGCCGCGATCGATTCCGGCATGTACGCCACCGATGTTGCGGTGGAAGCGGCGGTGGCCGGCGTGCCGTTCCGGGAGGCCTATCGCGTCGCAGCCACATCGGCCGGCCAGGCCGGCGACGGGCGCACGCCCCACGGCAGCCTGGACGCGCGCGTGTCGCCGGGCGCAGCAGCCGACCTGCGCCTGGGCACCCTGCGCCAGCGCTGGCGCGAGCTGTCCCTCCCACCAGCCAACGCGAACGACACTGGTTAGCGCTGAAACGCACCGCGACGCTCAATCAACATTCGCCCCTGGCGGCGTACCACCACCGTAGGAGCGCCCCATGGGCGCGATGCTCTCCGCTCCGCCCCCATGAACGCTGACATGACCATGGCCAACGACCCCACCCAGCACGCCTTTCAACCGCAACCCCTGCCCACCTGGCGCCGTGCCGTGCTCAAGGTCGGCAGCAGCCTGCTGGCGGCCCGGGGCGAGGGCCTGGGCGCGCGCCATGCCGCGGGCCTGGCCGCCTTCGTCACCGCCAGCCTGGCCGAAGGGCGCGAGGTGGTGGTGGTGTCCTCCGGCGCGGTGGCGGCCGGGCGCGCGCTGCTGCCGCGCCGGCCCCCGGGCGAGGGCGCCATGGCCGAGCGCCAGGCCCTGGCAGCCCTGGGCCAGGCCCGGGTGATCGGCCTGTGGCAGCAACTCATCGACCGCCCGGTGGCCCAGGTGCTGCTGACCCACGACGACCTGCGCAACCGCCGCCGCTACCTCAACGCCCGCGCCACCTTGCGCGAGCTGCTGGCCATGGGCGCGGTGCCTGTGGTCAACGAGAACGACACGGTCTCGGTCGACGAACTCAAGCTGGGCGACAACGACAACCTGGCGGCGGTGGTCGCGGCGCTGGTGGATGCCGACCTGCTGCTGATCGCCACCGACATCGACGGCCTGTACTCGGCCGATCCTCGCGTGGATGCGGATTCGCGGCCTATCCTCGAGGTGGAAGCGCTGACCCCGGCATTCTTCGCGATGGCCGGCGAGGCCGGCACGGCTGCGGGCACCGGCGGCATGCGCACCAAACTGGAGGCCGCCGCCAAGGCCGCGGCCACCGGCATCGAGACCTGCCTGTTCAACGGCACCAACGTCGATACGGTCGCGGCCCTGCGCGACGGCGTGCTGCATGGCACCCGCCTGCGCCCGGCCAGCAGCCGCGTGGCCGCGCGCAAGTACTGGCTGCGCAACGTGCCGCTGGAGGCCGGCGGCATCAGCGTGGATGCGGGCGCGGCTGCGGCCATGCTCCAGCGAGGTGCATCGCTCCTGCCAGGCGGGGTGCTGGGAGCCTCGGGTGATTTTCGCCGCGGCGACATGGTCGAGATCGCCCTGGCGGGCGAGGGCGGGGCCCAGGGTCAGCGCCTCGCTCGCGGCATCAGCCAGTATTCGGCGGTGGACATCCGCCGCATCGCGCGCCGACATTCGCGCGACATCGAGGCCATCCTGGGCTACAACTACGGTGGCAACGTGGTTCATCGGGATGACATGGTCCTGCTGTAATCAGTTCCCGTATCCATGCTGCATCCCCTTTCCCCGGAGCCCGCACCACCGATGAGCAGCATCCGTGCCCTGGCCCTGCAGTGCCGCGAAGCCGCGCAGGCGCTGGCGCAGTTGCCCACCGCTGACAAGGACGCCATGCTGCTTGCGATGGCAGCGGCGATCGAAGCCGACACTGCGACGATCCTGCAAGCCAATGAGCGCGACCTGGCCGCCGCGCGCGAACGCGGCACCGGAAGCGCGATGCTCGACCGCCTCGCCCTGGACCCCAAGCGCCGGGCCGGCATCGCCGACGCCCTGCGCGAGGTGGCCGCACTGCCCGACCCGGTCGGCCAGCTGACCCGTGATGAGGTCCGCCCCAACGGCCTGAAGGTGCAGCGGGTGCGCGTGCCGCTGGGCGTGGTGGCGATGATCTACGAGGCCCGGCACAACGTGCCGCCGATGCGGCTGCGCTGTGCCTGAAGGCCGGCAACGGGGTGATCCTGCGCGGCGGCTCGGAGGCCATCTATTCCAATACCGCGCTGGCCGCTTCACTGCGCCGCGCCATCGCCGAAGCCGGCCTGGATCCTGCGGTGCTGACCATGGTCGAAGACCTCGCGCGCGAGACCATGCTGGAACTGCTGCAGCTCACCGACATCGTCGACCTGGCCATCCCGCGCGGTGGCGAGGGCCTGATCCGCTTCGTGGCCGAACACGCGCGCGTGCCGGTGATCAAGCACTACAAGGGCGTGTGCTACCTGTTCGTGGACGCCAGCGCCGATGCGGGCCTGGCCCTGCGCCTGCTGGTCGATGGCAAGGTGTCGCGGCCCAGTGCCTGCAACGCGCTGGAAACGCTGCTGGTGCACCAGGCTGTGGCCGCCGATTCCTGCCGCGCGCGGCGTTTCCGTGCGCGCCGATGTCGCCGCTGTCGCACTGATGCAAGGCGCCGCGCCCGCCAGCGACGAGGACTACGCCGCCGAGTTCCTCGACCTGGTGATCGCGGTATGCGTGGTCGCCGACCTGGACCAGGCCATCGCCCACATCCGCCGCTTCGGCTCCGAGCACCCCGAAGTGATCGCCACCGCCGATGCCGCCAACGCCGACAGCTTCGTGCAGTCGCTGCGCTGCGCGGTGGTGATGGTCGATACGTCCTCGCGCTTCTCCGATGGCGGCGAACTCGGCCTGGGCGCGGAGATCGGCATCTCCACCACCCGCCTGCACGCCTACGGCCCAATGGGACTGGAAGCGTTGACCGTGGAACGCTTCGTGGTGCGCGGCGAAGGCCAGATACGTCACCCGACCCCGTAGCAGCGACCCACGGCCGCGACGTGGTCAGGTCGGCGCCTTACTTGTGGATCGAGCGCGAACACGGCCTCGATACTTGTGGATCGAGCGCGAACGCGGCTTCGATGGCAACCGCTCAGCGTCGCTCTCGCGCGCGCAGCATCGCCTTGAGTTCCGCCAGTTCGGCCCGCAACCCGCGCATCTCCGCATGCAGGTCGGCTTCGATGTGGTCGCGCGCGTCGTCCACCGCACTGACAGTCGCTTCGGTTTCCGCGCTGGCGAAGCTTTGCATCGCGCTCACGATCACACCGATGAAAAGATTCAGCATGGTAAAGGTTGCCACCAGGATGAACGGGATGAAGAACATCCACGCGTACGGGAACACCTCCATCAGCGGCCGCACGATGCCCATCGACCAGCTCTCCAGCGTCATGATCTGGAACAGCGAATAGAGCGACCGGCCGAGCGTACCGAACCACTGCGGAAACTGGTCGCCGAACAGCTGGGTCGCGATCACGCCGAACACGTAATACACCAGCAGAAGCACCATCGCGATCGACCCCAAACCCGGCAACGCCGCAAGCAGCCCGCCGATGACCCGGCGCATCGACGGTACGATGGTCAGCACTCGCAGGACGCGCAGCACGCGCAGCGCGCGCAGCACCGCGAACGGGCCGCTGGCTGGAACGAGCGCGATCCCGACCACCACGAAATCGAACACGCTCCACGGATCGCGAAAAAATGCGCCGCGCCAGGCGATGATGCGAAGGCCGATCTCGAGCACGAACACCGAGAGCATCGCCTGATCCAGCATTCGCAGCCAACCGCCGTGACGCGCCATGAGCGTGTCCGACGTCTCCAGGCCCAGTACCACCGCATTGAGGATTATCAGGCCGAGCACCGCGTGGCCCACGTCGGCCCGTTCTAGGAAGCGCTGCAGCGGGCTGGGAGCGGTCGTTTTCAAGTCGGGGTTATCGCAAACCGCCATCATCGAGGCGAGTCGTTGAAAGATCGATACGAGACCGGATTCAACCGCGTGGGACGAACGAAAATGCAGGACTACACCCGGTCAGGGGCGCACGGCTTGGTCAGGAAATCTTGTGTTGGTCGGGGAGACAGGATTCGAACCTGCGACCTCTACGTCCCGAACGTAGCGCTCTACCAGACTGAGCTACACCCCGATCAGCCGCCTATTGTATTCAGTCCAGTCATGCCGGGGCAAGGGGCAGGGCGTTGCTGGCGCGCCGCAGGCCGGCGCGGGCGCCCTACGGCCTGCCGAACCGCTAAAATGGCAGGCCGCCCGGCATTCCCCGCCAGGGCCCGCATCGGAGTTTCCCCGCTTGATCAAGCCGCGCACGCCGCCCGGGGTCATGGAGCTGTTGCCCCGTGACCAGATCGCCTTCCAGCGCATGCTGGACGTGATCCGCCGCACCTACGAGCGCTTCGGCTTCCTGCCGGTGGAGACGCCGGTGTTCGAGCTGTCCGAGGTGCTGCTGACCAAGTCCGGCGGCGAAACCGAGCGTCAGGTGTACTTCGCCCAGTCCACGGGCGCGCTCGAAAAACAAACCGAGGGACTGCCGGAACTGGCGCTGCGCTTCGACCTGACCGTGCCGCTCGCCCGCTACGTCGCCGAGCACGAGCACGAGCTGGCGTTCCCGTTCCGGCGCTACCAGATCCAGCGCGTGTACCGCGGCGAGCGCGCCCAGCGCGGCCGCTTCCGCGAGTTCTACCAGTGCGACATCGACGTCATCGGCAAGGACGCGCTCAGCACGCGCTTCGACGCCGAGATCCTGGCCGTCATCCACGCGGTGTTCTTGGGCCTGCAGATTGGCGCCTTCACCGTGCAGCTGAACAACCGCAAGCTGATGCGCGGGTTCTTCGAAGGCGTGGGCATTGTCGACCCGGCCCAGCAGGGCCTGGTGCTGCGCGAGGTCGACAAGCTCGACAAGCGCGGCGTCGACGCGGTGCGCGAGACCCTGACCGGTGAAGGCTTCATGCTTTCGGCTGACACCGTGCAGCGCACCCTCGATTTCGTCGCCATCCGCTCCACCGGCCATGCCGATGCGCTGGCCAGGCTTGACGCGCTGGGCCAGGGCAGCGAGATGTTCGACCAGGGCATCGCCGAGCTGCGCGAAGTGCTGCAGCTGGTGCAGGCGCTGGGCGTGCCGGAAGAGGCTTACCGCCTGAACCTGTCGATCGCACGCGGACTCGACTACTACACCGGCACCGTGTACGAAACGCAGCTGGACGACTACCCGCAGATCGGGTCGATCTGTTCTGGCGGTCGCTACGACGACCTCGCCAGCCACTACACCAAGTCGAAGCTGCCGGGCGTGGGAATCTCCATCGGCCTCACCCGCCTGTTCTGGCAGCTGCGCGAGGCCGGGCTGATCGCCGGCGCGGACGAAAGTTCGGTGCAGGCGATGGTCGCGCTGATGGACGAGGGACAGCTGGCCGATTCGCTGGACATCGCGCGGCGCCTGCGCATCGGCGGCATCAACACCGAAGTGCAGATGGAGCCCAAGAAGCTGGCCAAGCAGTTCCAGTACGGCTCACGCTCCGGCATCCGCTTCGTGGTGCTGGCCGGCGATGACGAGCTGTCGCGCGGCGTGGTCACGGTCAAGGACCTGGTGCGCGAGCAGCAGTTCGAAGTGACCCGTGACGAACTGGCCAGCACGCTGCGCGTCGAGCTGGAACAGACGCGCGCGCTGGCGGGCCGCTGATAAAACCCATACGCCTCGACGGACAGTCCCTGACCCGCGACCAGCTGGTCGAGATCGCCTATGGCGCCAGCGTGGGACTGGATGCCGACGCCTTGAAGGCGGTGGCACGCGCGGCCGACTTCCTGGCCGAGCAGGTGCGCCGCGAGGAGCCGATCTACGGCGTGTCGACCGGGTTTGGCAGCAACGCCGACAAGCTGCTGGGCGCGCACCCGCTGCGTGACGAGCTGCCGGGCGCGACGCCTTCCGGTCGATCGCTGCACGAGGAGCTGCAGCGCAACCTGATCATCACCCATGCGGTGAACGTGGGCGAGCCGATGTCGCCGCAGGTGGTGCGGGCGATGCTCGGCATTCGCATCAACACGCTGTTGCGCGGGTATTCCGGCATCCGCGTTCAGACGCTGGAAGCGATGACCTCGATGCTCAATGCCGGCATCGTACCGGTGGTGCCCGAGCTCGGCTCGGTGGGCGCCTCGGGCGACCTGTCGCCGCTGTCGCACCTGGCGATCGTGCTGCTGGGCGGGGGCGAGGCGTTCTACGAAGGCGAGCGCATCAAGGGCGGCGAGGCGCTGTCGCGCGCCGGCCTGGTGCCGGTCACGCTCTCCTACAAGGAAGGTCTGGCGCTCAACAACGGCACCGCGCAGATGCTGGCCATGGGAGTGCTGGCGCTGCACAAGCTGGACGCGCTGCTGGACACCGCCGACCTGGCCGCGGCAATGACCATCGATGCCTTCGCCGGCCGTCTGGGCGCGTTTGCGCAAGACGTGCATGCGCTGCGCCCGCATCCAGGCCAGGTGCACGTGGCCGCGCAGCTGCGCCGGCTGTTGAAAGGTTCGACCCTGGCCGACATCGACTACCACTTGGTGCCCAAATTCCGGCAGTGGCTGCCGCAGAGCTGGAACGTGCCTGACATCGGCTGGCCGCAGGCGCAGGACCTGCGCTTCGACATCGGCTGGGACTGGGTGCCGAGCACGCAGCGGCACGGGCGCGAGAAGTTCTACCGCCGCTTCAAGCCGTTCCGGGGCGGCAAGAAACATCAGCCGCAGGACAGCTATTCGCTGCGCTGCGTTCCGCAGGTGCACGGCGCGGTGCGTGATGCGGTGGAGCAGGCCAAGCGGGTGATGGACATCGAGCTCAACTCGGTCACCGACAACCCGCTGGTGTTCCCCGACAAGACCGATGCGGCCCACGTCGAGGAACAGGTGGTTTCCGCCGGCCATTTCCACGGCATGCCGCTGGCCCTCGCGCTGAGCTACGTCAAGGCGTCGATCCCGGTGCTGGCCTCGATCTCGGAGCGCCGCCTCAACAAGCTGGTCGACCCGGCCACCAGTGACGGCCTGCCGGCATTCCTGATCGGCAACGAAGATGGCACCGAGTCCGGCCACATGATCGTGCAGTACACCGCGGCGGCCATCGTCAACGATCTGGTGAGTCGCGCGCATCCGGCGTCGGTGTTCTCCATCCCGACCAGCGCCAACGCCGAGGATCACGTGTCGATGGGCGCGACCGAGGCGCGACACGTGCTGGCGATGGTGCGCGATGTGTCGCGCGTGCTGGCACTGGAGCTGTATACCGCGGCGCAGGCGCTGGACCTGCGCCGGGACATGATCAATGCCGCGCGCGAGCTGTCCCGCCGTGCCGACGCGGAAGCGCTGGCGAGCAAGGTTGGCTGCGGTCCATTGCCGGGCGCAAGTGGACGCGGTGAATTCCTCGCCGAAGTCGAGGCCCTGCGCGCAGAGCTGGCGGCCACCCCGGAGTTCCAGCCTGGCGATGCCGTTGCGGCGGCGCATGCCGCGATCCGCAGCGCGATCCCGTTCCTCGAGCGCGATCGCGCCATGGACGGGGAGGTCGCCGAAGCGGTGCGCCTGGTGGAGTCCGGTGAGCTGCTCGCGGCGGTCAGGAGGCTGCGGCCGCAGACGTAGTGGTCCAGGCGTTGCGGAAGCGACGTGAGTCGCGAACCCTGGAAATCGCGAGTCTTCGCGACCTGCGTCGCTCCCACGGATTCGCGCCTGCGCGGCTACATTGCGCGGACGCAGTCGCGTCCTTCGGCCTTGGCTACGTAAAGCGCCTGGTCTGCGACCTGCAATGCGGCGTCGATGCCGTCCCTGCGCGTGAGATCGACCGAGTGCACGCCGATGCTGGCGGAGATGGGGATGTCCAGTTCACCGCTGCGGCAGGGCCGCGCGTGCAGGCCCTTGCGAATCTCTTCAGCCACCGCGCTGGCTCCATCGAGGTCCTTGCCCGGCAACGCGGCGATGAACTCTTCGCCGCCGAACCGGGCCAGCAGCGCGCCATGGGGGCGTAGCGCCGCTGCCATGGTGTTGGAGGTCCAGCGCAGGCAACCGTCACCGACCAGATGGCCATGGGTGTCGTTGATTCGCTTGAAGTGGTCCAGGTCGATCATCAGCAGGGAGATCGGGCGCTGGCTGTTGCGAGCCTCGGAGATCAGCTGCTCGAAGGCCTCATGGAAATGGGTGCGGTTGTAGAGTTCGGTCAGACCGTCGTGGCGACTGAACTCGCTCAGGCGCTGGTGCGCGTCCTCGAGCTGGTCCAGGGCGTGGCGCAGCTCGGATGTGCGCTGTTCCACCTTGTGCTCCAGCTGGTCGCGAGAGTCGCGGACGATGCGCTCGTTCTCGTTGCGCAATGACCCATAGCGATAGCCCAGTGCAACCGAAAGCAGCAGCATTTCCAGCGCCGAGCCGATCTGCACCCCATATTCGGTGAAGAAATTCTTGGGCAGCACATCGAAGGCGACCGCAGAGAACATCCCGGTTCCCAGCAGGAACAGGAACCAGGCCAGCAGGAATATCCTGGCCGGCCTGCAGCCTCGGCGCAGGGCCACGATGGTGGAGGCCAGTACCCATCCGATGTTCGGGAACACGGCCAGCGACGCAATCGGGGTGACTACGCGATAGGGCAGCACCAAGCTGGCCAGTCCCAGCACCAGGAGGAACACGATGATCGCCAGCGCCACCCGATCGCCCAGCAGCCAGCGCTTGTCGAGCTCGAGGAATTTCCGCGCGAACTGCTGCATCCCGATCAGGGCAAGGCAGATGGAGACCGGCACCGCCGTATCGGCCAGCCACGGCGACTGCGGCCAGAAGTATTCGAACCCCAGTCCGTTGAGGGTGAACAGGACCATGCCGAAGGCGCTGATATGGAGCAGGTACCAGAAATAACTGGAGTCGCGCAGCGTCAGCCAAAGCACCAGGTTGTAAAAGAACAGCGCCAGCAGGATTCCGTAGTAGATGCCGATGGCGAATGCCCATTGGTGGCATGTTCTGCGAAAGCCGTCGGCGTGTAGAGCACCAGGGGGACCTGCATCGAGCTCTCGCTCTGCACCCTGACCAGCAGCGTCACGGGCTCTCCCTGCGGCAAGCTCAATAGAAAGTTCGGATGCCGGTGGCGGATGCTGCGCTGGCTGAAGGGCTGGTGATCTCCCCCCGACCAATGTTGCAGCGTGCCATCGGAACCGATGGCATTGACGTCGATTCGGTCACCGAGGGCGTATTCCTGCACCAGCAGCCACTGCTCCTGGGCACTGCCGCCATTGACGACTTCCGCATGGAACCAGAATGCCCCGGTGCGAAACCCGAACGATGTCTTGCCGTCCACCAGGGGCTCGAAACGTCCCTGCGTCAGCTTGGCTGAAACCGCAGCAAGATCGTCGGTTCCCGTTTCGTCATGGTAGTAGGCGGCGTGCGGGGCCAGCGCGTCATGCGACGTGGACGGGCCAAGCCTCAGCGGCTCTGATGCCGCTGGGCCGGACACGCACCACCCGGCCAGGAGCAAGGCCAACAGCAGCAGATCCCGCGTCAAGTTGCCCGCTCCCATGCCTCTCCCCTGTTTACCAGCGGCCGCTGAAGCTGAACGAACTGGTGGAACTCTACTCCGAGGGACCAGCGCAGGGCGCCGAGAAGGTTTCTTGGCGTTCGTGGTCACCGCACAGCACCCAGCGGTTGACGCTCGACCGCCTGTGTACTAATGTAACAGCACGCTATTACATCATCACGAAGACCAGCACGATGAAACGCAAGCCCGACCCCGACCTCAAGACTGCCTCAGCATCGATGCAGGCGCTCGCCCGATCGCTTGCCGCACTGTCGCGTCCGGAAGACGTGCGCGCGTTCCTGCAGGACCTGTGCACGCCCGCCGAACTGGAAGCCATGGCCGATCGCTGGCGCGTGGTGCCGCTGCTTCTGAATGGCGTGCCGTATCGCGAGATCCACGAACTGACCCAGGTCAGCGTGACCACCATAGGCAGGGTGGCGCGCACCCTGGAAACCGGCAGCGGCGGCTATGCCATCGCCGCCGGCAGCCAGAAGACCCGCGCGCCCACCGCCTCCCACTGAGTACCCCGTCCATGAGTCCCAAAGTCGCCACCGCGACGCGCGATCGTCTGCGCATCGCCATCCAGAAAAGCGGTCGCCTGGCCGAACCGGCGCGCGCGCTGCTGTCCGCGTGCGGGCTCAGCTGGCGCCAGAGTCGCGACAAGCTGTTCTGCTACGGCGAATCCTTGCCGGTGGACCTGCTGCTGGTGCGCGACGATGACATCCCGGGGCTGATCGCCGACGGTGTGTGCGACTTCGGCGTGGTCGGGCGCAACGAACTCAACGAGCAGGCCGGGGAGCGTTCACGGCTGGGCCTGCCGCCGGCCTACCAGGAGTTGCGGGCGCTGGGTTTTGGCGAATGCCGGCTGATGCTGGCCGTTCCCGAGGCCTGGGAGTGGCAGGGCCCACGGCAGCTCGAAGGCATGCGCATCGCCACCAGCTACCCGTCGATCCTGGCGAACTGGCTGGACGAGCAGGGCGTCAGCGCCAGCGTGGTGGAGCTGGCCGGTTCAGTGGAAATCGCGCCGAAGCTGGATACGGCCGATCTGATCTGCGACCTGGTATCCAGCGGAGCCACTTTGGTCGCGAACCAGCTCAAGCCGGTGCAGACGCTGCTTGAAAGCGAGGCCGTCCTCGCCGGCGCGGTGCGCGGCTACGACGATGCGCGCGCCGACCTGGCCGCGATGCTGCTGCGGCGCATGGACGGCGTGCTCAAGCTCAAGGACAGCAAGCTGCTGATGTTCCGGGCAGAGCGCGACATGCTGCCGGCTCTGCTTCGACTGCTGCCCGATGCGGATCCGCCGACCTATCTGGCCCACCAGGTCGATGGGCCGCTGTCCATGCAGACCATGTGCCATGGAGTAGTGACATGGCAGAGGCTCGAGGAACTCGAGCGTGCCGGCGCGCAAGGGTTGATGGTGCTGGCAGTCGAGAGGTCGCTGGCATGAGCGCCACGATGAAGGATGTCCTGCAGTGGTCGGCGCTGGATGCGGCGCAGCAGCGTGACGCATTGACCCGACCGGTGCAGTCGGTGGCTGCGACGACGCGCGAATCGGTCGCCACGCTGCTTGCAGACGTGCGCGAGCGGGGTGATGTCGCGCTGCGCGAAATCACCGCGCGTTTCGATGGGGCAGCGCTCGGCGCCCTCGAAGTGGGCGCCGAAGAGTTCGCCGCCGCGCAGGCCTCGGTACCCCCGGAACTGCTCGAGGCAATGGAGCAGGCAGCGCAGCGCATACGGACATTCCACAAGGCAGGCATTGCCCAGCCGTATTCGGTCGAGACGGCCCCAGGCGTGGTCTGCGAGCGCATGATCCGGCCGATCGGACGCGTCGGACTTTACGTGCCAGCCGGCAGCGCGCCGCTCCCGTCCACCGCGCTGATGCTCGGCGTGCCTGCGCAACTGGCCGGCTGCAGGGAGGTGGTGATGTGCACGCCCCCGCGCAGGGATGGCTCGGCCGACCCCGCCGTGCTGGTCGCCGCGCAGATGACCGGGGTCAACCGCGTCTTCAAGCTGGGCGGGGCGCAAGCGATCGCGGCGATGGCGTTCGGCACCGAATCGGTGGCCAAGTGCGACAAGATCTTCGGGCCGGGCAACAGCTATGTCACCGAGGCCAAGCAGCAGGTCGCCCAGGGCGGCATCGCGGCCATCGACATGCCGGCCGGTCCCTCCGAAGTCCTGGTGATCGCCGACGCCGGCGCCGATCCCGCCTTCGTCGCCGCCGACCTGCTGTCGCAGGCCGAGCACGGGCCGGACTCGCAGGTCCTGCTGCTTTCCGATGACGCGAGACTGATCGCGATGGTGCAGGTCGAACTGCAGACGCAGCTGGCCGCACTGTCGCGAGCCGACATCGCGCGCCAGGCACTGGGGACTTCGCGACTGATCCTGGTCGAATCGCTCGACGTCGCCTTCGAGATCAGCAATCGCTATGCGCCCGAGCACCTGATCCTGGCGTTGCGCGAGCCGCGAGCGTGGCTGGACAAGGTCGAAGCGGCCGGATCGGTATTCCTCGGCGACTAC
>JBDNHW010000032.1:0-3549 GCA_041688625.1 Pseudoxanthomonas sp.
AGTGCCACATATTACGTATCGAATAGGGGTCCCGCCTTTGGCTTCTTGCGGAGAGTCTGAGTTCGACGCCGACCCGCACGCTGCAAGGATCAGGGCGACTGAGGCGATACAGATGCGATGAAGTTTCATGAGCCCCCTAACTACTAGTAGACCCCAGTTAGGGCCAATAACCGGAGTGTGGCTGTCTCCCTTGCTTGGGGTCAATAAGGGTTTTCCTATTTACCTCAACGGGTTGTCCTGATGGCGGTGGGCTTGGAACCGCGTGATCGTTAGGGGCGTTAGAGCGTAAGGAGACCCTGCTATGGAATATGACGGTTCTGGGACCCCGGTAACGGCTGATGATGAGGAGCTGCCTCGGCCAAGGCTGTTGGCCGAAGTTAGCGCTCGTTTGCGGGTGAAGCACTACAGTTTGCGCACTGAAGAGGCGTATTTGTACTGGATTCGCCGCTATATCCGTGCGACCCGGGGCAAGCATCCGCGCCTGCTTGACGGGGTGGCGGTGGAGGGCTTTTTGACCGAGTTGGCGGTGCGTGATCGGGTGGCGGCCAGCACCCAGAACCAGGCGCTTTCGGCGCTGCTGTTCCTCTACCGCGAGGTGCTTTCGATCGATCTGCCGTGGATGGAGAACGTGACGCGCGCCAAGCGCCCGCAGCGCTTGCCGGTGGTGCTGTCCAAGGGCGAGGTGATGGCGCTGCTGGCCAGGCTCAGGGGCAGGGAGGCGCTCATGGCGGCCCTGCTGTACGGCAGCGGGCTGCGCCTGATGGAGTGCGTGCGCCTGCGGGTGAAGGATGTGGATTTCGTCCGCGGCGACTTGACGGTCCGCAACGGCAAGGGTGGCAAGGACCGCAAGACGGTGCTGCCGCTGAGCCTGCGGCCGCTGCTGCAGCGGCAGGTCGAGGACGTTCGCGTCATGCATGCCGAGGATCTTGCGGCCGGATTCGGTGCGGTCTACCTGCCGCACGCGCTGGCGAAGAAGTATCCCAATGCGCCGCGGGAGCTTGCCTGGCAGTATGTCTTCCCCGCCACCCGCCTGTCGGTGGATCCGCTGGACGGAGCCAAGCGGCGCCACCACATCGACGAGAAGGGACTGCAGCGCGTGGTTCGGACCGCGGCGCAGGACCTCGGGCTCAACAAGCCGGTGACGCCGCATACGCTGCGTCACTGCTTCGCCACACACCTGCTGGAGTCGGGCTCGGACATCCGCACGGTGCAGGAGCTGCTGGGGCACAAGGACGTCACCACCACGCAGATCTACACGCACGTGCTCAACCGCGGCCCCAGTGGCGTGCTCAGTCCGCTCGATCGCTGAGGTTGATTGGCTCCTTGTGAAAACAACGGCTCGCGGGCATGGCCCGCTCCTAAAGAGATCGGGAACACGCGCGCCAGGGTGAAAACCGACTTGTTGCGGGGTCAGCCCTTGGTCAATGCCGCCATCAATCCGCGTGCGGCATTGAACCGGTCGGCCGCTTCGGGCAGCGGCAGCTTCACCTTCAGCTTGTCGGGTCCGTCCATCGCGTACAGCTTGGGCTGCTTCTGGATCATCTGGATCACTGCCATCGGATCGATGCTCGGGTCTTTCTCGAATACGATGCGCCCGCCGTTCTCGCCCAGGTCCAGTTTGCGGATGCCCAGTTCGGTGGCTACGCGCTTGAGTTCGGCCACGGCGAACAGGTTTTTCGCTGCCTCGGGGAGCAAGCCGAAACGATCGATCATCTCCACCTGCAGGTCGCGCAGTTCGTCGCCGTCGCGCGCGCTGCTGATGCGCTTGTACAGGGTCAGGCGGGTGTGCACGTCAGGCAGATAGTCGTGGGGAATCAGCGACGCCACGTGCAGCTCGACATCGGCGCCGTGCGCGGTGCCGGCGTCCAGGTCGGGCAGCTTGCCCTGCTTGATCGAGCGTACCGCGCGCTCCAGCAGTTCGGTGTACAGGCTGAAGCCGACCTCGGCCATCTGCCCGCTCTGGTCTTCGCCCAGCAGTTCACCGGCGCCGCGGATCTCCAGGTCATGGGTGGCCAGGGTGAAGCCAGCGCCCAGTTCGTCCATCGCCGCGATTGCCTCCAGGCGTCGCTGCGCATCGCCGGTCATCGCACGCTTGTCCGGGATCACCAGGTACGCATAGGCACGATGGTGCGAACGGCCAACGCGCCCGCGCAGCTGGTGCAGCTGGGCAAGCCCGAACCGGTCGGCGCGGTTGATCACGATGGTGTTGGCGTTGGGAATGTCGATGCCCGACTCGATGATCGTCGTGCACAGCAGCACGTTGAAGCGCTGCTTCTGGAAGTCCAGCATCACCTGCTCCAGCTCGCGCTCGGGCATCTGCCCGTGGGCCACGCCGATGCGCGCCTCGGGCACCAGTTCGGACAGGTCGCGCTGCATGCGCCCGATGCTCTCCACGTCGTTGTGCAGGAAATACACCTGGCCACCACGGGCGAGTTCGCGCTGAAAGGACTCGCGCAGCAGCGCGGCATCCCAAGGGGTGATCAAGGTCTGTACCGCCAGGCGGTTCGGCGGCGGCGTGGCGATGATCGACAGGTCGCGCAGCCCGGCCATGGCCATGTTGAGCGTGCGCGGGATCGGGGTGGCGGTCAGGGTCAGCAGGTGTACGTTGGCGCGCAGCGCTTTCAGCGCTTCCTTCTGGCGCACGCCGAAGCGCTGCTCCTCGTCCACGATCACCAGCCCCAGATCCTTGAACTTCACGTCCGGCTGCAGCAGGCGATGGGTGCCGACGATCACGTCCAGCGTGCCTTCGGTGACTTTCTGCAGTTCGGCCTTGATTTCCTTGGCGGTCTTGAAGCGCGACAGCACTTCCACCTTCAGCGGCCAGTCGGCGAAGCGGTCGCGAAAGTTGCGGTAGTGCTGTTCGGCCAGCAGCGTGGTGGGCACCAGCACCGCCACCTGCTTGCCGGCGCTGGCGGCGGCGAATGCGGCGCGCAGCGCCACTTCGGTCTTGCCGAAACCCACATCGCCGCAGACCACGCGGTCCATTGGCTGGGAACTGCCGAGATCGCGGATCACCGCCTCGATGGCGTGGTGCTGGTCGGGTGTTTCCTCGAAGGGGAACCCGGCCGCGAACGGTTCGTACATGGCCCGGTCAAGGTGCAGCGCCAGGCCCGCGCGGGCCTGCCGGCGCGCCTGGATCTCCAGCAGTTCGGCGGCCACGTCGCGGACCTTTTCGGCGGCCTTGCGCTTGGCCTTGGTCCAGGCTTCGCCGCCCAGCGAATGCAGCGGGGCGGTTTCGGCCGATGCACCGGAGTAGCGGCTGATCAGGCGCAATTGCGCGACCGGCACGTACAGGCGGTCGCCCTTGGCATATTCGATATCCAGGAACTCGCCCGGCATGCCGCCCACGTCCAGCACCACCAGTCCCCGGTAGCGGCCGACGCCGTGGTCCTCATGGACGATGGGCGCGCCTTCGCTCAATTCGCCCAGGTCGCGGATGATCGCTTCGGGTTCGCGCCCACTGCGCTTGCGGCGCTGCGGCTGGTTGGCGCGCTCGGGAAACAGCTGGCGTTCGGTGAGCACCACGATCTGCGGCGCGTCCACGGCGAA
>JBDNHW010000033.1:0-3272 GCA_041688625.1 Pseudoxanthomonas sp.
CGAGGGTCTGGCGCTGGCGGTGTTGCCTTTCATCGGCACGATGCTGGTGGTTTTGACGCTGATCGCATTCGTCCCATCACTGACCATGTGGCTGCCGACCCTGGGTGGCTACAAGTGACGGGAGCCCCACCGCGATCCGCCGGTGCGGCCTGCTCACTCGACGAACTGCAGACGCGCGTTTCCTACGAGCTCGACTGCCTCGCTTATCCCGCGGCCGACTGGGTGCCCCCGGTTCGCGACCGGCAGGGGCGCCTGGTGCACGCCGCAGTGGTGGTCGGCGGTGGGCAGGGGGGCCTGGCGACAGCGTTTGCACTGCGCCGCGAGGGCGTGTACGACGTGCTCCAGATCGACCGCGAGCCGGCCGGTCTCGAAGGTCCGTGGATCACGTTCGCGAGGATGCAAACGCTTCGCACGCCGAAATACCTGACCGGTCCGGACTACGGCATCGCGTCGTTGACGTTCCGCGCTTGGTTTGAGGCGCAATGGGGTTGCGAGGCGTGGGCGTCGCTCGATCGGATCCTGACGACCCAGTGGATGGACTATCTGGTCTGGTTCCGGAACGTGACCGGCGCTCAAGTCCAGAACGGCACCGAGATGACCGCGTTGCGCGGCACTCTGGACGGCTTCGTCGAGATTGACCTGATGGGTCCGACCGGGCACCGCAGATGCGTCACGCGTCGGTTGGTGCTGGCCAACGGGATGGACGGTGGCGGCATCTGGTACGCGCCGCCGGCGTTCACCCGCATGTTGCCTCGTACGGCATGGGCTCACAGCTCCGATGCGATCGACTTCGAGCGGCTGCGCGGTGCACGGGTGGCCGTACTCGGCGCCGGTGCGGCTGCGTTCGACGCAGCGGCGGCCGCGCTCGACCACGGCGCCACGGTCGACCTGTACCACCGGCGCCACTCGCTGCCGCGGGTGGAATTCCGTGCATGGCTCGAGCAGGCTGGGTTTCTCGCTGCATTCGGTGATCTGGACGACGCGCGCAAATGGTCGGTGATGCGCCGACTGCTAGGCGCAGGCGCGCCGGCGCCGCCCAGCGCGGTCGAGCGAGTCATCGGACGCGCCGGCTTCGTGGTGCATTCGGGCTGCGGCTGGAGGGCGGTGCGGCACGAAGGTGGTGTGGTGCAGATCGACACCGAACACGGCAAGCGCTGCACCGATTTCGTCGTGTTCGCCACCGGGGCGCGTTACGAACTCGGACTGCGTCCGGAGTTCGCAGCGCTGGCGCCGGTGGCCGCCTGCTGGTCAGATCGCTACGCGCCGCCGCCTGACGATGCGAACGATGAAGTGGGCCGCTTCCCATACCTGGGCTCCGGCTTTGAACTGACTGAGAAGTCGTCCAACTGCGCGCCTTGGGTTCGCCGCATCCACCTGTTCAACTACGCGGCCACCGCCAGCTTGGGCATCACTGGTTCCTCAGGCACGGGGATGAAGCTCGGGCTGCGCCGCTTGGTGGGTGCTCTGGTACGCTCGCTGTACACCGAAGGCGCGGACATGCACATCGCCGAGATGCCCTGGCCGCGTGGTGTCAATGCCGCGCCCGAATAAGCTCCAGGCGGGGCTCGTGCCCGGGTGATGCATCCGTTCGCGAAGGCCCTGCTGGTCGCGTTCCCGGCCGGCGCGCTGGCCAGCCTCGCCTCGGTGCCGCTTCCCTGGGTCATCGGCCCGATGATCGGCTGCATGGTGGCGAATCTGTTGGGCGCGGGTCTCGCCTGCCCGCAGGCGGCGCGTCACGCCGGACAGTGGGCGGTGGGCGTGTCGCTCGGACTGTTCTTCACGCCGGCCGTGGTCGCGAGCCTCGTGGGTTACGCGCCGTGGATCGCGGCCGCGATCGTCTGGGCGATTCTGTTCAGCCTTGCCTTCGCCTGGGTCCTGATGCGATATGCGGGCGCCGATCGCCAGACTGCCTTCTTCGCCGGCGTGGCCGGGGGCGCGAGCGAGATGGCGATCCAGGGCGAGCGGCATGGTGCGCGGGTCGACCAGGTGGCCGCCTGTCACGCACTGCGGATCATGCTGGTCGTGATCACGTTGCCGCTGGCGTTTCGGCTGCTCGGTCTCGGCGGCACCGATCCGTACGATGCGGGCGTACAGACCTTCGATCTTGCGGGCGCGACCGCGATCGGCGCTCTGGCGTTGGCCGCGGCGGTGCTGCTGCATCGGTTGGGATTGCCGAATGCGTGGATCCTGGGACCGCTCGCGGTCGCTTTTGCACTGACCGCCTCCGGGCAATCCTGGTCGGCATGGCCGCAGTCGGTGGTAATCGGTGGCCAAACCCTGCTAGGCGCCTCGTTCGGGGTGCGTTTCACACCCGACTTCTTCTCGCGCGCACCGCGGTTCCTGTCGGTTGCCGCCATCGCCACGCTGGCCGGCATCGTGGCCTGCGCCGTCGCAGGAAGCGCGCTCGGCTGGCTCGCCGGCGTGCCGGTTGCGACCATGGTCCTCGCCACCGCACCCGGTGGGATCGCCGAGATGACCCTGACGGCGAAGAGCCTGCGTCTGGGCGTGCCGGTGGTCACGGTGTTCCAAGTGTCCAGGATGGTGGCGATAGTGTTCCTGGCCGAGCCGCTGTTCAGGCTGTTCGGGCGACTCGGCAACGATCGGCCCAGTGAGCGCCGGTCACCGGGCGGGCCCGATGGCTGCTGATCGATCCGCAGGAGGCCGGTCGAGGCGCGTCCGCGCGGCTCCGCCGCGACGGCTGACGACACGGGCGGCTTCGTCCAGTCCTTGCAAGTGCTTCCGATGAGCCTCCGGAAGTAAGACAGAGTCACTGTGTCATCGAACACGGCGAATGCATAGGCGGCGAAAGTCCAGAGAAGATATTTTTGACCCTGACTTAATGGAGAACGAATGTATGCGTCCGGTGAACACATCTTGAGTAGTGGTTGAGCCCCGGCGATAGTTTGCACGATGAAGATCATGCACACCATGGCGAGCGAGGCTCGCCCCAATGCTCCCAAACGGCGCTTCTACGGTCCCGAGCTCAAACTCCAGGTTGTCAGGCAGTGTGGCCAGCCAGGCGCATCCATCGCCGCAGTGGCGCTGGGTCATGGTATAAACGCCAACATCGTGCACCGTTGGCTGCGCGAGCACAGCCAGTCTCCTTCGGCGGTCCAGTCACCGGCATTCGTGCCCGTCACACTAGGGCAAGCGCTGCCAGCGCCCACGCCGCACTCGGCACCTGACATCCGCATCGAAGTGCAGCGCGCCAACACCACCATCGTCGTGAAGTGGCCGCTAGAAGGTAGCAACGCCTGCGCCGCCTGGCTGCG
>JBDNHW010000034.1:0-62293 GCA_041688625.1 Pseudoxanthomonas sp.
GCCGATCGAACGAGGACCGTTGCAATGCGCCTCGCGCACCCCGATCCTTCGAGCACGAACCTGCGAGGGAACAGAAGGCGATGGCGGTGTACGTGGACGATCCCGTCACGCTGTGGCGAGGACAGCGCTGGGCGCACCTGATGGCCGATACGCTCGAGGAACTGCATGCCATGGCAGCGCAGCTGGGAATTCCGCTGCGCGCCTTCCAGGACCGGCCCAGCGGAGCGCACTATGACCTGAGCGCGACCTCGCGCGAGCAGGCACTGCGGCTGGGCGCGGTGGCGATCTCCCGGCACCGCGACCGCGAACGGGTGCGCGCGGTGATCCGCAATGCGCGTGCGCAGGCCACTCGACCCCGCTGATTGCCCCGACGCAACGGGCAGCGCGGCGGCGGGAACGCGTTTATCCTGTCGCCCTTCCGCACCTCGCAGGTTTGTACCCATGTCCGACACACCTCCCGACCATCTCGCCATCAACCCGGCCAGCCCCTTCCACGATGCCGCCGCCATCGATCGCGGCGTGGGCATTCGCTTCAACGGGGTCGAGCGCGACAACGTCGAGGAGTACAGCGTGAGCGAAGGCTGGATCAAGGTGCAGGTGGGCAAGTCCAAGGACCGCCGCGGCAACCCGATGACGATCAAGGTCAAGGGCGAGGTGGTGCCGTACTACCGGGACATCGCCTGATCCAGAGGCCGACGCGCCCGCGAACCCAAGCAGGGCGCATCATCCATCATCCGCTCCGGCGACGTTGCCGGTGCCGGTGCACGTCTCGATGCACGCTGCCTCAGCGGCTGCCGGACTGCACGCCGCGCTGGCGGTCCAGCCATTCCATCGCGCGCTTGCCGCTGATGCCGTGCAGCAGGATCGACAGCAGTACGACCAGCACGACCATCGACCAGATCGCCTCTATGCGGGCGAAGTCTGCATGGTTGGTGGCGAATGCCAGGTAGTACAGCGAGCCGATGCCGCGCACGCCGAACAGCGACACGGCCATGCGCTCGCGTGAGCCGAGCCCACTGCCGATGGTGCCCACCCAGCCCGCGATCGGGCGCACCACCAGCACGAAGATCAACGCGAAGGCGATCTCACTGGGAGTCAGCGCGCTGAGGATCCCGCCCATCACCGCGCCGCCCAGCAGCACCAGCAGCACCGCCATGAGCAGGCGCTCGCACTGCTCGGCGAACAGGTTGAGGGTGGCGTGGTACTGGTGGTCGCGCTCCTGCTGGCGCACCACCACTGCCGCCACGAATACCGCCAGGAATCCGTAGGTCTGGCACAGCTCGGCCACCCCATACACGAACAGCGTGATGGCAAGTGCAGTGAGGCCGTCGCTGCTGCGGGACAGCGTCGCATCGCGTTCGCTGCGGAAGATGAGGTACATGAGGCCGTAACCCACCGCCCCACCGATCGCTGCGCCGCCAAGCACGCGCCAGGCCAGGTCGAAGGCGAACCAGCGTGCCCAGTCGAGGGGTTCGCCGCCGTTGAAGGCGATGGCCATGGCCACGGCCAGCCATACGAACGGGAAGGCCAGGCCATCGTTGAGCCCGGCTTCGGAGGTCAGCCCGAAGCGCACGGGATCCTCGCCGCCTTCGCCCGGCCCATGCACCTGCACGTCCGAGGCCAGGACCGGATCGGTCGGCGCCAGTACCGCGCCCAGCAGCATGGCGCCGGCAATGCCGTAGCCCAGCAGGTGCTGGCCCAGCAGCATTCCGCCCAGGATGGTGAGCGGCATGGTGATACCGAGCAGGCGCCAGGTCAGGCTCCATCGACGCCAGCCAAACGGCGTGTCGATACGTAGTCCCGCGCCGACCAGGGCGATCAGCACCGCCAGTTCGGTCAGGCGCTCGGCGATGATCGGGAAGCGCAGCGGATCGGCTGCAGGCAGCGGCAGCGGCAGCGCGTACACCACCATGCCCAAGGCCACGTACAGCATCGGGAAGGTGACCGGATGGCGCTTGAGCAGGTGCGGCGTCCACGCCGCGCCCAGCAGCGTGAGACCGATGAGGGTGAGGGTGACTTTGTAGGATTCCATGGGCCACGGCCGGGTATCTGGCGGCCAGCATGCACTCTCAACCGGAAAGCGGCGATGAGCGTGAGCACGCACGCAGCGACGAAGCACTTGGCCGTGCCCGCATGAAGACGATCAGACGCGCCGTTTACGCGCCATCGCGCATCATTGGTACGCGCACGCACGGGAGTACCGATGACCACCGACCGGTGGCATGATTTCATCGACATGGCGTGGCCGCTGCTGGTGGCCGTGGTGCCCGGCCTGGTCGTGCGGCAGGTGCTGATGGCCATAGCGCGGCGCTCGAGCGGCATACCGCGACCCATACCCGCGCCCGTGTGGTGCAGGTCATCGCGGTGGCGGTGGCGGTGGCGGTGGCGGTGGCGCTGCCGCTGCTGTTCCTGGCCATCGCCGTGCACGCCACGCCCACGCCCATGCCCGATGCCTGGGTCGCCCGCATCCAGCACGCGCTGGGCATCGGCGGGCTGTTGTGCCTGACCTGGCTGGCGGTGCGCGCGGTGCGCGCAGTCGAGCGCCGGATCGTGCGCGAACATCCCACCGACACCAGCGACAACCTGGCCGCGCGTCGAATCCAGACCCAGACCTAAGTCATCAGTGGCGTGGTCCAGGGCGCGGTGCTCCTGGTGGGGGTCGCCATGATCCTGATGACCTTCCCGGCGATCCGCCAGGTGGGCGCGACGCTGCTGGCGTCGGCCGGCATCATCGGCCTGGTCACCGGCATCGCCGCCAAGCCGGTGTTCGGCAACCTGATCGCCGGCCTGCAGATCGCCATCACCCAGCCGATCCGGCTGGACGACGTGGTGATCGTCGAAGGCGAGTGGGGACGCGTGGCGGAAATCACCCGCACCGATGTCGTGGTGCGCTTGTGGGACGAGCGCCGGCTGATCGTGCCGCTGCGGTGTTTCATTGAAAACCCGTTCCAGAACTGGACGCACACCAGCTCGCAGCTGCTCGGCACGACGTTCCTGTGGCTGGACTTCCGCACGCCGATGGAAGACCTGCGCGCCGAACTCCAACGCATCTGCCAAAGCGAAAATCGCTGGGACGGACGCGTGTGCGTGGTCCAGGCCACCGACACCGACCAGACCACGATGCAGATGCGGCTGCTGGTCAGCGCCAGCGACTCCGGGAGACTGTTCGACCTGCGCTGCGCGGTGCGCGAGCGGATGATCGACTACCTCGGTCGGCATCATCCGCAGGCGCTGCCACGGCTGCGTATGGACCTGGCGCGTGACGATCCGCGTGACGGTCAGGAAGCGGCGCACGATCAGCCCCCGGACCCGGCCCAGGCGGTGCAGCGGGCCAGCTCGCCCGGTGCCGAGGACACGACCGAGACCGAACCGGAGGCCCTGAGGGCGAGGCCGGCGGCGGCGGACCAGGATCGCTGAAGCCATGGCGGCGCCAGCATCCCTCGATGCAGGGCTAGACTGCGGAAGCGGCAAGCGGCCGCGCCAGACGAACTCCACGCCATGTCCACCCGAACCTCCATCGTGTGCCTGTGCGTGCTTCTGCTGTCTGCATGCAGTTCGTTTCCGGAAGCGGGGCCTTCGACTGCCAACTACGCCGACGGACTGTCCGCGCAGCAGGTGTTCGATCGCACGCTGACCGCCCACGGTGGCGACATCCGCGAGCACCAGGGCGACATCAATCTGTCCACCGACGGTCGCTGGTACGCGCTGATCCAGCGCATCCAGCCGATCGTCACCGACGCCGGCTTCAGGGTCACCTCGCAGGAGCGCTATCGGCCCAGCGAAGGGCTGTATGCGCTGCACCACCAGGGCCCGCTCGGCAGCAAGCAGGTCGTGCGCACGCCCAGCGGCATCGCCGTGTACTACAACGGCGTGCGTGAGACCGACCCGGTGAAGCTGCGGGCCACGGCAATGACCAACGATGCGTTCCGGATGTTCCATTTCGGCCCCTCGTTCGTGAAGGAGCGGGCGCGCTCGATGACCCGGCTGGCCGACGCGCGCGAAGGCGGCGCCAGCTACCGCCGGTTGCTGGCCACCCTGCAGCCAGGCTTCGGCGAGGCGGCCAGCGACGAGGTGGTGCTGTGGATCGACCCAGTGACCGACCGCCTGTTCCGCATCCACATGACCCTCAACGGCTTCGAGACCACGCAGGGCGCCCACGTGGACACCACGTTCCTGTCGTATCGCCAGGTCGGGCCGTACCTGCTCCCGGACCGCTTCCACGAGCGCGTGCGCGGCCCGCTGAAGATCGATGCGCACCGCTGGTGGACCACCGGGGTGGATGTGGACCGTGGCTGGACGGCGGCAGACGTCAGCGGAGTCTCGTTCACCGGGGCCGCCGCGGCGCCTGCCAAGCCGGTGCCAGTGGCACCCGAATAGCCTGGAAGCTGAAGCGGACACGGTTGCCGACCGGTATTCCATCCACATACCATCCATATAGATTCCAACTGGATGGTAATCATGAGTCGCCGCGCCGAGACCCTGCCGCAGAAAGCTGCTGATTCCGAAAAAGTCACGATCAACCTCGGCCACATGGACCTGGGCCGGGTCGACCTGCTGGTGCAGGAAGGCTTCTACTCCAACCGCACCGACTTCATCCGCACCGCCATCCGCAACCAGCTCGACCGCCAGGCCGACACGGTGAGCCAGTCGGTCGTGCGGCAAAGCCTGGAGCTGGGCCTGCGCCAGTACGGCCGCCAGGACCTCGAAGCGGTGCGCGCCGCGGGTGAGATGCTGCACATCCAGGTGCTCGGGCTGGCGGTGATAGCCGCCGACGTCAGCGCCGAACTGGCGCGCGCCACCATCGCGCGCGTGCACGTCCTTGGCGCCCTGCAGGCCACCCGCGAAGTCAAGACCGCACTGCGCGACCGCATCGGCTGATCCCCTCCCGCTTGTCCACGGGCGCTCGCGCCCCGTCCCTCCTCCCGGAGCACCGCATGAACCTGAAACCTTCCATCGACATGGTCGAGGCCACCCGCCTGACCCGCGAGGGCCGCCTGCACGAGGCCATGGCCCTGCTCCAGGGACGCAGCGGACCGGTGCCAACCGAAGCCGGCCCAGCCAGCCACGCCGACACCATCGACATGCAGCCGCCCGCGACCGGCAGCGGCGGCCCATGGACGCCGCAGCCAGCGCCGACCGCGGCCCAAGCCGACTCACCCGAGCGCGCCGCGAAGCCTTCGCTGGCGTCGAGCCTGCTGGGCAAGCTGCGCTCCATGCCGCTGGCCGGGGCACGCAAGGGCGGCCACGCTGCGGATGCGCCTGCCCCTCCCGACGGTGCCCGCTTCGAAACCCGCCGCCACCAGGGCCACGGCGACAGCCGCGATTATCGGCTGTACGTGCCAAGCACCTACAGCGGCGAGCCGCTGCCGCTGGTGGTGATGCTGCACGGGTGTACCCAGTCGCCCGAGGACTTCGCCGCCGGCACCGGCATGAACGCGCTGGCCGAGGAGCAGTCGTTCCTGGTCGCCTATCCGGAGCAGTCGGCTGCGGCCAACGGCAACAGGTGCTGGAACTGGTTCAACCCGCAGGACCAGCAGCGCGACCTGGGCGAGCCGGCGCTGATCGCCGGGATCACCCGCGAGGTGATGGGCGAGTTCGCCGTGGATCCTGCGCGCGTCTATGTCGCCGGGCTCTCGGCCGGCGGCGCCGTGGCGGTGATCGTGGCGCATGCGTATCCGGAGCTGTTCTCCGCCGCGGGCGTGCATTCGGGCCTGGCCAGCGGCGCGGCCAGCGACACGGCATCGGCATTGGCGGCCATGCGCCAGGGCGGCAGCGCCAACCCCAGCCGTAGCGCCGCGCCTGTGCCGACCATCGTCTTCCATGGCGACCAGGACCGCACCGTGAGCCCGGTCAACGCGCAGCAGGTGCTGTCGCAGGCTCGCGGCGGCGCGCAGCTGGAGTCCACGTCCCGCCAGGGCTCCGCATCGGGGGGACGCACATACACGATCACGACCGAGGCCGATGCCAGCGGCACGCCCATCCTTGAACACTGGGTGCTGCACGGGGTCGGCCATGCGTGGTCGGGCGGCAGCGACGCCGGTTCCTACACCGATCCACATGGCCCTGACGCAAGCCGCGAGATGATGCGTTTCTTCAGCCATCACGCTGCCCGCGCCCACTCGCGCTGAGCGGTCGCTCGCACAGCTCCCGGAGGCAGGCCATGCACGATCCCGAGTTCAAGGATTGCGTCGTCATCGGCGCGGGCCCGGCAGGCATGACCGCCGCGCTGTATCTCAACCGCTTCCACCGCAACGTTGCCGTGCTCGATGCCGGCAACAGCCGGGCACGCTGGATTCCCCGCAGCCACAACTGCCCGGGGTTCCCGGATGGGGTGAGCGGCGACGAGCTGCTGGACCGCCTGCGCACACAGGCGGTGGAGTACGGCACCGTCGTGACCCGGGCCAAGGCGGCGCAGCTGGAGTGCGTGGACGGCGGCTTCCGGGTCACCGACACCGGTGGCGTGCAGTACCACGGACGCACGGTGCTGCTGGCCACGGGCATCGAGGACGTACTGCCGCCCCAGCCCTGGGTGGAGGAAGCGATCGACTGCGGGGCGATGCGCCTGTGCGCGGTCTGCGATGGCTTCGAGGCCAGCGACAACGACATTGCCGTGTACGGACCGCTGCGTTCGGCATTCGAACATGCCAAGTTCATGCGCACCTATTCGGCAACGGTGACGCTGGTGCAGAGCGACAACACGCACGTGGATGACGAGCTGCGCCAGCGCGCGGAAAGCTGCAGCATCGCGCTGATGGAAAAGCCACGCGAGCTGCTGTTCGACGGGTCGCGCTGCAGCTTCATCGGCACTGACGGCGAGCGCCGCGACTTCGACACCGTCTACCCGGTCCTGGGGAGTCGCTCGCAGGCGACCCTGGCCATTGCCCTGGGCGCGCGGGTGGACGACGAAGACGCACTGTTCGTTTCCGAGCACCAGATGACCTCGGTCGACGGCCTGTATGCGATCGGCGACGTGGTCAGTGCGCTCAACCAGATCTCGGTCGCGGTCGGCCACGCGGCGGTGGCCGCCACCACCATCCACACCGTGCTGCCGCGCAACCTGCGCGAAGCGTCGCGCGAAGTGCCCGCACACTAGCGCCTGCCCTGACCAACCACCGCCCTCAGCGCTTGCGGAACACCACCACGTGCTGCCACGGAAGCGTGTCGGCGGTGCGCTCCCAGTCCAGCGCGTGCAGTGCTGCTTCACGACGCACCTGCGCCTCGCTCATCTTGTGCAGCGGCTTGATCGGCACGCTCTCATCCTCGGCGCGATACTCGACGAAGACCAGGCGCCCGCCCGGCTTCAGCGCCAGCACCAGCCGGGTCATCACTTCATGGGGATACTCCAGCTCGTGGTAGACGTCGACCATCAACGCCAGGTCGATCGACCCCGGCGCCAGCTTCGGATCGTCCACGCCCGCCTGCACCGGCACGATGTTGCCCAGGCCGGGGCGCGCCGCGGTTTCCCGAAGCATGGCCACCATCTCCGGCTGCACGTCCACTGCATACACCTTGCCTCCGGGACCCACCAGCGGCGCCATGCGGCGCGCGTAATAACCGGTGCCCGCGCCCACGTCGGCGACATCCATGCCAGGCTCCAGGCGCAGCTCCTGCAATAGCAGGCTGCCGCGCTCCTCGCGCTCACGCTCCTCCCGCTCGAGCCAGGCTGCGCCCTGCCAACCCATTACCGCCGAGATCTCGCGCTCCTGGTAGGTCTTGCCGATGCCGTCGGCGCTCGGTGCGACCTCGCCATACACGGGATCGGAAGCCGCTTCACGGAGGGCCAGTTGCGGCGCGACCTGCTGCGTGGGTGCGGGCTGCGAACAGGCGCCGCCGGCACACGACAGCAACAGGGTGAGCAGCAGCGTGCGGGGGCTTGAGTGGTGCAGCATCAGCGCTTCCATTGCGCAGTGATCGCGCCACGCCAGCAAGCCTAACCAGTGCGCTGTTACATTGTCGTTGGCCAGGAACGTGAGCCTGGACAGTGATTCAATCTGTCTATCGACTGGGTTCTCGAAGCGCAATTCCGGTGCTGCGCAGCGACCGGAACGGATTGGAACCGGTCGCCTGCCTGGCGGCACCGGCAGCGCAGACAACTCCTTAACCTGCTTCGGAACGTACACGCGCATCATCGGCCTCCACATCACGAGGAGCGCCCGCATGAAAACCGCCGCCTGGAAAGACACCACCCTAGCCAGGAGCGACGACACCGTCGTCGTCGAGAACAATCACTACTTCCCGGCCGAATCGTTGGAACAGGCGTATTTCCGCCCTTCCGACCACACCACGAGCTGCCCATGGAAAGGCAAGGCGCACTACTACGACGTGGTGGTCGGTGATGCGGTCAACGAGAACGCCGCCTGGTACTACCCCGAGCCCAAGGACGCGGCCAAGGAAATCCGGGGCCATGTCGCTTTCTGGAAGGGCGTGCAGGTTTCCTGACGCGCGTATGCCGTCCTTCGCCAGCCCCGGGGCGCCGACAGCAGCCGCAGGTCTTCCCAGCGCCTGCTCCCACGACGCGGGTCGCGCTGGCGCAGCACCCATGACGGATGCAAGGTGGCGAACGCACGTGTGCCGTTGCTCGCACGCCACGTGCCGCGCTGCTCGAAGCGGAAGTGCATCACCGCGTTGCTGACGTAGAGCGTGCCAGGATCGATACCGACTCCAGCCAGCGCGCGGCCTGAAGGTTTTCCTTCCGGCCCCACGAACCGGCGACCGCCCAGACTCTCCTCGTCAACACTCGTCAACGGGCCGATCTCCGATGACCGATCACTCGCGCATCGGCCAGACCTTCGCCGAACGTCGAAGCGGCGAGCGAGGCTGGCGTCACGCGGTCGGCGATGCAGCGCCCCGGCTCGAACGATGCGACAGGATCGTCGGGCGGCCTGGACATCTCGCGGAAACGCACGAAGGCCTTCATCTTGTGGCCGTCGCCTCTGAACCGCGTCTCCTGCTCCGTCCAGTATTTCTCACGGTCGGCTAATGCCGCCGCTGCCAGCATTGGGGCATGCAGGATTCGAACACCATCCGCGCCGGGCGTTTCTTCGAGTGCGGCAGACAGCTACAGCTGCTCGAGCTGCGCCACGAATGGGACCTCGTCCTCGGCCACGGTCCGGTGGTCGCCACCGCCATCCACGACGGCCACCTGACGCGCGAGTCGCTGCGCCCGCACCTGGCCATCGAAGCCCGAGAGCGCAGGCGCGAGGAAGATCCCCTGACCGGCCTCTTCACCAGCGTGGGCGACGTGCGCCTGCGAGCGCGCCACTCCCGCTTCCAGGTCGACCTCAACCGGCCGCGCGAACTGGCCATGTCGACCAACCCGGAGGACACCTGGGGGCTGAAGATCTGGCACGACAGCCTGCCCGAGTCCGAACGCGCGATCTCGCTGTCCAGCTATGACGACTTCTACGCCATGGTGACCGAGCTGCTGGACCGCCTGATCGAGCGCTGGGGCTGCGTGCTGCTGATCGACCTGCACAGCTACAACCATCGGCGCGAAGGTGCCGGTGCGGAGCCCGCGCCACAGGAAGGCAACCCGGACATCGAACTCGGCGTGACCACGCTGGATCCGCAGCGCTGGGGAGAGGTTTCAGCGCGATTTGCCCAGACCCTGCGCGACTGTCCTGTCGGTGGCAAGGCGCCGGACGTTCGCGAGAACGTGCGCTTCCCTACCGGTGGTCACTTCCCCGAGTGGGTGTTCGCCCGGTATGGCGACAAGGTGTGCACGATCTCGCCCGAGTACAAGAAGATCTACATGGACGAGTGGACGGCACAGGCCGACATCGCCGTGCTCGAGGACCTGCGTCACGGCCTCCAGCGTGCGGTCGATGCGGTCCGACCGGAGTTCATGGCGTGTCGGTGAGCACAGCGCCGGCGCTGCAGTCGCTGCCGCCCGTGGCTGCGCAGGTCGATCAGGCGCTGGCCGCGATGGACGCCGAAGTCGACTGGCTGCTGGCGCTGTCTCCGATCGGCAACCATGAGCTCTGGGAAGCGTTCGAAGCCAGCGGGCGCACGCAGGTGCCGCCGCTGCAGTACATCGACCTGGAGGTCGACGTGATCGAAGCACGGCAGCGCGTGCTGGCGCTGCCGGTGGACCGGATCGAATCGCCGCTGCTCTCCGGGCTGCTGGCGGAAAAACAGCGCGAACTGGAGCGCCAGATCGAACTGGTACGCCTGCGCGGCACCGACGGCTTCATCGCCGCCAGCATCGACCTGTTCGGCGGCGTCGAGGCTTCGCTGCTCAGGCTGGCCCGCGAGATCATGCATTCGGTGCAGCCGGGCGAGGCGCTGCAGGCCGATGCCGGCATCGACGAAGTGATGGAAGCGGTCGAAGCGGAGCTTGCGTGGTACCAGCAGGGCCCACGCGAATTCCGCGCCGAAGTGGTGGTCGATCCCGATCTCAACTCGATGATGATGGTCTCCCACGGCGTGCTCTACGTCGACGCCAACCTGCGCCTGCCGCATGCACGCGTGCAGCCGCTGATCCAGCATGAGATTGGCACGCACCTGGTGACGCGCTACAACGGTCGGCAGCAGCCGCTGCGCCAGCTCGAAGTCGGCCTGGCGCACTACGACCCGCTGCAGGAAGGACTGGGCGTGCTGGCCGAATACCTGTCCGGGTTCCTGCCGGGCGAACGCCTGCGCGTGCTTGCCGCACGGGTGGTTGCTACCGAGATGGCGATCCATGGGCAGGACGTGCCGGAGATCTTCGACCTGCTGCACGTGACCCATGGCATGCCCACTGACGATGCCTTCGACGTGGCCGTGCGTGCGCGTCGCGGCGGCGGCCTGACCAAGGACGCGGTGTACCTGCGCGGGCTGCGCGACCTGGTCGAGCACCTGCACGAGGGCGCCGCGCTGGAGCCCCTGTACGCCGGCAAGTTCGCGCTCTCGCACTGCGTGGTCCTGGACCAGCTGCGCGACCACGGCTGGGCCGCGCCACCGGCGGTGCTGCCGCGTTTCATGCAGCTGCCCGGCTTCGAGCAGCGCCTGCAGCGCTGCCGCACCGAGTCGGTAGCACAACTCTTCCATCCCTACCCCGAGCTCCAGGAGCACGCCGCATGAGCACCCCGCCGATCAAGCTCGGTTTCGTCGTCAACGCCATGGCGACCGAGAAGGACAACTACACGACCATCCGGCTGGCCCGAAAGGCCATCGAGCGCGGCCACCAGGTGGCGCTGATCGGACTCGCCGGGTTCATCTACGACGCCGGTGGCCATGTGCATGCGCACGCTCACGTGCCGCGCCAAGACCACTACGACGACGATGCGGCGCTGCTGGCCGACCTGCAGGCCGACGATGCGCAGCGCCAGCGCATCTCGGTCGACGAACTGGACGTGCTGATGCTGCGCAGCGATCCGGCCGAAGAGGTCGAGGACCGGCCGTGGGCGCCAGGCAGCGCGCTGCTGTTCGCACAGCTGGTGACCCTGCACCACGTGATCGTGCTCAACGATCCCACCCACCTGACAGATGCTTCGAACAAGACCTATTTCCAGAATTTTCCCGAGCAGGTGCGGCCGGTCACCTGCATCACCTGCGATGCCGAGGAGATCAAGGAGTTCATCAAGTCGCGCGACGGCTATGGAGTGATCAAGCCACTACAGGGCTCGGGCGGCCAGGGCGTGTTCGTGGTCACGCCCGAGAGCGGCGGCAACCTCAACCAGATGATCGACGCGGTACTGCGCGACGGCTACGCCATCGCCCAGGAGTACCTGCCCAAGGCGGCCGATGGCGACCTGCGCCTGATCACCCTCAACGGCCGGCCGCTCACGGTCGACGGCAAGTACGCCTGCTTCCGCCGCTACAGCGACAGCGGCGATGCGCGCAGCAACATCAGTGCCGGCGGCAAGGTCGAAATGGCCGAACCCGACGCCGATGCGCTGTGGCTGGCGGAAATGGTCGCGCCCAAACTCATCCGCGACGGCATGTACCTGACCGGCCTGGACATCGTCGGCGACAAGATGATGGAGATCAACGTCGACACGCCCGGTGGCATCAACATGGCCGAAGACCTCACCGGCGTGGACTTCAGCGGGCACATCATCAGCGATCTGGAGCGCAAGGTGCGCCTGCGCGACCAGTACAACCGCACCCTGACCAACACCGAGCTGGCGATGATGTAGGCGTTGGCCGGCACAGCCCGCTCCGCCCCCGCCCGGGCTTCAGCGCATCCATGCGCGCGGCGGCTTCGCAAACTGAGTTCTGCGACCATCGGGACAGCCACGCCGGGAACGAGCCGCGTGCGCGTTGTCGGCCATCCACGCCCACTCCAGGAGCAGTCGTGCGAGGGTGCGCACGCCTGATCGCCGCGGGCCGGATCAGGCCTGCATGCTGAAGACGGGGCCCGTTGGTTTCTCCTCGTTCGACGTCGCCATCGATGTCCGCTGGTGGGACTTGGCGATCGGGGCGGCGATGTATTCAGCCATTCACGACGCGCCCTTGGTTAAGCTCTCGCCACTTTCCGCCGGCTCCCGTCCATGAACCGATATACCTCGATACTGCTTCGCGCCTATCTGCCGGCGGCCGTGCTGCTGCTGGTGGCGATCGGCGCGATGGTGTGGATATCGGTGGCGGGCAACGTCGACTTCCTGAATGGCTGGATAGGGGTGCTGCGGTGGCTGCCGCCGATTGCCCTGCTCGCCGCGCTGGTGATGGCGGCGGTGGCGACGCTGCGGACCTGGCGCTGGCAGCGCGGGGATTCCCCCACCTGTGCCGCATGCAACGGTCCTCTGGGGCGCCTGCAGCACGGTCGCAACGGCGACTACCGCAGGTGCATGGCATGTGCGGCAGTCCAGGACGCGCGGGCGACCGCGAGCGAGTGAGCCGTCCGGTGTTCCATCCGGTGTGAACCAAGGCCCCACAATGCGCATCGTCAGCCGCCGCATGCCAACATGCCTGCCACCACGCCACGCCGGCACTGCATGCTTTCCTTCATCATCCCCGCCCACGACGAAGCACGACTCATCGCCGAGACCCTGGACGCACTGCACGGTGCCGCTCAAGCACTGAGCCTGGAGTACGAGGTCGTGGTGGTCGACGACGCCTCCACCGACGATACCGCGCGTATCGCAGGCGAACACGGCGCACGCGTGATGAGAGTGGCGCACCGGCATATCGCCGCCACCCGCAACTCGGGCGCGAAGGCCGCCAGCGGTGATCGACTGGTGTTCGTGGACGCCGACACGCTGGTGAACCCGGCCGTGTTGCAGGGGGCGGTCGATGCGATGGACAAGGGCGCCGTCGGCGGTGGCGCCGCGGTGCGCCTGCAGGAGCCGGTTCGCTGGCATGAGCGCATCGGCGTGTCGCTGTTCGTGTGGATCTTCCGGCTCACACGCATTGCGCCGGGATGTTTCCTGTTCTGCACGCGCGAGGCGTTCCAGGCCACCGGCGGGTTCGACCAGGCGTATTACGCGGCCGAGGACATCGCCATGAGCCGGGCCCTGGCACGCCAGGGAAATTTCAGGATACTGCGCCAGTCGGTGCACACCTCTGCGCGCAAGCTGCGCACCCACGGGTTCTTCGAGCACATGCGCCTGCTATGGCGACTCGCCCGCCACCGCAAGGGCATGCTGACCTCGCGCGAGCACCTTGACCTCTGGTACGGCAAGCGTCGACACGGCGAGGACTAGTTTCGGCCCTTCGATTACGTGCTGCAATGGTTGCCGCGAGCTCCAGGTTCGCCCGAAAGATCCAGTCGCGCATCCGCGCCGAGGCCGCGCATGGAGTTCATGTGTCGGATTAACGGGATATTTACGGGTTATCAACGACTCCGAAACGGCGTTCAGCGAGAATGGGGCTTCGGGGAGCCCCTCGAGACTCAAGGAGAGACTCATGTCCGTCGCAACTCGAGCGTCCACCCCCGCCGTCCATCCACGCTCGATCGTGATCGACGTGGACGATGAGTTGAGCTACTGGTCCGAAAAGCTTCCCGACCTCGAGTGCTACCGCCCTTTGCTGCCGCTGGACCAGTACACGCGCACCCTGCGCTTCGCCTACGACAGCTACCTGCTGCATCCGCACGACAGCGCGGACATGCTGATGCCGTGCCTGCGCGACCGCTACATGCGCATCGGCGCCGACCGCCGACTGGACTGGCAGGACGCCGAGCCGGTGGTGAAAGCCGTCTGGAAGCGCCTCAAGGATCCAGGCCGCCGTTGAACTGTCGCGCAGCGCGACCGATGCAGCCGCGTCAGAACCTGAAACAGACGCGGACGCGTCTGGTGCCCTGAGTCTTCAGGCAGGCGTGCGGTGGCTACTTCGGAACGCGCGCAGGCACGAAGGGCGCGATCGGATCGCTGGCCGGACACGTCTCCTCCACCGCTTCGTCCTGCAGCTGGTCCTGGTGGCGCTCGCGTTGCTCGCGCTGTCCATGAGTGTCGTGAGCGTCGCGCTCGTGGTCCGGCCGGGGAGGATCTTTCTTGTCGCGGATCACGTACATGTTCCTGCAGTGCAGGAACAGCGCTCTGGCCCCGATGGCAGTAAACCGGCGTGGACCCCGGAGTCGTGCGCTTGTGAACGACGGGTTTAGAGACAGGTCACCGTTCTTGATCTCGCCATAACCCGTGGGAGCCTAGCGTCGCGAGACGACCAGACCGGTCGTGCAGCAGCAGGAACACACCGTGGCCAACGAACGCAATCAGAACGAAAACCAGAAGCAGAACCACGGTACGCAATCACAGCAGCCGCAGAAGCAGCAGAACCCCAACCAGGGCAAGCAAGGGCAACAGGCGCAGGGACACCAGAGCCAGGCCCGCCAGGAGCAGGGTAGTCACGACACGGAAGGGCAGGGCCACAAAGGCTCGCAGCAGGAACAGCAGGGCCGGGATCAGGACGACAGGCAGGACCAGGACCGTCACTGAGGTTTTCACTGCCCGCGCGCCGTCCTTCCGGGGCGGCACGTGCACATGAGCAATGCGGTATCACGGAGGGCACAATGACCAATGATCCCAACAGCGAAGACACGACGTCGGCCAACCACGACAGCATCGAGAACAACCCCAACACCGCCGAGAAGTACCGTAACCCCCGGGCCACGCGCAAAGGGCCGGATATGCCGGAGGACCGCGACGGGCATCGCATCGACCCCGAAACCGACTACGCCAGGCCCGACGGCAGCGAACGCCGCCCATAGGGCGGCCCCTGAATCGGAGGACTCCGGATCGGCGACTGCTTGGCCGCGAACGCAAGCAGGCGCACCGCGAACAAACGCCAGCCCGTCCTGCGCCTCCTAGCCCGCCCTGCGCCGCTTGCGCCACATCAGGACCTGGCCAACCAGCGCCGTGAGCAGGATCAGGCTGTTGGTCACGATGAAGACCGAGTTGCCCACCAGCGCGCTGTAGATGATGAAACCCAGCGAAGCCAGCATCTGCCCGGCGAACAGCCAGTGCGACACACCTGCCGCGTTCGGGTCCCGGGACTGGGTGTAGATCTGCCGGCTCAGGGTGGCCAGCAGGATGGCCGACGCTGCCCATCCCACCATGTCCGGGTTCACCGCTGGTCCTGCCTGGAGGCGGCCTGCAGTGCGGCGGCGAGCGCGGTGTCGCCGTTCACCAGGTCTGCCCGGGCCAGCGACAGCCCGTTGCGCCGTCCTTTTTCCACCAGCTTCAGTCCCGGGGGATCGATGGTGAGCGTGTAAAGCGTTTCTCCAACCTGCACTTCACGGCGGAGCGGCTTGTCGAGCGATGGGGTCATGTCTGCAGCACCCTGGATGGATGGCAGATCATAAATGCGCTCGCGTGATCATCGGGTAGCGACAGGAGCCGGCCAGCAGCTCGCGATTCGTGAGTGGAGCGACGGGCCGACACGGCCGACCGCCGGGCAGTGGAGCAAGCCGCACGCAAGGTGGAGGACGGGCTCGGCAGCATCGACAGCTGGGGGAACGACGTCAGCGCCTCGACCTGCAATCGTCGATGTCACCGGGACTGCCGCTGCAGCGCGGAGGGCCATTCAAGCCGACTGCAATTCCATCCTTGCCACGCCACCTGGAACTTGCCCCTTGCATGCGGCCGCGATTGGCCACGCATGCGTTGACTGCAGGTCACCCATCGCAGGACGAACGAGGCAGTGGTCGCTCGATCGGCCTGGCCAATCCTGCACGCGGGAAAGCCGCGCTCAACTGCGCGGCTTTCCCTTTCTCCATCGATCAGGGAGGGAGGCAGGGCCATGTGGTCCCGTTCCTGCCTGTCGCCTGCGGCTTCAGACCGTGTTGCGTGGCGATCCGGCCGAGCTGCTCGGGGTGGTGGTGGCACCCGGCCCCTGCGTAGACGTCGAGCCGGTGCCGCCGGTAGTGGCCGAGGCACCGTAGCCCTGGCCCGTGGAGTCATGGGTGCCGGAGCTGGAGCTGGAGCCGTCCCTGATCTCGCGTGCAGTCTCCTTGCCCTTCTCGCGCGCCGACTGGGCAACCTCGCGGCCCTTGTCGCGTGCCGCGTCTTTAGCCTCTCCGGCCTTGCTGCGGAGCTTGTCGCCGGTCTCGCCCATCAGCTCGTCTTCCTTGCCCGTGGTGGGCAGTGCGGCACCCAGCAGCGCGCCAATTCCGAGCGCGATGGCGCCGATCACCAGCGGATTATCCTCCATCATGTGGCTGAAGCCCTGGCGAGCGCGGCCGGCCTGGTGGCGCACGCTGTCGGCCGCGTTGTGCGCCTTCTCTCCGACACTGTCCTTCGCATCGCTCCACTTGTGCGATGCATTCTCGCGAAGGTGTGAAGCGCCCTCACGCAGGTGCGAGGCACGTTCGGAAATGCCGTCCTTCAGGTCGGATGCCTTGTGCGACGCCTTGTCCTTCAGGCCTTCGTCAGAACCGTGGTCCTCGCGGCTGTTGGCATCCTCCGACGCGGTCGAAGTGGCGCCGGTCGTTGCATGGGTGCTGCCGTATGCAGGAGCGGGTTCATGCACCGGGGCGGAGTCGCGGCGTGACGCGTACAGCCACACCAGCCCTGCGGTAGTCAGCAGCGTGGGCATCGGGTTGGCGCGCACCACGTTGCCGAGGTTCCGCGCGAACTCACCGCCGGTTCCGTTGCCTGCGCGCATCACGCGGTCCACGATTTCGCCGGGCGAGAGCTTGTTCTCCAGCGCGGTGACGATGTTGCCGATGATGTCCCTCTGCTGGTCTATCTCACGCTCCAGGCGCTCCGGGTCCTTGCGCGATTCCGCGTCGATCTGGTCTCGAGTGGTGTTCATGAGATCCTCCCGCCAATGGCGTTCTTGTCTTTCTGCAGACTGTTGATGGTGTGCTGCGGCTTCATGTCCTGCTCGAACTTCTTCTGTCCGGCCTTGACCATCATGAAGCCGATGACCATGGCGACGACGCCGACGATGAGCGCAGAGGCCCAGGGCGCGAGCACGTTGCTCAGTGCGTAGACAGCGGCCAGCAACACGATGATCAGGCCGGCCATCAGAACCGCGCCTCCCACTGATACCGCGGCCACGCCCTCCTTGGTGGTGCGAATGCTTTCCTTGGCCTCGGACTTCAGAAGCGCCAGCTCCTTGGTCATCAGCGAGGGTATTTCACGCCCCAGCTGTTTCAGCAGGCCGCCGATCGACTGGTCATCGGCAACCGTCTTGCGATCATCCTCGATGCGAATGGTGGATTCGCGAGTGTTCTGGTTCATCGTGCTGCTCATGACGATTTTCTCCTGTCGTTGTCGTCCAGACCGCTCTCACCAGACCGGGTGTTTCCGCTTCCCTGGCTGCCGCTGGTACCTGAGAACCCGGACTGTCCGGGCTGGCTGCTGGCACCGGCAAGGCCGGTACCCGTGCTGCCGGTGCCTACGCCGGTGCCTGAACCGCCTGTCGAATAGCTGCCGGTGCCGCCGCTGCTGCCAGAAGCCGCGCCAGCGCCGATCCCGCCAGAGGCGTAGCTTCCAGTCGTGCCTCCGGGCGTGCTCGAAATACTGGAGGCGCCGCTGCCGCCGATGGTGCTGCTGGTGTAGGCATCATCGCGATCAGTGCTGTACCCGCTGGTGTACGCGCCATCTTTCGACTGCGTGCCGGTGGTCCGCCCTTGTTCCTTGTCAGGACGTGGCTGCGCAGTGGCACGCATGAGCCGCGTCAGGCCGAAGCCGATGGCCACGGCGCTGCCAACGAAGATCGCCGGATTCTCCCGAGCGAGGCGGTTCACGTCGTGCAGGACTTCGTCCGCGCTTTTCTCGCGAAGGCCCTGGGAGAGCCTGCCCATGCTGTCGGCCATGCCCGAGATCTGCGTGGACCACTTGCCCACGTCGCCCTCCTCGAGCTTGGCCGCGGCCGCCTTCACGCTTTCGGCGATGGTGTCGACCTTCTGCGCGGCAACGTTTCGATACTCGTCGACCTGCGCCTTGCCTTCACGCTTGGCGTCCTGTGCGATCTCGGTCGCCTTGCTCCTCAGCTCTTCGGCGCCCTGCTTGAGCTCCTCGGAGCCCTGTTTTATGGACTCGCGATTGCCGGTCTGCGAATGCGTGGACCCGGCACGACCGTCCTGACCCGTGTCCTGGTTCTGTGTCGTATTCATTTTTATTCCTCCTGATGGGGTGGCAGCCGCCGCCGTGTTCGCGCCGTCGCCAATCTGACGATGGATTGCGCGTGGTCGCCTCTGGACACCCGCTGCGGATGACCGTTGCACGCACGCCGTCTCGTGGTCTGCCTTCCGGCAAGCGCTGGGACTGCTCGGCGCTGCCGCTCTGGTGCTACCGCCGGTTTACCCGACTCGCTGGATCGATGGCCGTCGAGAGCGGTCCTCTCCACAACGTCTCGAGCACGATCATTGCGCGACATCGGTAACAGGACCGTGAAAAAAATGTCTTCGCATCGTGACTTTTCTTCACAATTGGCCGGCCGCTTACACTGTCGATTGCTCCTGACCGCTCGCGGTTCCGGGCACCCGACGTGGTCTTTCCAAGCCACCGCAGGTGAAGTTCGAAGATGAGGCAATGGGGTTCCATGCCTATCCGCGACACGCCTTGCGCCAGCCACCGCGTATCAAGCGCACCGCGCATCAAGAGCACCGCGGCAAGGCGATGACAATATCCGCCAGAAACATCAACCAGTGGACCGGCCTTTCCTTGCTCGGCTGCACGAGGGTTCCGAGCGGTGCGTGATGTCCGCAGTTCCGCGTGCATGGGTCGTGCTGCCGGTGCTGGATGTCGCGCTGGTGCAGCGCGCGTCGTGCCCTCTTTTTGTCGAGGTGGATGGGATCCCAGGATCCTTGTCGCACGGCAGCCGCAACCCGCCCAGGCCGTGCCGCTGGAACCGGCTTCAATGGACGTGACAGGCGAGGCGGGAGCGGTAAGCCACGAAAGCCGCGGATGCGCCGTATTCCGCGAAGCCGGGGGTGACACGACCTCGGGCACCACCGCCGGAACCCGGACTGGCCCTGGCATACGCACCCATCCCTCGCAGGTATGCCGACGCGCCTGATGCGAAACCGGCGCACGGCGCGCGGGCGCCCGTACGCCAGCCGACCGACGAACTGCAAATAGCGCACGTTGATACGCAAAGATGCATACCGGCCTCGCCGCCGCGGTGGCGTAACGTCCGGCTTGTCTGCGCCCCTCGCGGAGAAGCCTAGTCGGTTGCCTTGTTCTCCTGCCCCTTTCCGTGCGCGACCAGCAGGGCAGCGCAGCGGTCGTAGGCGGACTCGATCCGGTCCAGCGACCGAAGCACGTCCGCTGCGGGTGCCTTGACCTGCTGGCGCAGGGCGCTGCAGGCGAAGCCGATCACGTTGATCTCGTTGCGCAGGTCGTGGACCAGGCGGCGAACTTCAGAGGCCTCCTGTCCCTCGCTGGTATCCGTCGTTTTGGCAGACATCATCGGTCGCTCCTTCCCAAATGAACGTGATGGTACGCACGCAGACGCCAAGACTACGCGCTGCGGCAGGCTTGTCGCCACCCAGCGAAGGCCAGCGTCTTGCGATGCATCTCTGACTCGTCCCCTCTCCGGGACAGGACAACGCGGAATGTCACGTTCCCATCGTCGGTAGCGGCCGCTGGAATACGGTTCACCATGGGAAATTCCGCCGCGCCTGTGGCACTCGCACCATGCCGTAGCGCCGCGGGCTGAGGCTGGCGTTTGAGCCGCTTCCCTCCACTGCGATCGACCGGTTGGTCCCGCTGGCCCTGCGATCGGTCGCCTCCCGCCTCGTGATAAATCGCTTGCCTCGCGCTGGACGCTTGTGGGTTGCGTGCGGCTGGGTGGCCGCCTACGCCGGCACGAGGCGCCAGACGCCATCGCCGCCCTCCACGTTGATCGAAGTCGCCAGTCCCTGCAACGACCGCTCGGCCGCACCGGCGAACGCGTATGCGAGTGCATCGCGCCGCGTAGGGAACGTGAGGATCGTGTCGTGGTTCACGATCAAGGCGTGGAGGCCGTCCTCGAGCGTTTCGAGGGGCAGGTCGAAGAGCATCATCGGTCTGCGTGAAGGCACTGACGCTGTGTTTGCGCCAGCAAAGAGCCAACGGATGCAGCCCCTGCGGCTGAAGATGGCGCTGGGAGATCTCAGCGCTCGCTTTGCATGGATTCGCGACCATGTGGAGTCGAAGCCGCAACTGCTGGTGCGCTATGGCGTGATCGACCGTGAGGCGCTGGACCGGGAGCGCACCACGCTGCGTGAACTGCACGCCGCGATGCGCACCAGCGGTGCGCGTTCGGTGTCGCAGGTGCATTACGCGATCTTGGAAGCCACCGGCGACATCAGCGTGTTCCCCTACGATTCCTTCGATACGGGCAAGCAGGATCTGCTGGCTGACATTGTCCAGGCGTCCGGGCCGAACGCAGCCTCGGCACCGGCCTGAATCGAGCTTCGCGGTTTCACGACCTTGCGCGAAGGACCTGCGAGACGCCCCGCCTTGCGATCGTCACCGCGCCGGGTCGTCAGGGGCCGAGTCGCCTGCCCGTCGACTCGTACTGCGCAGCCTGCGCAGGCGTGCGTCGCGCGGCATCAGGATCGCGATCGGACGCGTCCCATCGAATTCGGAGAGCACGATCACCAGCATGGCGGTGATCGGTACGGCGAGGAAGGCGCCGGCAATGCCCCAGAGGCTGCCCCAGCTGGCAACGCTGGCGAGGATCACGACTGGACTGAGGTTCAGCGAACTGCCCATCAGGTACGGATCCAGGACACTGCCGATCACGAACTGGGCCAACGACAGCAGCGCAAGCAGCGTCAGCACGTTGGCCGTGTCGCCCGACTGCGGCGATTGTTGCGTGACCCGGTGGCGCCTTCGGGCATGCTGCGAAACCTCTGGTTGCGGGTCGAGTCCAGACAATCTTCCGTGCCGCGTTGGCAACCCGTCAGTGGCACACGTAAAAAGGCCAGGGCGGTCCTTGCGGACTGCCCTGGCCTGGGTCACTCAGCCTGCGAGCGTATTACTGCTTCGCTGCTTCCTCTGCACGGACCTCGTCCGCCGACTTGATTTCGGCCGTCGGGACTTCGATGGTGCGGGTTTCGGTGCCCATTTCGACCTCGGCGGTCTCCACGTCGTATGCGGGCAACTGGCCACCTTCGCTGGTGACCTCGACTTTCGGCATCTCGCCTTCCTGCGTCTTTTCCACGTCGCAGGCCGACAGGGCAAGCATCGAGGTTAGTGCAACAGCGACGAACGCTGCATTCTTGATAGTCAACATGCTCATGGACTCACTCCTTGGGATAACGGGTTCCGCCAAGCGGAACGGGCGCGACCTACGCCATGTCCGGAGACAGCGGCATGAAGTGCTGGGCGGAGTATCCGGATGCACCTGTAAATTTAATGTGAGACGGGAACGTGAAGGTGGCTTCGTTCAGGCCAGGACGCAGGTGTGACAGGTCAAACGGATTGCTCTTTCTCACTCTACTTTCAAACAGTACCGCTCGGGTCGTCACTGCCCGCGCCGAGACAGCACGCCGCATGCTGAACGCCGCTCTGGACTTCGGTACACCATTGTAGGATTGCGCTCCGTCACTGGAATTCCACCATGTGCTATTCGGCACAGGTCTGGCAGGACTATCGCAAATACGTCAGGCGCTACGGGGCTGACCTGGACATCGCGGCTTTCACCGACCTCTACTGGCAGCGCCAGGGCGGAGCCAAGGTCAGGACACCCAAGGCGATGGATGATTCTTTCAAACGTGGCGGCGCAGAGCAGATGCATGCTCTCTCTGCACTGATCGGCGCTCTGGACCGCGAGCGCGTGGCGACGCTGGAACAGGAGCTGTTCAAGCAGCGCAAACGCCTGGCCGATGCGGAGCGCAGCCTGCAACGAAAATCCACGAAGACCGCGAGCGAGAGCAGGCGTATCGCCGGCGACAGGATCCAGTGGGTGATGGGCCAGCTGGCCGACCTCAGGCGCGAAGAACCGGCAGGCCGCGATTCACGGATCTTTCCTGGCCACTACGCGCCGGTCATGGTGTGGGAGGACGGTCGCCGGGTGGTGAAGCCGATGCGGTACCAGTGCCGGGTGGCCGGTACGCCCGCCTCGTTCGACACCCGCTATCCGGGGACCTACAACGCACGACGAGACAGCCTCGGCAAGTACTGGAAGGAGGTTTTTGGCGTCAGCCATGGCGTGGTGGTGGCCGACGCCTTCTACGAGAACGTCAGCCGACACGACCTGGAGCGACGCCCATTGGAGACCGGGGAAAAGCCAAGCAACGTGGTGCTGGAGTTCCGCCCCTCGCCGCCGCGGGAGATGCTGGTGGCGTGCCTGTGGTCGCACTGGCAGCAGGACGGCCAAGCAGGCTTGCTGTCATTCGCCGCGATCACCGATGAGCCGCCCCCCGAGGTCGCCGCCGCCGGTCATGACCGCTGCATCGTGCCGATCAAGGAAGAGAACCTCGACGCCTGGCTCAATCCACCGCTCGGTGACTTGCAGCGCCAACAGGCGATCCTCGACGACCGCGACCGGCCCTATTACGAGCACCGCTTGGCGGCCTGAGGCGAGTCGACCTGCACGAGCCGGGTTTGCTCGAGCTCGCCCCGCCCGCGCGGCGAGCCGTTTGCTTCATGTTTCCGGAGGCGATGCGGGCCTGATCCCCGCTGCACGCCCGGGCGCCTGGCCCGAAGATTGATTCGCCGGCTGTCCACGCGCATGCCCTGCTCCCCCACACGTCGTTGACGTCGCCGGAGCGACCATCCTTCCATGCACGAAACCATGACCAGCAACCGCGGCCACAGGTACTCGATCCGCGTGCACCAGCCCCAGGGCCAAGCGCCAGAGGAAGGGCATGCGCTGGTCTGGCTTCTGGACGCCCCTACAACCTGGGCACCCATGCAGCAGGCGTTGAAGGAGGCCGGTGACAGCGGCGTGGTGGTGATCGGGATCGACTGGGAGGACGACGGCGAAGTCGACCAGAACCTGCGCCGGCGTGACTTCACCCGTCCGGCCCGCGGGGACGTCCCTCCGCCGCGCGGGCGCACCGAGGCGTGGACCGTCGACGGCGACGGCGACGCTTTCATGCACTTCCTGTGCGAAACCCTGCAGCCGCATTACCTGGCGGCGCTGCGAGTCGACGCGCGACGGCAGACCCTGGTGGGCCACTCGTTGAGCGGCCTGTTCGTGCTGCAGTCGCTGATGACCCACCCGCAGCGCTTCGGCGCCTACGTGGCGGCGAGTCCGTCGATCTGGTGGGACGGGGCGAGGATCATCGAGGAGGCCGAGGGAATGGACTGGACCGGCGCACGCGGCGCGCGTGCACTGATCGGCGTGGGTTCCCACGAGCAGCTTGCCGGACCGGAAAAGCCGCCGGAGGTCGCGGGCGATGACGAGGCAGCGGTTTTCGCCGAACCGCACATGGTGTCCAACGCCAGCGCCTTTGCCGAACTGATGCAGTCGCGCGGGATCGACTGCCACTTCCGCCTGTTCGAGGGCCAGGCCCACCATGCGGTGCTGCCCGAAGCCATGGCGGCCGCGCTGGAGTTCGCGCACGCGCCGCTTGGGGAATGGCACCAACGTCGCCGGTAATCGTGACCAGGTGCAGCAGGCGGGTTCCGAAATGCTCACGGCCCGCTCCACACCACCTGTCGCTGCTGGGCGATCCCCACGCGGGCAGCGCTGCGGCGTTCGACCTTGCCTTGCCGTACGGGCAGGCAGCACGCTCCAGGACGATCTTCGCAGCGTCCGCGCAGTGCCCTTGGCAACGCCCGGCCCCGCGCGGGTAATGGTGGTCGGCGTGATGCGCAGATGCGCTGGAAAGTGGAGCAGCACAGCGTCGTCGCCGGCCACCGCCGCACCACGGCATGGAATGGTTCAGTTCGAGCAAGAGCGCCATCACCCGGGCGGGCATCACCGTCCGTGCGACGTCTGCGGACAGGGTGATGGCTCTGGAAACAGGCCCAAGCGAGGGTCGCCCCGCAACGGCAGCCACCTGTTCCGATCGCGTGAGCGCAGGCCGCGGACGCACTCATGAGGAGCGAAAGAATTGGAGCGTACTTTCCGTCCACCTTCGCAACGGCGCAGGTCGAAACATCAGGAGCACCACATGAGCGATATCAAGAAAGACCACAACATTGGCGCCGGCACTGGCGCGGCAGGCGGCGCGGTTACGGGCGCGGTCGTCGGAACGACCGTGGCCGGCCCGATAGGCACCGTGGTTGGCGCCGTCGCTGGCGGGATCATCGGTGCCAAGGCAGGCGACTCGATCGCCGAAGCCGTCAACCCGACCGAGTACAACCGCCACTTCGATAACAGCTATCGTGAAGCACCGGGCTACACCTCCGGTCGCGAATGGTCCGACTACCAGCCCGCCTATCAGTACGGCTACGACACCTATGGCCAGTACCGCGGCCAGAAGTTCGACGACGTGGAAGGCGATCTCGAGCGCAAGTGGAACAACACGCGTTCCGACTCGCGTCTGCAGTGGAATGAAGCGCGTGGTGCAGTCAAGGACGGCTGGCATCACATCGAACGCGCCATCCCGGGCGACCTGGACCGCGACGGCCGCTGAAGCAGGCGGCGTCAACCGACGCCCCCTGATCGATGAAGCCAGGGACGGGCCGCAGCAATGCGGCCCGTCTTTTTTCTGCACTGCACTGGATGCAGTTGCGCCACGGCGCCTGTCGCGCCGTTGCACCGTTGCACGTTGCGCAAAGGCTCATCCCGCCATTCCAGTCCATGCTCGGCTTGCGAAACGTTAGACCTGCGTGAATCCTGTCACCTGGATTTACGATATGGAACTTTAGCGTTGGCCTTGCTGCTGCGTGCGATCCACAGCCGCCGGCCACCTGCCAATTCCGGAACCGGGGGCACTACCGCTTGGCTGATCTGCCGCTTCTGTCCAATACCGAAGGCCGCCATGCGCATGGTCGCGGCCAGGGCAAGTGCGCCTTGGCGTTCCTGGACCATGGCGGCGAAATGGCGGGGCTCATCCGCACACACGACTGGGCAAGCACGCCGCTCGGCCCACCCGAACAGTGGCCGCCGCAGCTGCGCAGCACCGTCTCGCTGATGCTGCGGAGCCTGCATCCGATCTACGTCGCCTGGGGTCCGCAAATGACGGCCCTGTACAACGACGCGCACCGGCCGTTCCTCGGCAGCAAGCATCCGGATTCACTGGGCACACCTTCGCAGGCCGTGTGGTCGGAGATCTGGGAGACGATCGGAACATTGTTGGCCGCGGCCATGGCAGGCCAGGCGCAGTGGCACGAGGACGTGCCGCTGGAACTGGACGGCGGCGGCCGGCACCGGCGCTGGTTCAGCTTTTCGTACACGCCGATCGAGGACGACGACGGCAATGTCCTGGGCATCATGACGCTGGCCACCGAGACTACCGCCCGGGTGCTGACGGAGCAGCGATTAGCCGCAGAGCGCGCGCGCCAGATCCGGCTGTTCGAACAGGCGCCCGGTTTCATCTGCACCACCGCCGGACCGGAACACGTCTTCGATTTCGTCAACGCCGAGCACCGCAAGCTGTTCGACAGCGAGCAGTGGGTGGGGCAAACGGTGCGCGAGGCGTTCCCCGAGAGATACGGCAGACGAGTCGTCGAACAGCTCGACCGCATCTACGCCACCGGCGAGCGACTGGTGAAGCGGGACGTGCGCCTGGTGCTCGAGCAGGTCGATGGTCGACACACGACCTACTACCTGGACTTCATCTACGAACCGCTGCTGGACCCGGTCGGCCGGGTGGTGGGCATCTTCTGCCAGGGCAGCGACGTCACCGACAGGGTGCTGGCGATACAGGCGATGGCCGCCAGCGAGGAGCGCTATCGGCAGATCGTGGAAGGCACCGAGGACTTCGCGATCATCAGCTTCGACAGCCTTGGCGTGATCACCAGCTGGAACACCGGTGCGCAGCGCATGCTCGGCTACACCGGGAAGGAGGCCATCGGCCGGTCCGGCGAGATCTTCTCCAACGACGAGGACCGCGCCACCGGAGCCATGCACAAGGATCTGGCGCGCGCGGCCGCCGAGGGACGTGCGGTCGACGAGCGCTGGCACCAGCGCAAGGACGGCTCCGTGTTCTGGGGCTCGGGCCTGATGATGCAGCTGGACCGTGGCAATGCCTTCCTCAAGATCTTCCGCGACCGCACCCAGGAACACGCGCAGGAGGCCTCGCTGAAGCGTCGTTCCGAACAGCTGCAGGAGCTCGCCGAGACCGCGTTGCAGGTCGCACGGGCCGACAGCGTGCGAGAGACCATCGAGGTGACCACCGAAGCCGCGCGGCGCATCGTGGGGACCCACCAGGCGGTGGTCAGCCTGACCCGCGGCGATGGCTGGGCGCGCGCGATCAATATCGTGGAGCTGTCGGACAAGTATTCGCAGTGGAGAGACTATTCGGTGGCGCCTGCGGGCATGGGCATCTACGCCTTGGTGTGCGAGAAGAATCAGCCGATGCGGATGACGCAGGCGCAGCTCCAGGCGCACCCGCGCTGGCACAATTTCTCTGGCCACGCCAGCGAACACCCGCCCATGCGCGGCTGGCTGGCGGCGCCGCTGGTGGGCCGCGATGGCCGCAACCTGGGCTTGATCCAGCTCTCGGACAAGCAGGACGGCAGCGACTTCGACGAGGCCGACGAGGCGATGCTGGTGCAGCTGGCGCAGGTGGCTTCGGCGGCCATGGAGCAGTCGTTGATCGAGGGCGCGCTGCGCAACAGCGAAGAGCAGCTGCGCCTGGCCACCGACGCGGCGGAGGTTGCGCTGTGGGACGTGGACGTGACCAATGGCGCGGTCTACTGGCAGCCTTGCCTGAAGGCCATGTTCGGCATGCCGCCGGATGCCGAAGTGACCATGGACGATTTCTTCGCCGGCCTGCATCCCGACGATCGCCAGGCCTCGATCGATGCGGTCGCGGCGGCCATGGATCCGGCGATCCGTGCGATGTACGACCTGGAGTACCGCACCATCGGGAGCGACGGCACCCAGTGCTGGGTCGCCGGGAAAGGACGCTGCCTGTTCGACGACGCCGGGGTCTGCGTGCGCATGATCGGCACCGCCATCGACATCACCGCGCGCAAGTGCATCGAGGCCCAGCTGCTCGAACTCAATGAAACCCTCGAGCGTCGGGTCGCGGAGCAGACCGCCGAACGCGTGAAGGCGGAGGACGCGCTGCGCCAGACCCACAAGATGGAAGCCGTGGGGCAGCTCACCGGCGGTATCGCCCACGACTTCAACAACATGCTGGGTGCGGTGGTCGGCAGCTTCGAGCTGATCCTGCGCAGGCCAGCCGACCTGGAGCGCGTGCAGCGCTATGCCGAAGCCGGACTGCAGGCCGCAGAGCGCGGCACGCGGCTGACCAGCCAGCTGCTTGCCTTCTCCCGCGCCCAGCAGATCGAGATGAAGCCGGTGATCCTCTTCGGCGTGGTGAACGGAATGCGCGCGATGCTGCGCAACGCGCTGGGGCCGATGGTGCGCCTGAGCCTGGATCTGGACGAAGAGGCGGTGCCGGTGCTGGCCGATTCGACCCAGCTCGAGATGGCCGTGCTGAACCTGGCCATCAATGCGCGCGATGCCATGCCGGAAGGCGGCGAAGTCACTATTGCCACCCAGGTGCGCGCGATCAGCAATGACGCGGAGCTGGCCGACGGCGAGTACGTCGAGCTGTGTGTTTCCGATTCTGGGGCTGGCATGGATCCGGAAGTGGCCGCGCGTGCATTCGAGCCTTTCTTCACCACCAAGGGCGTGGGCAAGGGGACCGGACTTGGCCTGAGCCAGGTGTACGGCATCGCGCGCCAGGCCGGCGGCACGGTGCGCCTCGACAGCCAGCCGGGGGCCGGCACCACCGTGCGCATCCTGCTGCCAGGGACGCAGGTGGGGATCGAAGCGGTGCCGGGGCATCATTCGGCAGCGGAGGCCCATGCGCAGGCGCAGGCTTCGATCACCGTGCTGGTGGTCGACGATGATCCCAACGTCCGCGAGGTGCTGGTCGAGACCCTGGATTCGCTGGGTTACCGCGTGCTCGCGGCCGAGGATGGGCCATCGGGACTGGCTGCGCTGGAGGCCGGCGTTCCCGACCTACTGATGCTCGATTTCGCGATGCCCGGCATGAACGGTGCAGAGGTCGCGAAGGTGGCGCTGGAGCGGCACCCCGACCTGCCCATCGTGTTCGCCACCGGTTACGCCGATACGGCGGCGATCATCGAAGTGGCCGGACCGCAGGCACTGGTGCTGCGCAAGCCATTCCGGGTCAATGAGCTGCAGGCCATACTCGAGCTCGCGCTGAAGGGTCGACGTTGAGCCTCATTCGATGCATGCTCATGCCGCAATCGCGATTGGCCGGGTCGCGACGCGCGTGATGCGCCACTCGTGAGCCTCCTGCGCATCGGCCTCATCGCCGACACCCATGGGCTGCTGCGACCTGAGGCGCTGGAGGCCATGGGCGGATGCGACCGGATCATCCATGCCGGCGACGTGGGAGACATCGAAGTTCTGGAGGCGCTGCGCCAGTGGGCTCCGGTGGACGCCATTTGCGGCAGCATCGATCGCGGCAGCTGGGCGGACCTGCTGCCGGAGCATCTCGACCTGGTGCCTGGAGGCTGTCGCATCCACGAGCTGCACGATTTCAAGGAGTGGGTGGCGGGCGTTGGCGACACAGGCCCGCAGGTCGTGGTCTCCGGCCACTCGCACGCGCCCTCGATGCAGCATCGGGACGCCATGCTGATCATCAATCCGGGCAGTGCGCGACCGCGGTGCTTCAAACTGCCGGTCAGCGCGGTTGCCTGCCGCCGGCTGCATCGCAGTGGCGGCAGGACCAAGGGGGGGGCCACCGCGTTCATGGCCGGGGCTTCAGCCTCGCTTTAACCGCCCCGCGCCGCATCGATCGCGCTCGCGCATTGCGCCGCGGGTTCCCGCACTCTTCAAGCGCGTTAGGGCTTCGCGGCAGACTTGCCCTCGCCCGGCTCACGGTCGGGCGCGTTTTCAATCTCGTCCTCGGGCACCTCCCTGCCATCGGTGGTCTTGTGCTCGCCTGGCTGGCCCCGTGGATCCTGCTTCTCCCGGTAGCCGCTCTCTGGCCCCGGTTCGTGCTTCTCTTTGATGCCCGCCATCTCTGGATCCAATGCTGGTTGAGGTCGCTCGCAGCATTCCACGATCAGGGTTCACGGCCGATGAGGTCGGGGTCTGCGCGTCACTTACTGCCGTTCAGGGACTGTTTGGGCAGTGCAGGCATGCCAGCAAGCGCCGGGCACTGCGATACTGCGGTTGGCATGGTGTTTGCGTGAGAACCTCGCGCTACCCAGACCTCGCAAGAACCTGGATCCGATGAACCTCGTACTCACCCGCCGCCGCACCCAGGAGATGGCCGACACCTACCAGCGCGCGCTGACCGGTGGGCCCCTCTACGCCGCCGCCTGGCTCCTGGTCGGCATCTACGGCCAGGCCTTCAGCCGCGCGCCGATTGCCAGCTGGACCCTGCTGCTGGCCTTCATCGGACTGGCGACCTGGCGATTCCTGCACCGGCCGCTGAGCGAGGGCACCGACGGCGTGACGATCAAGCGCTGGCTGGTGCTGCACTGGAGCATCGTGCTGCTGACAACGGCGCTATGGGGGGCTTCGTTCTTCTGGGCGACGATCGACCCTGCCTTCGGCGCGGCGCGGGTGACCTCGCTGCTGTTCACCCTGGGCCTGGCCACGGCCATCGCGCACGCCTTCAGCATGCGTCGCAGCTTCGCCTTCGCCGGCATCGGACTTCTGTGCGTGCCTGGGCTGTTCCTGTTGTGGAGCAACCCGGCCGATCGCGTCAATGGGCTGATGATGGTGATCTACCTGGTGTACGTGGTCGCGTCGCTGCTGCGCGCCCATGCCGAGTACCAGCAGCGCCTGGACCTGGACCAGGAACTGCGCAACCAGCGCGACGTGTTTTCCGAGCAGAGCCGGATCGACCCGCTGACCGAGCTGGCCAACCGCCGCCAGTTCGCCGACGTCCTGGACGCGGCGGTCGTGTCCGCAAGGCGCAACAACAGCCCGCTGACCCTGCTGCTGCTCGACGTGGACCACTTCAAGCAGGTCAACGACACTCACGGGCACACGGTGGGCGATGCCTGCCTGCTGGCGATCGGCGGGCGGCTCAGAACCAGTTTCAGCGGCAAGGGCGACCTGGCCGCCCGCGTCGGTGGCGAGGAGTTCGCGGTGGTCCTCGAGGGCCAGGACCTGGCCAGCTCGGCACGGCGGGCGGAGCGTTTCCGCGCCAGCCTGGCCGAACACCCGATCGCCCTCGACAACCTGGCGCTGAAGCTCACTGCAAGCATCGGCATCGCCCAGCTGGATCCGGCCGCGCATGCGGATATCGATGACCTCTACCGCGCAGCCGACAGTGCGGTGTACCGGGCCAAGGCGGACGGACGGAACCTCGTGCGCCGCGCCGAGCCCGGCGATCAGCTGGCGCCGGCCATCGCCTGACCGCCGACGTACGGGGCACGCTGTCGCTACTGGCGTATCCTGCGCGACCCTGTTTCGACGAAGGCCAGGATCGATGAAGGAAGGCAACGCTGCTGCGGAAAGCGCAGGAGCCCGGTCGCTGCGCATTCTGGTGGTCGACGACAACCCGGACATTGCCGAATCGCTGTCGATGCTGCTTGAAATCCTTGGCCACGCCGTAACGGTGGAGAACGCTGGCCGCACCGCCCTGCTACGACTTGCGCGGCAGCCGTTCGACGTGTGCCTGCTCGACATGGGCATGCCGGAAATGGATGGCCTGACGCTTGCGCGCAGGATCCGCGCATCGGTCGCCGCACCCCAGCCCATGCTAGTCGCCATCACTGGTTTTGGTGAGGCTTCGGACCGACAGGCGGCACTGGACGCCGGCTTCGATCGTTTCCTGGTCAAGCCCTTGACGACCAGCGCCGTAACCGTAGTGCTCGACGAACTGTTACCCGGCCCGGGCACACGCCGCTAGCCGCGTTGGCGCTCGTGGCGGGCGCTCGCTGGTGCACCAGCCACCAGCCGTGGACGTGGACGTGGACGTGGACGACACGCTTGCAGTTGTGAGCCGCGTGTCCACCCTGGGCCACGTTCCTGTTGGTCCGGGGCAATGCCGAACCCTTCAAGGAAGTTCACTGCGGGCAGCGCCTGGCCGATGACCTGGGCGTGCCGCTCGAGTGGATCCAGGGCGGACAGCACTAAACGCCCGGGGGCCATTCCGGATGCACTGCCGCTGCGTTGCCGGAACTGGTGAGGGGGGCGGCGACGTGGGCGGCAAATGCAGCGGCGACGGGCCTTCCGCAGGGCCTTGCAGGCGCAGCAGGACACACGGAGGACGATCCAAGCGACCTGCAGGAACCTTATTTTCACCTATGGCACACGCGATGGCCACCAGGTTGGAATCGTATTCCACCGACAGGAGGCCGTCATGGCTGAGATCAACACCGAGAAGAACAAATCCGCTTGGCCGTGGATCGTGGCGGCCATCGTCGTAGTGCTGCTGATCTGGCTGCTTGTCGAAGCTTTCGAGCGCGACGATGACGTGGTCGAGATCGCTGATCCAGCGCTAGTGGCGACCCCGGTCCACACCGACCCTGCAACAGATGCAACCATGCCGGCAACCGATGCCACCGCAGCCATCATGTCCGACTCGGCCATTGAGGAGTTTGCGGGGATCTACGCCAGCAACGACATGCGGCTCGACCTCGATGCCGACGGCACCTACATGATGCAGGAAAGTCCGGCAGGTGTAGGCCGTGGCGCCTGGAGGCACGATGCCAGCGCAAACGCGTTGCACCTGACCCCTTCCGACGGCACGCCCGACCGGTTTTTCCGCGTGGAGGGCGAAGGCAGGCTGATACCGCTGAACTCCAGCGGCGAGCCGGCGGACCAGATGACGATGCTGACGCGCCAGGGTGAGTCCACCGAATAGATCCGGCGCCGCGGTCGCCGTGGGCTGGAAGAAAATACGACGGGAAAAAAGTGATGAGACTGGGGCCGGCAGGATTGCCGGCCCTTTTTCCTTGCGCGCCCTGGAGCGTCTGCCGTCTGCGCTACACGAAGCTCGCCGATGAGAGTTGCGCAGCCAGCGCAGGGGTGCGCGCTCCGCGGCAGCAACATCCAACTGCACCGTGCACGCGCCAGCACCTGACTTCACCTGCTGTGATGCCGCGGCTTTTACTTGCGCACCATTGAATCGATGATCGCCGATGCGCTGTTCGTACGCCGCTTCGATGCAGTCCCCGGTCACGCGTTCGCCAGGCAAGTCGAAGCGCCATGCAGGTCCGTGGAGCTGCAGCGCGGCACGACCCTTGCACGCCGCCCCGGCGCGATTGCGTGCACCGGGTTCAACTCCCGATCCATGCGCAGCAGCTCCATGCGCTACGGCGGGTCCTCGCTGCAGGCAAGCGCCACGGGGGCAGGCGCCGCGAGGCTGCTGGCGCGCAGTTTTCAGCCTGGCGCCGGGTTCTGCAGGAACGAGGCACTTGCAATGGGGCTGTCCGGAACCTGGCGGAGCCTGGCACCGCGCAGGCGATAAGCATGTCCACGCTCCGCCGCGGCATGTGGTCCATGCAGGGGCCCGCGAGCTCAGCGTTCGCTGCGGCCGCAGGCGATGTAACCGGGCCGGAAATCGTCGGTCTTGAGCGCTTCCACCCTGGCCTCGTTGTAGGCCAGCACCAGCGCGGCCTGGTCTCGATCCATTAGGCCCTGGGCCACGGCGTCGTCCAGCTGCTCGGCCATGCTGCTGCCGTGCACCTGGTCGCGACCTGCCGCCTTCAGGTAGATCTCGTACGCCGGCTCGGCCTCTATGCACAGCTGGAAGGCGTGCTCAATCTGCGCATGCGGGTCATCCAGGTCGGTGGGGCGATAGACCAGGTGCGAGATGCGCTCGCGGAAGTCGGTCTGCTCGATCATCGCGTCGGCCAGCACGGCGTTGTCACGATCCGAAACCGGGCGGTACGGATTGCCGGTGGGGAACACCACCACGCGCACCAGCGCTGCGGCAGGGCGCATGTCCAGGTTGCGGATGAAGCCTTCGAAGGCGATGCCGATCTCGTGCAGGCAGTTGTCCATGGCCCAGCGCATCGCCACCACCTCGTCCTCGCGCTGGCCGTTAGCGTGGAAGAAGCGCAGCACGCAGGAGCCAATGTACAGCTGGCTCAGTACGTCGCCCAGCCGCGCCGAGAGTCGCTCGCGACGCTTGAGGTTGCCACCGAGCACGCCCATTGCAATGTCGGCGGTGAAGGCGAGTGCGGCCGACATGCGTTCCAGCTCCCGGAAGTAGCGCGCGCTCGGTCCGTCGACCGGACTGTCAGCCAGGCCAGCGCCGAACACGCCGAAGGTGAAGGCGCGCACCGCGCGGTTGATGGTGGTGCCGGCGTGGCGGAACAGCAGGTCGTCGAAGGCGACCAGGTCGTCCGAATGCGCCGCGGCCATTTCCTCGAGCACGAAGCCGTGGCAGCGGATCGCGCCCTGGCCGAAGATCATCAGGCTGCGGCCGAGGATGTTGGCACCCTCGACCGTGATCGCGATCGGCACCGCTTGGTAGGGGATGGCGATCGGGTTGCGCGGACCCTGCTGCACGCCCTTGCCGCTGAGCACGTCCATCGCATCGCGCAGCACTTCGCGCATCATCTCGGTCATGTGGTACTTGGCGATGGTGGTCACCACCGAAGGCGTGAGGTGGTCCACCGCCGAGGCAGTGAGCATGCGCATCGCCTCCAGCGTGTAGGTGAATCCGGCGATGCGGCCGGTGGCCTCCTGCACGCCCTCGAAGCGGCCGATGGGCGTGCGGAACTGGCGGCGGATGCGCGCGTAGGCGCCGACTAACCGGTAGCTGGCTTGGCCCGAGGCTACCGCCAGTGCCGGCAGTGACACCCCGCGCCCGGCCGACAGGCATTCCACCAGCATGCGCCAGCCCTGCCCGGCCATCGGCATCCCGCCGATGATCCAGTCCAGCGGAATGAACACGTCCTTGCCCTGGATCGGACCATTCATGAAAGCCGATCCCGGATAGTGGCGGCGCCCGATGCTGATGCCTTCGTGCTTGGCCGGGACCAGCGCGCAGGTGATGCCGTAGTCACGCTTGGACGCGTCCACCAGGCCGTCGGGATCGCTGAGCTTGAATGCCAGCCCCACCACCGTGGCCACCGGCGCCAGGGTGATCCAGCGCTTGGCAAAATCCAGGCGCGCGCCCAGCACTTCCCTGCCCTCGTGCATGCCGCGGCAGATCACCCCGGTGTCGGGCATCGCGGTCGCATCCGAACCAACTTCGGGCCCGGTCAGTCCGAAGCACGGGATCTCGCTGCCGTCAGCCAGCCCCGGCAGCCAGCGCTGATGCTGCTCGGGCGTGCCGTACTTCATCAGCAGCTCGCCCGGGCCCAGCGAATTGGGCACCATCACCGTGACCGCCAGCGCGTTGGAGCGCGTGGCCAGCCGGGTCACCACAGCGGATTGCGCCAGCGCCGAGAATCCCAACCCGCCGTGCTCCTTGTGGATCAGCATGGCGAAGAAGCGCTTGTCGCGCAGGTAATCCCACACTTCGCGCGACAGGTCGTAGCGCTCGAACTCCACGTTCCAGTCGTCCACCATCGCGCACACGGTGTTGACCTCGTTGTCCAGGAAGGACTGCTCCTCCGCGGTGAGGCGCGTGTACTCGAACGACAGCAGCTTCGACCAGTCGGGGCGGCCGCGGAACATCTCCGCCTCCCACCACGGCTCGCCTGCCTCGATCGCCTCGCGTTCGGTGGCGCTCATTTCCGGCAGCACGTCCTTGAACCAGTGCAGCACGTGACGCGTAAGCAGCGAGCGTCGCAGCGGCTTGACTGCCAGCATCGCCAGCACCAGCAGCGGCAGGGCCAGCAGCACGCCGCCGACCACGCCAATCGCATCGGTAGCCAGCAACAGCAGGTAGACGATCGCGTATGCAGCCAGCCAGCCCAGCAGCGGCACGCCGACGAAGGCCAGCGCCCAGGCCAGCACGATGAGCACAAGGATGATCAGCACTGCGGCCATGTAAGCGCCACCTTCGAATAGCTCGGTGGACCAACATACGACGCAGTACGGTAAGGGAATGTGCAAGGCAGCCGCGGCGCCGACCGATACCGGCGACACCAGCAGTGTGCGGCTGCCAGAGCAACGACCACTGTTGCCGCTGGCTGGGCGCCGTGGAACGCCGGCATCGAGCGCTGCAACAGGATCAACCAGCAGATCTAGTCGATGACGGCTTACGACCCTGCGCCGGTCGGATCACGATCGCATGGAATACCGCGCGCGCGCACTGCTACCAGAGCGTGGCAGCCCGTCGGCCGAAGGCGATACCAGTGTCGGCCACGGCCGCTGCACCGACTCGCTACTGCGGGAGGGCGGCCTTTTGCTCTTCCTCGGCTGGCCTCGCAGCAACGAGCCTCACTAATACGACAGGCTTGATCGCTGCGCTGTTCCAGTCGACGATGCGCCGTTTCATGAGTCCGTTCGACACACCACGTCCGCGATCACGGGAGCCCCATGTTTCCACAGCGTGCCTTTTGGCGAGACAGCCGACGCGCTGCGCCTAGCCCTCCCGTAACCTTGCGGATGTGCCGGTCAGTGATTGGCCTTGCGCGCGTCGCTGCGGCTCTCGTCGGCGGCATTGCCCACTGCCTTCTGTGCCTTGCCCAGGTTCTTCTGCAGCTTGCCTTCGATCTCTCCCGACTTGTTGCCGGTGACCTTGCTGGCCGCTTCTTTCATTGAGCCCTTGGCCTGGTTCTTTGCACCCTCGGTACGGTTCTTGTCCACTTCGTTCTCCTGAAAATGCACCGTCGCCTGCAGGATTGCCGGCCGCGTGCGAAACAACATGTAGCCTTCGATCAATCAAGACGGGGTGAAACCCGCGTCATTTGCGGTGCGCTGGAGCGAATCCTTCTAAAATGGGCGACGCGCGTTGGCATCGTTCAGCCGTGGACCCAACCTGCCCGGCATCCGCATCGATCCGCGGCCGACGGCAAGGTCACCCGCCCACAGGAACCGGACAGCATGAAGAGAAGCGACCTCACCCCCGAGCTGGCTGCCGCCGCGCTCGAGTTCCTGTTCCGGTTTTCCAGGTTCGAATTCGCGCTCGAGAAGGCCGGCTACCTGAAATCCAGCGATGCCGGAAAGAAGGCCGAGCCCAACTGGGACATGTTCGTCAAAAGGAACCGCGCCAGGTACGAACCGTCCGCTGCCGCCAGGGCGCTGGTGCAAGCGCGTCCTCGGCAGCAGGTGGTGGTCGCCAAAGCACAGCTTGCGTGGCAGGACCTGCAGTTCGCAGCGACGGAATTCGAACTGCAGAAGGTCACCCTGCTGCTGCGGCTGGTGCGAAACAACGTCTTCCACGGAGGCAAGCCCGCCGATGCCGCCTGGGATGACGCGGACCGGACCGCCACCCTGCTCGACACCGCTGGCCTGGTGCTGGACGACCTGGCCCGGTTCGCCGCCCTCAAGGACTACGAACGCAGCCACTAGGCACGCCCACACGCAGCGCACAGACCCACGGGACCCGGCAATGGCACGACTGAAACTTGACCCCATTCGCGGCCGCAACCTGGCCAACGACTATTCGCGCTGGCTGCTGGAGGAGCAGCGCGAGCGCACGCCTGCCAACGGCAAGCTCTTCGCCAAGCGCAATACCAGCGGCGGGCGCCGCTATCACGGATTCACCGAAGAACAGATCTGCAGGATCATCGGCGGCGACTTCTACGGCTGAGTGGGCGACCGCCTTCACCGCGTGCTTCGCGGCCTGGCGTGACACTTGGCGCATCGGATTTGCCGCCTGGGTCCTGGATGGAGGCCTACGATGCAGCCCGCCAATCACCTGCCACCCGAGCTCGATCCCAGCGCGCCCGACCCGACGCTGGAGCCGCATGCGGAAACCGGCGAGCAACCGGGCAAGCGCAGCAGCAACGACTACAACGATCCGGACGTGGAGCCGGGAGAGCTCGAAGGACGCATCTGACCCACAGGCACGACGCGCAGTGCACTTGATCCTCCGCGTCAACGTCGTGGACAGGCGCATTGACCGAGGCCGGTGCTAACCTCGGCCATCACGCTTCGCTGGCCGGGCCCGATGCAACGCATCCGCTACGTCAAGTCCATGGACGACATCAGCCTGGCCTGGGCCGAGGCCGGCCAGGGCATGCCGCTGGTGAAGGCCGCCAACTGGCTGACCCACCTCGAATACGACTGGGAAAGCCCGGTGTGGCGACACTGGAGGCACTTCCTGGCCCATCACTTCCGCTACATCCGCCACGATGAGCGCGGCTGCGGCATGACCGAGCGCGAAGTGGGCGATCTGTCCTTCCCGCGCTGGGTCGACGACCTGGAGCGCGTGACAGACGCGGCGCGGCTGGAGCGGCCATTCGCCCTGCTCGGGATCAGCCAGGGCGCCGCCACCGCGGTTGCCTATGCGGTGCGCCACCCGCAGCGTGTGTCGCACTTGGTGCTGTACGGCGGGTACGTGGTGGGAACCCATCGGCGCGGAGACGAGAGGGCCAGCAGCAAATTCCGTGCGGTCACCGAGCTGATGCGCCAGGGATGGGACCAGAAGAACCCGGTGTTCCGCCAGCTGTTTACCTCCCGCTTCGTCCCGGACGCCACCTCCGAACAGATCGAGTGGTTCAACGAACTGTGCATCCGCACCACCACCGCCGAGATCGGCGCCACGCTGATGGAAGCGCGCGGTGACGTGGATGCGCGCGAACTGCTGCCGCAGGTCAGGGTGCCGACGCTGGTGCTGCATTCGAAAGGCGACCAGGTGGTGCCGCTTTCCGAAGGCCTTCGGCTGGCGCGCGAGATACCGGACGCCACCTTCATCCAGCTCGACTCGAGCAACCATGTCCTGCTCGAACACGAACAGGCGTGGCAGGATTTCAAGCAGTCGGTACTCGAGTTCACCCGGCAGACAACGGCACCAAACACGGCCGAAGACGGGCCGGCCTTTGCGCTGACACCGTGCGAGCGCTCCAGCCTGGCACTGCTTTGCGAGGGCTCGAGCAACGCGCAGATCGGTTGGACCCTGGGGATATCGGACAAGACCGTGCGCAACCACTTGTCCAACCTCTACGAAAAGCTCGCCGTGCACAGCAGGTCGGCCGCGATCGTTCTGGCGTTCGAACATCACCTGGTCGCCAGGCAGCGCTGAAGCGCTGAAGGTGGCGACGCGGCGATCGGGACAAACGTCCCGGCTGGTCAGGGTCCAGGTTCCGCGACTGTTACCCATTTCCCATTGTCGGAACGAAGCCCCGAGTCGATGCTGCCTGCGAAGGCCGTCGTTGCCGGGCGCCTCCCTTGCAAGTGCAAGGGTGCGGCACACCAGCGACCGCAGTATCCCTGTGCGCGCCCGGATCACGTTCGACTACACGATCAAGACTCCCGGAGGTCACCATGTCCCGATTCCTCGCGATCCTCTACGGCGCCTGCTGCTATGCGCTGTTCCTTGTGACGTTCCTGTACGCGATCGGCTTCGTCACCGGGGCCTGGGTTCCCAAGCACATCGATAGTGGTGAGAACGGCAGCCTGGCCACCGCATTGGCCATCGACCTTGGCCTGCTCGGCCTGTTCGCGGTACAGCACAGCGGGATGGCGCGACCCGGCTTCAAGCGCTGGTGGACGCGGCTGGTCCCCGCCACGGTCGAGCGCAGCACCTACGTGCTGGTGTCGAGCCTGCTGCTGCTGGCGCTGTTCTGGTTCTGGCGGCCACTGCCGCAGGCGCTGTGGGAGATCGAACATCCCGCCGCGCGAATGGCGATCTACGGCGTGTCGATGCTGGGCTGGCTGCTGGTCCTCACCAGCACGTTCCTGATCAACCACTGGGAGCTTTTCGGCCTGCGCCAGGTGTGGCGTTCGGGGCAGCCGCTGGAGAAGGCGCTGGAACAGCCATTCGTGATCCGGGCGCTGTACCGGATCGTGCGCCACCCGATGATGCTGGGCTTCCTCATCGCCTTCTGGGCCGCGCCGACGATGACCTTGGGCCACCTGCTGTTCGCGGCCGCGACCACGGCCTACATCGTGGTGGCCGTCCGCTACCTGGAGGAGCGCGACCTGCTCACGCAGTTCGGCGAGACCTATCGCCAGTACCAGCGACGGGTCCCGATGCTGCTGCCAATCGGCCGGCGCTCCCCGACTCCTGTCGACGCGAATGCCAAGTCCGGTATCGCGCCGGGCGGCCTGACCTGACTGACCGCCACGAGGGCCGCGCTACGCGTCGCCCAGCTCTGCCTTGACCAGCAGCTTGCGCCGGATGAACTCGCTGTGCGGGACGCCTAGCAGGTCGGACACGCGTCGCACCATCGCCTCTTCGTGCATGTCCAGACGCGCGTCGGCCAGGGCCACGCGCCACAGCCACTCGACCAGTTCGGCGCGCTGGTCGGGCTCCAGGCCAAGCCGCAGGTCCCGCGTGAATTCGTAGTAGGACACCGACTCCCTTTGCGCCTGGTGGGCCTGCTCGATCAGCGCGTCCAGTTCGGCCGGGTCGATCGCGAATGCCTTGCGCATGGCCTCGTGCACCACGTCCATCTCGATTTGCCCGCCACTCTCGTCGGTCAAGCGCATTTCCAGAAGCAGCGCGGCCGCTGCGCGCGGCAACGAATGCGCGTCGGCCGCAGGTTCATGGCGGTTGATGATGCCCTTCAAGTTGCGAAACCAGTCGGTCATGAGCGTCGTCCTGTGGCCAAGCGATGCAACGAAGGTGGGCACTCCACCGATTCAACACAAGCGCGCTGGCCGCGATGATTCAGGTCCGGCGACGGCCTCCTGCCTCTGCTGTTGCGGCCGAATTCTGTCTTCGATCATGCGCTATCCACGGGCGCTTTACGCGGTACAGCGTTTAATGGTCCATCCACCGGTGTCGGGCAATGCGCCCTTCATCATCACTGCACTGAAGAAGGAGCAAACCGATGAAGCGATATATCTCCCTTGCGTTGCTTTCCCTGGCCTCTATTGGCGCACTTGCCGGCTGCAACACGATGGCCGGCCTGGGACAGGACGTCGAGAAGGCAGGCGAAGCCATCGAGGAAGAAGCGAAGGACTGAGCCGCCCGGCTCAGCGAGCTTCTGATCACTGGCTGACACTGCAACGGGCCGGCATTGCCGGCCTTTCGTCGTAGCCGGCCTTTGGTCTTCGTTGGAACGCGATGCTGCCTCGGAGTCCGGCGTGATCCGACCATCTTTCACTGGCCGCCCGGCATCCGGGTGTCGCTGCGCAACGCAAGCGATTCCGTCATCGCATCCAGTCGCCGGCGCTTGCGCTCGCACGGGACCCATGCGCCCGTACCGCTACTTGCGGTGCCACTTGTCGTCGTCGCCCTTGTCGTAGCTGTGCTTGACCGCAGACCAGGCCACCTTGTGCGCGGTCTCCTCGAATGAGGCATCGCCACGCCGGTCGTCGGGATCCTGATATTCGTCCAAAGCGCTGTTGAAGGCTTCCTTGTAGATCTCCTGGCCGTGCCTGGGGACGTTGTCGGTGACGCTGTCCGGAAGGTGGCTGATGTTCCTGTACGGCATCGTCGTCTTCTCCACGGCTTGCCGGCCCTCGCACGGGCTTGCGAGCTTCACGCAAGCACGGTCACCGTGGCGTGATCGAACGCCCCCGGCCCCGCCATGCTGTACCCCCGGGCCGCAGGACATCCAGATGCGCGGCGGCCACCCGAACAGCGGCGACACGCCGTCATCCTGCAGCTGGTGTTCGAACGTGCCCGCAAAGCCCGCGTGATCGCCAAGCTGGGGCAAATGAGGGCGCGCAGGCAGTCAGGACTGGAGAGCAGGACTATCACGGCACCCTTCCCAGCGGCTGGCGCGCTCGGCGCCTTGGCTGGCGTCTCCTTCCGCTACATCGGCGCAAGGGTCAGGCCAGGCTGGCGTATCCCGTATTGGCGCTCCCTCCGGTGCTGCCACCAGACCAGGCTGAGCAGCAGCACGGCAGCCAGGAGCACCATCATTGGCGCAGGTCCCTGCGGCACGAACAGCAGCGTCGGAGCGTTGCCCAGCGCATGCGCGCCCACCGCGACGAAGAGATTCCGCGTGGCCGCGTACACCAGCGCGAACACCAGGCCGGTGACGAACAGCATCGTCACCATCGATGCCAGTTCGGCCGGCCCGGCACCACCGTGGATCCGGATCGGGATGTGCAGCAATCCGAACACCGCCTGCGATACGAGCAAGCCGATCCACAGTGCCACGCCGGGCGAAACATGGCGCGAGAAGCGCACGGCCAACTGCGGCCACAGGTAGCCGCGGAACACGGTCTCTTCCATGAGCGCGGTACCGACCAGCTGCGCCAGCAACGGACCCAGCGCGATGCCAAATCCTGCCGCCCAGGCCGGCCGCAGCTCCAGTGCCTGCCCCGCCAGCAGGGCGTGGATGCAGATCGACAGCTGCATCACTCCCCACAGGCCAAGCGTGGCCAGCACAGCCGGCGCGAGTCTGCCGCGGCGCCAGCCGACATCGACCAGGCGCTGGCGTCCGGCAAACAAGACGATCAACACCTGCACGCCGCCAATGACCGCAGACGCCAGCAGCGTCATCGACACCCAGCCACCGCTTGCAGCCTGCAGGCCGGCCAGCGACTGCCTCGGGAACCACGGTGAGACGAACCACAGCGCCGCTGCCACTGTGTACGCGGCCAGCAGCCAGAGGGCCCAGGCAGGAGAGCGGGTGGTCGACAGCCATGAGCGGCGCATGTTCGATGTCGCAGGATCTTCGGCACTGAAGTCTCGCGTCTGATCGCGCTGCGCACGCGTGCCTCAGGTCCCCCTGACTTTGGTCATTGGATCGACGCCGCGCCGGGCTGCCGCAGGCCCGCAGTTGCAATAACCGGTACGCTGGCCCCCTACCGATCTTCAGGAGGAGTTGCCCAGTGAATCGGACAGATGGAGCGTGCAGCGTCTTCGCACTGGTCGTTGGGGCGTTCCTGCTGGTCGAGGGAATCTGGGGATTGTCCAGTCCTGTCGTGTTCGGCGTACTCACCACCAACCTGCTGCATGCGGTCATCCATATCGTCCTGGGTCTCATCGGCATCTGGGCCGGACTCAGAACGGGCGCGCGAAGGTTCTGTCTTTTCCTTGGCGTATTGCTGGTTGCCGTTGGTGCGCTATGGTTCGTCCCGGGCGTTGGCTCGATCATCACTTCACTGCTGAACGTCAATGCCGCGGTCGCCTATCTGAATCTCGGTACAGGCGGATTGGCGCTCGTCCTGGCGCTTGTTCCCGAGCAGCGGGTACCGTTGGCCTAGGCCCTGGGCGTTCGTTCCAGCCGACGCCGCTTCGAAACGCGGCTCGATCCCGTTGTCAGGCAGCCCTAGGACCATGTCGTTGATCGAAGCTTCTGCTCTTGTCGTCGTCGTCCTTGCGGGCGTGTATCTGCTCGCGCTGGGGGCGGCATCGCTGGCCGCGCCAGCGCGCGCCAGTGGGTTCCTGCTCGGATTCGCCAGTTCCCGACCCGTGCACTTTGCAGAGCTGGCCGTTCGCTCCGTCATTGGTGCTGCGCTCATGATCCATGCCCCGCGCATGCTCCTGCCTGCCGCTTTCAACGTCGTCGGGTGGCTGCTGCTTGTCACGACCGCGTGCCTGCTGCTGGTTCCATGGCAGTGGCATCGTCGTTTCGCCCGGCACGCGGTACCCCGCGCCATTCGCCACATCACGCTGATCGGCTTGGCCTCGCTGGTGTTCGGTGGCGTCATCGTTGCGGCGGTGGCACTTGGCGACGCCACCTGAAAATCGAGCCAGGCCGAATCCGCTTCGCGGGTCGGCTCGAGCCAGGGTCCGGCTCCTGTTCTCGAGGTTCCGAACGAAGGAGGCGCGCTTCGGTGATGGGCGTTTCCACGCGATGCGGCCGGTTCGACACGCAACCGGGCGGCCACCAAAGCTGCTCGATGGCGTGCTCCTGTGGCAGCATGCTCACCCATGATCGATGTCGTCGTACTGTTCTTCGTGCTGGGGGTGTTCGCCCGGCTGGTCAAAAGCGACCTGCGCCTGCCCGAGGCGCTGTACGAAACGCTTTCCATCTACCTGCTGCTGGCCATCGGCCTCAAGGGCGGCATCGAACTCAGCAGCCAGCCCCTGCTGGCGCTGGCGCCGCAGGTCGGCGCCACGATGGCGCTGGGGTTCGTGATCCCGTTCGTCCTGTTTCCGCTGCTGCGTCTGCTGCGCCTGAGCGGCGTGGACAGCGCAGCGGTCGGCGCGCACTACGGGTCGGTCAGCGTGGTGACCTTCGCCGTGGCCACCGCCAGCCTGGGGCGGCAGGGCATCGACTACGAATCGCACGCGGCGCTGTGGGTGGCGGTGATGGAAGCCCCCGGACTTGTCGCCGGCATCCTGCTGGCGCGCTGGGCGCAGCGCGGTTCGGCCGTCGCCGGCACGACACGCTGGGGCAGGCTGGCCCACGATGTCCTGTTCGGCAAGAGCGTGCTCCTGCTGCTGGGTGGCCTGCTGATCGGCGCGATCGCCGGCGTCGACGGTGCGGCCCCGATCCGCGCGGTGTTCATCGATCCCTTCAAGGGCGTGCTTGCCCTGTTCCTGCTCGAACTGGGCCTGGTGGCGGGCGGGCGGCTGGGTGAGGTGCGGCGGTTTGGCGTGGCCGTGCTGATCATCGGGATCGGGGTGCCGCCGGTGCTGGCCGTGGCCGGTGCGCTCATTGGCGTGGCGCTCGGCCTGTCGACCGGTGGCGTGGCGATACTCGCCACGCTGGCGGCCAGCGCCAGCTACATCGCCGCGCCGACGGCGATGCGCATCGCGGTGCCCGATGCCAACGCCGCGCTGTCGATCACCGCGGCATTGGCGATCACCTTTCCGTTCAACCTGGTGATCGGCATTCCGCTCTACATCCGCATGGCACAGGCGCTGACATGACCAAGTATCCGAAGAAGCTGCTGGTGATCATTACCGAGGCCGCCCTGGAGAGGGAGCTGGTGCGCGGGGTGAAGAAGCTGGGTGCGCACGGCTACACCGTGCATGACGTGCGCGGCGGCGGCAGCACCGGCGAGCGCGAAGGCGCCTGGGAGGCCGACCGCACCATCGAGATGAAGATCATCTGCGACGCCGACGTCGCCGACCGCATCGCCGAGCACGTGCTGGCCATGCACGGCAGCAACTATGGGCTGACGCTGTTCTTCGCCGATGTATCGGTGTTGCGGATGGGCAAATATTGAGCGGACAACGCGTCGCGCGCGCCGGCAAGCGCGTGCTCGCCTGCACGTCTCGCCGCTGCCCGCAGCTGTGTCGAACCTGGCCATGCTGCGAGCCCGCTTCCATGGAGTCTCTCCGATGAACCTGCCCCTTCGTCCCGTGTCCACAAGGCACTGCTTCGCACTGGCAATGCTGTTGGGAGTGGCCGCATGCGCCACGCCGCCGGGTGGCGGCGCACCTGTCGCCGGACAGCAGGTCAGTATCGAAGGCAAGGTGGTGGCCGTCGACACCGACCCATGGGCCTACGACGGCAATGCCATCGTCACCGTGGCCACCGACGCGGGCCGCGTGGCGGTGCAGCTGCCCGCACGCTGGAACCTGTGCAAGGCCCCGCCGCCGGGCGACGTGCAGGCGCTGAAGCCGGGCGACCGGGTGCAGGCCGTCGGCACGTCCACCGCGCCGGGCGAGCTGGTGGTGTGCGAGCAGCCGCAACACCTGCTGAGAAAGATGGATTGAGGGCCGGCTGCAGCCAGGTCGTCTTGCGCGGAAAGCCGAGCCACCGTTCACGAGCTTGTATTCGTGCTGCTGTTGTACTGGCCTTACCATGCTGGCTGCAGAATGGCGCCGGCGTTGCCACTGGGGTCGATCCACGTTGACCTGACCCCGCACCACATCGAGCAGGAGGATTCCGTTTGCTCACGTTAGCCTTGTTCCTGGGTGGTCTCATTGCGCTGGTCATCGGCGCTGAACTGCTGGTGCGCGGCGCCTCCAGGCTGGCACTGTCGCTGGGTATATCGCCACTGGTGGTGGGATTGACCATCGTGGCGATCGGCACCAGCGCGCCGGAGGTCGCCGTCTCCGTCGGCGCGGCACTGGACGGACAGACCGACATCGCCGTGGGCAACGTCGTCGGCAGCAACATCTTCAACGTGCTGCTGATTCTCGGCGTATCGGCGCTGATCATCCCGCTGGTGGTCAACGCCCAGATCGTTCGCCAGGAAGTGCCGATCATGATCGGTGCTTCATTGCTGCTGCTCACCTTCGGACTCGACGGCCAGGTCGGGCGGTTGGAAGCCGGCGCGCTCCTTGCGCTGCTGGTGGCCTACGTGGTGTTCCTGATCGTGCAGTCGCGGCGCAAGGAAGCGGCGGAGCTCGCGCTCAAGGCCGCACCGGAGGTCGACGAGGCAGCAGGCAAGCCTGCGCTCATGCGGCAGCTGCTGCTGATCGGCGGCGGCCTGGGCCTGCTGGTGCTCGGCTCCAGCTGGCTGGTCGATGCCTCCATCGCGATGGCCCGGGCCATCGGTGTCAGCGACCTGGTGATCGGACTCACGATCGTGGCTGCGGGCACTTCCATGCCCGAGGTCGCCACCTCGGTCATGGCCGCCATCCGCAAGGAGCGCGACATTGCGATCGGCAACGTGGTGGGCAGCAACATCTTCAACATCCTCGGCTGCCTGGGGCTTGCTGGCGTGGTGTCTTCCACCGGGCTGCCGCTTGCACCGTCGGTGCTGAACTTCGACCTGTGGGTGATGCTGGCGGTGGCGTTCGCCTGCCTGCCCGTGTTCCTCACCGGCCGCACCATCGCGCGCTGGGAAGGGGCGGTGTTCGTCTTGTATTACATCGCCTACGTGACCTACCTGATCCTCGCGGCCCAGCAGCACGATTCCCTGGGCGCATTCAGCGGCGTCATGCTCGGCTTCGTGGTGCCGATCACCGTGGTCACACTGGTGGTCAGCGTGTCGCGACCGGCGGCATCCCGGACGTAGGCAGGCGTCCCACAGTGGTGATGGGTGGGAGCGCTTCATCCGGCTGAGGCTGTGCAGCGCACGCGGTCACGCCAGGGGCTGGCTCCGCGCCTGGCTGCGGCCTCGCGGCGGGACGCCGCTCCCACAAGCCACAGCGAGCTGGCAGCTGCGGCGGCTCGCCGTCAAACGGATAGTCAAGCCATCAGGATCAGGCAGGCGAGTAAGACCACGACAACCTCAGCGGCCGTTGATGCCGAAACGTCCCGGGCCGCTGAGGGCCAGGGCGATGGCCGAGACCAGGTAGATTGCCTGCAGTTCGATGTCCCAGCCGCCTTGCTCGTTCAAGCTCGCCAGCTGGCGCATGTGCACCAGCACGATCGCCACCAGCATGTTGATCGCCACCAGGACGGCACCAATGCGCGCATGGAAGCCGACGATCAGCATCAAGGGAGCCAGCACCTCGCCAATGAAGACGGCGTATGCCAGCTCGGCCGGGAGTCCGCGCGCTACCAGCATGCCTTCGATGCCGCCGACCCCGTCCTGCAGCTTGGCGATGCCGTGCAGCAGGATCAGCACGCCCAGGGTGACGCGCAGCAGCAGTCGGGCCATATCGTTCTGGGTGGCGGGGTTCATGGCGGAGTTCTCATGTACGGTCCAAGTGCCGATACTGCCTTATCCAGGCCGGGAAGAACGTCGCCACCCGCAGTGAAGAACGGCAGGCGGCGACGCAGGAGGCTCGCAGTCTCAGCCCCGCTTCTCGTTCTCGATCCACTGCTCCACGCGACGCTCGAGCAAGGTCAGCGGCATGGCGCCACCGCCAAGCACGGCGTCATGGAAGCCGCGGATATCGAAGTCGTTACCCAATTGCGCCTCGGCCCTGGCGCGCAGCTCCTGGATCCTGATCATGCCGATCTTGTAGCCCGTCGCCTGGCCGGGCCAGGTGATATAGCGACGAATCTCGGCCTCGACGGCGGCCTGCGGGATCGAGCTGTTTTCCGACATGTAGGCCACCGCCTGCTGCTGGGTCCAGCCCTTGGCGTGCAGGCCGGTGTCGACCACCAGCCGGATCGCGCGCCACATCTCCGAGGTCAGCCGGCCGTATTCCGAATAGGGATCGGTGTAGGTGCCGGGCATCTCGCGCGCCAGCCATTCCGAGTACAGGCCCCAGCCTTCGGCGTAGGCGTTGAAGTTGGCCTGCTTGCGGAACTCCGGCACGCCCTCGAGTTCCTGGGCGATGGCGATCTGCATGTGATGGCCCGGCAGGCCCTCGTGGTAGGCGATCACCTCCAGTTCGGTCTTGGGCATCGCGGCCATGTCCGACAGGTGCGCGTAGTACACGCCCGGGCGACTGCCGTCCGGCGTGCTCGGGTAGTAGTGCTGCGCGGCGCCGGCGACCTCGCGGAACGCCTCCACGCGCTTGACCACGATGTCGGCCTTGGGCAACAGACCGAAGTACTTGGGCAGCTGCTGCCTGATCGTGGCAATCGCCTTGCTGGCGTCGTCGATGTAGGCCTGCCGGCCTTCGTCCGTGTTCGGATACTTGAACTGCGGGTCCGTACGCACGAACTTGAAGAACGCATTCAAGTCGCCCTCGAAGCCCACCCGGTCCTTCAACGCTTCCATTTCACCACGCAGGCGCGCCACTTCGGTAAGGCCGATCTGGTGGATCTGGTCGGCGCTCAGGTCGATGGTGGTCGATGCACGCAGGCGCTGCTCGTAGAACGCCGTGCCGTTGGGATGGGTGGACCCCACGCCCGACGGATTGACCGCGGCGTTCGGCAAATCCGCCTTGTACCAGGCCACGACATCGGCGAATGCCAGCTGCACCGCATCGACCAGCGCCGCGCGGGCGTCGGCCTTGAGCGCCTGCGCGCGCGACGCGTCGATCTTGCCGGCCTTGACCAGCGCCTCAGCCTTGGCCTGCGCGTCGGCCCAGAGCGCGCTGTCCTTGCCGTCGGTGAACGGCGCGCCGGTGATGACCTTGCCGGCCTGCTCGATCACGCCCTCATGGGCGAAGCGCGGCGGCCGGATGCCCATTGCGGCCGAACGCTTCACCTGGTCCATAAGCTGCCCGAACGCGCGCGGCACCTCGCGCAGGCGCGCCACGTAGGCGAGGTAGTCGGATTCGTTCTCGACCTTGTGGAAGTTGATCAGGAACGTCGGCAGGAACGATTGCGCGCCGCCCATCTGCTCGAACGGATAGGCATGGTCGCTGAAGCGATCGGCGACCGTGGCGGCCTCCGTCTGGTAGACGAACAGGTCCCACGACAGCTGGGCCTCGTCGCCGAGTGCGTCGTAGTCGAAGCTGGATTTCATCTCTGCGAGCGTCGCGGTCAACCAGGCCAGCTGCCTGGCTGCACCTTCGCGCGACATGTCGTCCAGTTCGGAGTAGCGCTGCTTGCGGCCGAGCATCGTCATCTGCATCGGATTGAACTGCAGCTGCTCCTCGTACTTGCGCTCGAACCACTCGTTGAGGCGCGCATCGGCGACGGAGGCGGCGGCCTGGGCCGACATGGTCGCGGCGGGACCGGTCGTGGCGACCGGTGGCGCGCCACTCGAGCAGGCCACGCACAGGGCCAGGGACAAGGCGGACACGGCAAGGATGCGACGCATGGACACTCCAAGGAGGACGGGAGCAGGGCTCCCCGGGACGCCAATCATGCCGTAATCGAAACGTGGGGTCCCGCGTGCTGCCGCCGGCCGTGCCTGCCGGTGGCAGCTTCAGGTTGCGGGCAAGCCGCCCTCAGAACTCGCGCTGTGGAACGGATGGGGACTGGCGGTGCTCCCGACGCTCGCATGGATCGCCTCGCGACATGCCTTCGATCGGTCCGGTCGTGGATGGCGCCTGCATCGGCCTTTCGTGCTGCGCCTGTACTGCGCCCTGTCTGCCGGAATCGCACTCGCGGCATCGTTCTGGGCAGGCCACGAGGACGCGACGGGAGCGATCCTTATGGCCGTCGCCGTGGTGGCCCTGTTCGTGCGTGCCTACCGGCCCGAGTACCTGCTCGGCTTCGCCCTCGGCATGGCGCTGACCTTCGGCGGCCTGCTCCCGGTGCTGATCGGCGGGGTCGTCGGACTGCTCTCGGCCGCCGCATAGTTCGCCGTTTATCCCTTGCTGACGCGCGCGCCGCGAAGAGAGCGTGCGTGATCCCGCGGCCAGGCACCCGCTTGATTTGAAGCGCTGAGGGTGTGGGACGCGATCGATCCCGCACGTTCCAGGGAACTGGCCAATTGGTGCCGCGTTCGATGCAATGCGCTTCAGCAGCTGCCGTTACGCGTGCAAGGCCTCCAACGCCTTCGCCTCCTGCCTGACCCTCGCCCGGTGTCGCCGTAGAGCCCGGTCTGCAGGGCGATGATGCCTACCAGGCTGAAGAGGAACGCGCCCAGGAAGGTCGCCAGCGCGTTCTGCGCGGTGCTGTCTTCGGTCAGCAGCCGGGTGGCGCGCGGGGTGACGTTGCTGGTGGCCGACGCCAGTGCCGCCACCAGGGTGCTCAGTGAAAAGATCGTCACCGACAGCATGCTGACCGCCAGGATATTGAGCAGGTTGTCCACGGCGTCGGCGCCGATCTTGGCCGGGATATCCTGCGGGATGTAGCGCTTGAACCACACCGCCACCAGTGCGGTAGCCACCGCCAGCAGCGAAAATGCCGTCGCCCGCACCCATAGCTTCCGGGTGACTTGCAACACAAGCCATTGCAGGCGCGTGGTCATGGATTGGTTCCTTTTGAATGGCGCGGGCGGGGATTTCGCACCCGGTTCGGCCGTGAGGCGTCTTTATCGTGCCATGCGCGCGTTGGCATCCGGTGACTGCACGGCCTGGCCCAGGACATAATCCGGCGCGCGAAATGAGCTGTCGTTTGCAGACTGATGACGCATCAGGAGTCTGCGAGGAGCACGCTCCCGTGGATCATTCGATTTTCCCATTTCTTCTTCGTCACCTATAGTCCCGTTTCACGTTCCGCTTCCGTTCCCGATCCAGGCCCTGCCCATGTCCGACGCCCCGCCCCGCCGTTCCGCCATCGATCGCTTCCTGATCACCGTCGAGAAGGGCGGCAATGCGCTTCCCCACCCGGCCACGCTGTTCGCGCTGCTGGCGACGCTGGTGGTGGTGGCGTCCGGCGTCGCCACGTATTTCGGCGTGAGCGCGCAGCACCCGGCCACCGGTGAGCCGATCGCAGTGGTCAACCTGCTCTCGATCGAGGGCCTGCACCGCATCGCCACCAGCCTGGTCACCAACTTCACCTCGTTCGCACCGCTGGGCACGGTGCTGGTGGCACTGCTGGGCATCGGCGTGGCCGAGCACTCGGGCCTCATCGGTGCGTCGCTGCGCCTGCTGGTGCTGTCCTCACCGCGGGTGCTGCTCACCCCGGTGCTGGTGTTCGCCGGCGTGATGTCCAACATGGCCAGCGAGATCGGCTACGTGCTGCTGGTGCCGCTGGCCGGACTGATCTTCATCTCGGCCGGACGCCATCCGATCCTCGGCATGGCCGCCGCGTTCGCTGGTGTCTCCGGCGGCTACTCGGCCAACCTGCTGATCGGCACCATCGACCCGCTGCTCGCGGGCCTGTCGCAGGAGGCCGCGCGCATCCTCGATCCGGCCTACACCGTCAATCCGGTGTCCAACTGGTATTTCATGATTGCCTCCACCCCGCTGGTCACGCTGCTGGGGTGGTTCGTCACCGAGCGCATCGTGGCACCGCGTTTTCCCGATCCGGCGCCCATCGTCGGGACCGCGACCGTCGCCACCGGCACGGCCGGCCCTGCGGGGAGCGCTGGAACGATCGGTGCCACGGGGGCCGATGCCGTTGATGCGCAGGTCTCCACCGACCCGGATTCGCAGCGGCTCAAGCCCGAGGAAAATCGCGGCCTGATGTATGCGGTGCTCACCGCGGCCGTGATCACCCTGATCCTGGTGTGGTCGGCGCTGCCGATCGGGATGTTCCCCGGCTCGGGCTTCATGCGCGACCCGGCCACCAACGACCTGCTGCGCTCGCCGTTCCTCAGCAGCGTGGTGGCGATCATCTTCGTCTACGGCGTGGCCTGCGGTATCGCCTACGGCGTGGCGGCCGGCACGATCCGCAGCGACGAAGACGTGATCAGGGGCATGGGCCAGAGCATGAGCACGCTGGGCCTGTACCTGGTGCTGATCTTCTTCGCCGCGCAGTTCGTGGCGTTCTTCAACTGGACCCAGCTGGGACTGGTGTTCGCGGTGGAAGGCGCAGGCGTGCTCGATGCGGCGCGCCAGTGGGTGCTGGGCGACGACCCCAACCCGGCCGGCTGGCGCTGGGTCGCGGCCAAGGTGCTGATCATGGCCGGCTTCATCGCCCTGACCGCGGTGGCCAACCTGTTCATGGGCTCGGCCTCGGCCAAGTGGGCGCTGATGGCCCCGATCTTCGTGCCGATGTTCATGCTGCTGGGCTATTCACCGGAGCTCACGCAGGTCGCCTACCGCATCGGCGACAGCGTGACCAACATCATCTCGCCGATGATGAGCTACTTCGCACTGATCATCGCGTTCCTGCAGCGCTACGAGCCCAAGGCCGGCATCGGCACCGTGATCTCGGTAATGCTGCCCTACTCGGTGGTGTTCGCGATTGGATGGACCCTGCTCTTCACCGTGTGGCTGGCGCTGGGCCTGCCGATCGGCCCGGGCGCGCCGCTGGAGTACATTCCGGCGGGATGAGGGGTCGGCGCTGCGACGGCATGACCCCGATACCGGCGTGTCCAGTCGAGCAAGCCTGGCAACAGCGGGATGCACGGCGGGTCGATACGCTGTTCCAGCGCGCACGTGATGGCCCACGACCAGGTTCATGGCCGGGGCGCCCACCCGCCAAGGGTAGGCGCCAGCTGACTTCGTTCCGCCGAACCATGCCGCCTCGGCGCTTCAGCCAATGGACGGCTGCCTCAAAGTTTCAACACGCCATTCTCGACGATCGCTTTGCCGTCGAGCATCATCGTGCTGCCGGGCAGGAACACCGTGAGGCCGTAGGGCACGGAGTTGTCACCGCCGGCCCAGATGTTGGTGCCGGTGCCGACGGTGACCGCACCGGCCGGAACCCAGGTTCCGACCGTGCTGTTGGCCGGCAGCGTGACGTTGGGGTTGATGCCCAGGTCCACGAACGCGAACAGGTCCTTGCGCGCGTCGTTGATCGCGTCGTATTCGGCTTTCATATCGGCAAAGCCCGGTCTCGAGCCGCTCATGCCCGTCGCCTTGCCGCCGACGAATGTCAGGGTGAGGTTGTCCACCTGCTTGCCGCGTTAGAACGAGCGCGTGTGCACCACCTTGCCTTCGGCCGTGCCGGGCACCGGCGTGGTGAAGACCTCGCGAGCCGGCAGGTACACCGATGCGGCAGGACCGCCCTGCTTGATGTCTTCTGCGGAGATGATGCCGTCGCTGACCAGCACCGGCCTGCCCTGCACCCGCACCTTCAGATCGGTACCGTTCGGGTTGGTGATGCGCATTTGGTTGCCGCCCGCAAGCGCCGCCTTGAGCTGTTCGCCGCGCGCCTGCAGCTCGCTGTAGTCGAGGTTGACGCCGTTCCAGAACGTGCTGGCCAGCGCGCCCTCCTCCATCCCGTAGCGCTCGGCGCGCCATGTAGTCGGATAGAGATCGTTGCCGATCTCGACGCTGCGGACGTTGTTGTCCATGAACGCCTGCGCGACCGGCGCGTTGGCCTTGCCGCGTGTCGCCATGCGCTGTGGATCGGCACCTTCGAACAGGTTTTCGCTGGTGCCGTTACCCAGGCTGATGGTCACGTCGATCAGCTTCGCTATTTCCATGCCGACCTCGTCCGCCTGCGCGTCGTACTTGTCGGGCACGTCGAAGAACATCCGCTTTGCCATGCGGTCGCTGCTGTAGCCCACGATCGGCCACGCGCCCAGCTTGTGCACGTTGACCGCGATGTTCTCCAGCAATTCGGCGTCCTGCGAACGACCGTTGATGAAGACGATCTCGCCCTCCTTGACCGCCGCACTCTGGGTGACCAGCGCAGCGTCAGCCTGGTGGAGGCGACCCTGCAGCTCGACGCGAAGGACTTCATCCATCCGGAGGCAAAAGTGTGGCTGCTCAACAGCAAGGCGATGGCACTGGAGGGACTTGGCCGATTCGACGAGGCCCTGGCGGTCATGCAGCTTGCCAGCACCCTTGCCGAGGACGGCAGCGTGAACGTGAGCCAGTCGATCAACCTTGGCGAGATGCACTGCGCGCGCGGCAACTCGCGCAAGGCGCTGGCTGCACTCGAGGGCGTGGGCGAGGTGTCTGACTATGGCCGGATGGCCGTTCATTCCGTGCGGCACTGCGCGCGCCTGCGGCAGGGCGACCGCGCCGGCGCGGATGACTCATTCGACTACCTGCAGGAGCACCGGGCACTGTCGACGACGCTCTACCTGAAGGCATTGCTGCACGAATAACGAATGGACGACGCGGCCGCGGCGCTGATCGGTGCGCTGGATTCCGGGAAAGAGCGCGCCGAAACGCTTGGCATGGTCCAGGACTACCTGCGAACGCGATTGCCGGCAGAAGCCGAAGCCATCGAAGCACGCCGCCGGGCGCTTCTGCTCCGCGACGACGTCGGCGCGGCGATCGAGTGGGTGGGAAGGCGGCAGCACTACGGGATACACGAGCCGTAGAAGCAGTGCCAGGCTGGTTTCCCCGGATCGAGGCGCCGGTCAATCGCGGGCCTGCCGTCAGGTCTCCGGGGCAGCCACGATCCGTCGAGTCCTCGAATGACCCGGATCGATGCACCTGATCCCGTTTTTCGCTGATGCCCCGGGCAAAACCGGATGCCGCAATGTCTTCAACGCGACTTGCGCGCGCTCAGTAGAAAGAACCAGCCGCTTGACCTGACGCCTCAAGATGCGGAGACAGGTCAGTCCGGGCGCCGCGATGCTCCGGCGGCGGCTTCCGACCGGCACACCAGCACCGCGTTGGTGCCGCCAAAAGCGAAGGCGTTGCTCATCGCCGCGCCTGCGTCGGACATCTTGCGCGCACCTTCGCTGATGTAGTCCAGGTCACAGTCGGGGTCGGGGCTTCGCAGGTTGATCGTCGGAGGCAGCGTGCCGCGCTCGAGCGCCAACAGGGTCGCGACCAGTTCCACCGCGCCCGCCGCGCCAAGCAGATGGCCGTGCATGGACTTGGTAGAACTGACCGGGATGTGGTCCGCGCGCGCAGCGAACACCTGGCGGATCGCACGGGTCTCGGTCACGTCATTGGCGGCGGTACCGGTGCCGTGGGCATTGATGTAGCCGATCGCGTCGGCGTCGATGGCGGCCGATTCGAGCGCCAACGCCATCGCGCGCGCTTGCCCCTCGACCGTGGGGTGGGTCATGTGGGCGGAGTCGGTACTCAATCCGTAGCCGATGAGTTCGCCGCGGATGCGCGCACCGCGGCACTTCGCACGCTCCCATTCTTCCAGCACCAGGACCGCTGCACCTTCGCCCAGCACCATGCCGCTGCGATCGCGCGCGAACGGTTTGCAGGATGCGGTCGGGTCGTCGACGTCCTCGCTGGCAAGCGTCCTCAGCGCCTCCCACGCCTTGAGCGTGCCCAGGTTGAGGGGAGCCTCGCTGCCGCCGGCCAGCATGAGGTCGGTCTCACCGTCACGAATGCGCCGCCACGCCTCGCCAATCGCCACCGCGGAGGAGGAGCACGCGGTGGAATAGGTCAGGTTGGGGCCGCGCAGCCCGTATTCGATCCCGATCCACGCGGCGGCGGCGTGGTTCATCGCCATCAACACGCTGAAGGGCGGGAGCCGCGCGGCGCCGTCGGCATAGAGCGCCCGATAGCCATCGTCGACGGTCTGTCCGCCGCCCATGCCGGTGCCGAGGAAGACTCCCGCCCGCTCGAGCTCGTCGTCGAACACGGCGGGACCTGCCCCGTCCACAGCCTGCTGCGCGGCGACCAGCGCGAACTGCGAAACGCGATCGAGCATGCGCAGTCTCGGCGGCGAAAAATGTGCGGCGCCGTCAAACGCAACCGGGGCGCCGATACGGGTCGCGAGGCGCTCGGAAAACGGCATATCAAGCCTGCGCACACCCGAGCGCCCAGCCTGCAGGCTCTCGAAGAAACTGGCTTCGTCGTCGCCCAAAGGCGAAACGACGCCCATGCCGGTAACGGCGACACGGCGCGGTGCCATCAGGTTGCAGGCGCGCCGTCGTCGATGCTGGCCGAGCGCGCCGCGATCAAGCCGTCGATGTAATCGGCCACGCTGCCGAGCGTAGGCAGGTCGTCGGGCACCTTGTCGGCCTCGACGTCGAACCGCTCCTCCAGCGTGAAGATCAGCTCGATCAGCGAGAGCGAATCGATCTCCAGCGTCTTCAACAGCGTTTCCGGGGTCAGCGTCTCGGGCGCCACGGCGTGATCCTTGGCAATCAGGTCGCGTAGTACGACGAACGTCTCGCCGTCAGTGGTCGGGGTGCTCATCGCCGTGCTCCGTTCGGGTGGGGATGGATGTTGCGCGCGACCTGCGTGATTGCCGGCTGGCGTACCTTGCCTGCCGCGCGTGCGCACAGGGTCAGCAACCCGGGCGATCGCTGCAACAGCGGCAGCAGGGCGCCGGCCGCCTGCGGGCGCATCGCCAGTTGGGCGCAAACCGCAGCCAGGCGGATGCGCGGCGCAAACTGGCGGCGCCAGCGGCGTGCGTAGTCGCGGCCGACGCCGGCGATCTGTTCGAGTGAAACATCTTGTGTTGACAGGCGCGTGGGTTGCGCCAGCAGCCGGTCGGACAGCAACCATGCGGACTGGATTGCCATGCTGATGCCTTCGCCAAGGATCGGATGCGCCTCGCCGGCCAGGTTGCCGACCGCGAAACTGCCATCGGCGCGCCACGGCGCATGCACGCCGGGTTGGATCGGCCCCACCGCAAGCCATTCCGCCTCTTGCGTCGCGTCCGCCAGCGCATGGCGCACGCCACTGCAGTGCGCCTGCACGTGGTCCAGCGCGGCCAGCGCGGCCTTGCGCTCGGGACTGCGCGCGCGCTGCGCGCGCAACGCATCGCGCCGTATGCAGAACGCCACGGTGGTCAGGCCATGGTCGCCCAGCACCATGCCTCCGTAGCCGCCGCTGAAGGCGAGGACCGGCAGCAGGCCAGGCTCGAAGTCCGCGTCACGATAGGTGCCCTTGAAGGCAAAAAGATCGCCGTCGCGATGCGGCGCGCGGTCGCCGGCCTGCGCGTCGGGCTCCGGTTCCCACGAGCCGTGCGCCCGGACCAGCACCGGTGCGCGCAGACGCACCGTATCGCTGCTTCCGGTGCGAGACAGGACGCAGGCGTACCTGGCGCCGTCGTGTTCCTCGTGCTTCACCGTCCAGGGTTGCCAGACTGTTGCGCCTGCTTCGGCGGCGCGATTCAGCAGCATGGTGTCCAGATGCTCCCGTCCCAGCGCGCGTCCCCACCGGTGGTTGACCGCATCGAGGGGCGGCAGCGGCGCGACGATCTCGCGCTCGCCGACGAACAGGCCGACGCGACGCAGCTCCGGTCCGGCGATTGCGCGAAATGCGTCGCCCACGCCCAGCGCGTCGAGCAGCGGCAGGTTGGTCGCCGCGATGCACTCGCCGCACACCTTGCGCCGCGGGAAGTCGCGCTTCTCGACCAGCGCCACCGACCAGCCGGCTTCGGCCAAGCGGATTGCGGTGGTCGCGCCTGCGGGCCCGGCGCCGATCACGATCGCGTCGTAATCGGTGCTCATGACGAAGCCACCTGCGCGCGGACTTCCTCGCGCACTGCGACGAAGCGATGACTGAAAATGCCCGCATCGCCCTCATCGATCCGCCACCGCTCGTCCCGCGGCCAGAGGTCGGTGAGCTCCCTGCCGCGAAAGCCGGCGCGCACGCTGACCACCGCGTCGTGGCGCGTCACCTGGTTGCAGCCGATCGCGCCAAGCAGATGGCTGCCGAGCAACGCGCCCCGCGATCGCCTGGGTTCGATGCACACGACTGCGCGTGCGCGCGCGGCGATGCCGTGCAGCAGGTCGGTAAGCCGCTCGCCTTCGAAGTGGTGCAGGAACAGGTTGGCGATGACGATCGGCCCGTCGTCGGCCCCGCTCCGCGCCTCATCCTGCGCCAGCCAGTCAAACACGTCCGCACGCATCACCTCGCACCGCCAGCCCAGTTTCCGATAGCGCTGCAGCGTGATGTCGCTGACCACGGGCTGGAGATCGAGAAGCCGCAGACTGACTTGCGGCCAGTCTTTAGCGCGACTCTCGGCGACGCGCAGCAGCAGGTTGCCGTCGCCGGCACCGAGCTCGACCAGCTCTACGGTGCCGGAGTCGCCCAGCAATGGGTCGAGCGCGCGGGCGAGCAGCGAGGCCGCGCCCATGATGCGATTGATGCGGCGCAAGTCCGCACGCGAGCCGATCGCAAGCGGGTCGTCGACCGGAAGGCTGTCCAGCAGCTCGGGCACGACACTGCGTTGCGAGATCACGGTCGCCACGGCGGCATGCGCACGCCCGGACTCTTCGCCACCAGCGGTTCTCCCGACAGCGACACAGGTCTCACGAGACCTCCAGCAGCGCACCGTGGCTGCTGAAGCCGGCGCCGAACGAGGCCAGCCACCAGCGGCCGCCGGGTGCGTCGTCGGCCAGCGCCGCCTGCAGCACGAAGTACACGAAGGCGCTGCTGAGATTGCCGTACTCGCGCAACATCGCCGCGCTGTGGCGCACGTCGTCTTCGGACAGGTCCAGCTGCTCGCGCAGCGCAGCCAGCACGTCGCGCCCTCCTGCGTGCCAGATCCAGCCGTCGACGTCGCCCGGCTGCAAGCCCTCTGCATCGAGGACCTCGCGCAACACGTGCTGCGCATGTTGGGCCGCGAGCTTGGGCACCCTGCGGGTCAGGATATTGCGCAGCAGTCCACCGCGTTGCTCGAATCGCAGTGCCTCACGCTCGCCAGGATCGATGACCGAGGCTGCACGCGTCCATCTGATGCTCCGCCGCTCCGCCTGTGGCGAGGCCGACAGCACTGCCGCGCCCGCGCCATCACCAAACAGGCAGGCGCTGATCAGCACGCCCGGATCGTTGTCCAGGTACATCGCCGCGCTGCTGACCTCCACGCACACCGACAGGACCCGCTCGCACCGTTGCGAGGCGATCAATGCTTCGGCCATTCGCATGTTGGGCAGCGCTGCGCCGCAACCCTGGCCCACCAGGTCCAGCGCCTGCACGTCGGCGCGCAACCCGATCGATTCGGCGACATAGCTGCTCAGGCCTGGACAGAGGTAGCCGGTGCAGGTGCTGACGATCACGCCGTCGATGTCGCCGGCCGCGAGCCCGGCATCGGCGAGAGCGCGCGCAGCGGCCTGCGATGCCAGCGCCGGTGCATGGGTGGCGAAGCGCTGGTGCAGGGTGTCGGGATCGATCGAGAACACCTCGTCCAGCGAGTCCACCGCCAGGAATCGAGCTTCGATTCCGTTGTCGCGCGCCAGCACCAGCTCGGTGATCATCCGCGCGCGGCGATCCAGGCGCTCGAACCAGGGCGAGGCCTGGAAGGATGTCCAGCAATCGGCTTTGGTGTAACGGTGTTCCGGATGCGCTGTGCCAAGCCCTGCGACGTACATTCGATCTCTGGCTTCCTGACGGACGGTGCCCCCGGCTCGATGCAGCATAGGTGCCGCCTGTGAAGACGGTGTTTTGCCCCAGCCGTCACGGTCGGCGACTGACGATCGGTGACGGAGGCAGTCAATCCATCACTGTCGACCCGTCAGTCGAAGGCCGGCGCGCCTGTACTTACGCCCACAGCCAGGCCCCCAGGGCGAAGGCCAACACCATCGCGGCGATGCCGGGCAACAGCCGCAGTGCGTAGGCGCGCCCACCGGTGATGAAGGCCAGCACCACCTTGGTCAGGGAGTTGGCCGCCAGCGCGAGGGTGAGTCCGGGGATGGCCGCCTGCGGCTGGATCCGGTCCAGCGCCACGAGTTGCGCGGCCGATGCCGCCGCGGCATGAACGTCGGCAAGCCCGGCGACCGCCAGGGTCAGGCCAAGACCGGTATCCCCCAGCCAGGCCAGCATCGCCGCCGACAGCACCATCACTGCCGCCACGACCGCGACGAACAGCAGCGCGTGGCGCGGCTCGAAGGCGCGGCCGACGATTGCAGGCTCGTCGGCGGCCAGGTTGCGCGTGGCCCAGGCGGCGCCCAGAGCAAACAGCACGACGACCACACCGGCGGCCACCAGCGGCGGCCACAGCACGTGCAGCAGGGCCGGAGAAAGCGCCGCCGAGATCACCGCCAACTGGACGATCGTGCTGACGTTGGAGACCATGCCTGCGCCCGCACAGGCCATCGCCAGGCGCGGATCGCGCCTGGCCATTGCGCCCATGCCCGCGATGGTCGCCGTGCTCGAAGCAAAGCCGCCGGCCAGGCCCGCCAGCAGCAGGCCGGTACGCGCACCGAACGCTCGCAGGGCAACGTGGCCCGCCGCGTTGATCCCCATCACGATCACCGCCAGCAGCCACAGCTTGCGCAGGTTCAGCACCTGCCATGGATCGATCGCGCGATCAGGCAGCAATGGCAGCACGATGACCGCGGCCGCGGCCAGCAGCAGGCCATCGTGCAGTTCCTGCTCGGTCAGCACGTTCTTCACGAAGCGGTGCACGCGCGACTTCATCGACAGCAGCAGCGCCGCCGCGACCGCCAGGCCGGCGGCCAGGGCCACCTCGCGCATCGCCAGCATCCCGAGCAGGAACACCACCAGCATCGCGACTTCGGTGGTCAGCCCCGGATCGCGCGACTGGCTGGCGCGATAGCTCGCGAGCGCCGCCAGGACGATGAAAGCGCCGGCGATGGCAATGGCCACGACCCCCAGCACCTGGGCAACCGCACCTGCCATGGCAATCAGTGCGAAGGTGCGCACGCCGGCCGCAGCGCGCCCCGGCCCTTCGCCCTTGCGGCGTTCCCGCTCCACACCGACCAGCAGGCCGATGCCCAGCGCGACCGCCAGCCTTCCCAGTTGATCGAGGTCGATCATGGCGGCAGCTTCAGCCTGTGCAAGCGTGCCCGCAAGCCTAGCGCCCCCCGCCACTGCGGAAGATCGACCACAGCAGCCAGATGCCCGCGATCGTCGCGCCGACGAAGCCGAGCAGGCCGAAGAACGGCAGCCCCAGCAGGGTCGGCCCGCCCTCGACCGTCATGGTCACCGAAGAGCCCACGATCAGCGCCGCGATCACCATGCTGCCCGAAAGCCGATTGGCCGAATGCGACAGTTGCCTGCCCAGCTCCTGCAGCTCGTCCACGCTCATGTGCAGCCGTGCACCACCGCCGCGCACCACGCGCATCAGCCGGCGCAGCTCCCGTGGCAGCGCCGCGAGCAGACTGGCGGAGTTGGCCAGCGCACCTGCGCCCCGCCGTGCCAGCGCACGCGGACCCAGTTGCGCGGCCATGGCGCGATGCAGGAACGGCCGGGCCTCGCTGGCCATGTCGAAGCCCGGATCCAGACTGCGTCCCAACCCCTCCAGGGTCAGGCACACCTTGATCAGCAGGGCCAGGTCGGCGGGCAGTGCAAGCTGGTGCGAGCGCAGCAGGCCGGTCACGTCCAGCAGCATGGCGGCAAGGTCCAGCTGGCCCAGCGGCACGCCGTGGTGGCGGTCGACAAACCCGTCGATGTCGATGGTCAGTTGCTCCTCGTCGATGCCGGCACCTTCGGTCCAGTCCAGCAACACCTCGGTCACGCGCTCCACATCGCGTTCCACCAGGCCGAACAACAGCCCGACCACCTCCTCGCGACGCGCCTGCGAAAGCCGGCCCACCATCCCGAAATCGATCATGGCGATGCACCCATCGCGCAGCACGATCACATTGCCGGGATGCGGATCGGCGTGGAAGAAGCCATCCTCGAGCATCATCTTGAGCACGGCCTGTGCGCCGGTACGCGCCACCTGCCGGCAATCCACGCCAGCGGCATCCAGCGCGGCAAGGTCCGCCACCGCAATGCCGTCGACGAAGTCCTGCACGTTCATCGCCTCCCTGGTGCCCGGCCAATGCACCGTCGGCACCACGATACGATCGTCGTGCGCGAAACTGGCCGCGATGCGCTCGGCGTGCCGGCATTCGGCGGCCAGGTCCAGCTCGAGCGTCAGCGAACCCTTGAACTGGTGCACCACGCCCAGCGGATGGAAGCGGCGCAGGTCGGGGAACTTCGCCTCGATCCGGCCAGCCACGTATTCCAGCAGGCGCAGGTCGGCCGCAATGAGCGGGCCGATGCCCGGCCGCCGGACCTTGGCCACCACCTCGCGGCCATCGTGCAGCCGCGCGCGGTGCACCTGGGCGATCGATGCGGCAGCCAGCGGTTCCGGATCGAGCCAGGCGAACACCGATTCCGGTGTCGCGCCCAGGGCCTCGGTCATTTCCGCGCGGATGGCCTCGAAGGACACCGCTGGCACGGCGTTCTGCAGACGGCTGAATTCGTCGATCCATTCCGGTGCAAACAGGTCCACGCGCGTGGCCAGGACCTGCCCGAGTTTGACGAAGCTTGGCCCCATCTCCTCCATCGCACGCCGCACCCTGACCGGCGCAGGCAGCGCCACCAGTTCCTCGAGGCCCCCGAGCGGCACGACGCGTCCGGCACGGCCCAGGGGCCGCGCCAGTCCCAGCCGGCTCACCACGTCGCCGAATCCGTAACGGATCAGGATTGCCGCCAGGCTCTGCACCCGCCCCAGGTCCTGGCTTGCGATCAGCGTCTCCCACATGGCCGTCAGACTCCCGTCGCTGCTGCATCGCCCTCCGCACAGGAAGCGCGCAGAAGTCGAGACGGCCAGTCTGGACCTTCTGGTCCCTCCTGCACATTGATCCGGATCAACAACGCGTGCGTGCCTATGCGGATACGGCGGCATGCGCGGGACCGGAGACATGACAACCTGCCCCATCGAATCTGAAGTGCGCCGGACCTGCACGCGTACGCGCTGATGACCAACCACGTCCATCTGCTGGTCACCGCCGCCAAGCCGGGTTCGGTCTCCCGGATCAGGCAGGCGAGGTCGAACGCGGATTCACTCCTCATCACGAAGCGCTTCACGCCCGCTTTCCTGGCCGCGTCGACCATGCCGATCGCGCCATCGCGGTCGATGGCGTCGGTTTTGTCCGGCCCGGTGCCGCCACCGGACCCGGCGACGAACACCACGGCATCGCACCCCTCCAC
>JBDNHW010000035.1:0-10676 GCA_041688625.1 Pseudoxanthomonas sp.
CCCAATGCCGGCCTGCCGAACGCCTTCGGCGAGTACGACGAAACGCCCGAGGAAATGGCGGCGACGCTGAAGGAGTTCGCCGAGTCGGGCCTGCTGAACATGGTGGGTGGCTGCTGCGGCACCACGCCGGCGCACATCAAGGCCATCGCCGAAGCGGTGGCGGGAATAGCGCCGCGTCGGCTGCCGCAGCCTCTGGACCTGGCGGCATGAACACCCCTACCCCCCATACCCGCCTGTCCGGCCTCGAGCCGCTGGTGATCACCCCGGAACTGCTTTTCATCAACATCGGCGAGCGCACCAACGTCACCGGCAGCGCGCAGTTCCGCAAGCTGATCAAGGAGGGCCGCTACGAGGACGCGGTCGAAGTCGCGCGGCAGCAGGTTGCCAGCGGCGCGCAGATACTCGACGTCAACATGGACGAAGGCCTCATCGATTCCGAGAAGGTGATGACCCGCTTCCTCAACCTGATCATGTCCGAGCCGGATATCGCGCGCATACCGGTAATGGTGGACTCATCGAAGTGGAGCGTGATCGAGGCAGGCCTGAAGTGCCTGCAGGGCAAGAGCGTGGTGAACTCGATCTCGCTCAAGGAGGGCGAGGACGCCTTCATCGAACAGGCCCGCAAGGTGTTGCGCTACGGCGCCGCCGCGGTGGTGATGGCCTTCGACGAGGACGGCCAGGCCGACACCTGCGCGCGCAAGGTGGAAATCTGCACCCGCGCCTACAAAGTGCTGACCGAGAAGGTCGGGTTCCCGCCTGAAGACATCATCTTCGACCCCAATATCTTCGCCGTGGCTACCGGCATCGAGGAGCACGACAACTACGCAGTGGACTTCATCGAGGCCACGCGGATCATCCGCCAGACACTGCCGCACTGCCACGTCTCAGGCGGTGTCTCCAACGTGTCGTTCTCGTTCCGCGGCAACGAGCCGGTGCGCCAGGCGATCCACGCCGTATTCCTGTACCACGCGATCCGCGCGGGCATGGACATGGGCATTGTCAACGCCGGCGCCATGCCGATCTACGACGACCTGGAGCCGGACCTGCGCGAGCGCGTCGAGGACGTCATCCTCAACCGTCGCAAGGACGGCACCGAGCGCCTGCTTGAGATCGCCGAGCGCTATCGCGGCAAGAAGGGCGAGGCGCAGGTCGAGAACCTGGCCTGGCGCGAGCTGCCGGTGCGCGAGCGACTGAGCCACGCACTGGTGCACGGCGTCGACCAGTACGTGGTCACCGACACCGAGGAAGCGCGGCAGCTTTCGACGCGGCCGCTGGACGTGATCGAGGGCCCGCTCATGGATGGCATGAACGTCGTCGGCGACCTGTTCGGCGCGGGCAAGATGTTCCTGCCGCAGGTCGTCAAGTCGGCTCGGGTGATGAAGAAGGCCGTCGCCTACCTGCTGCCCTTCATCGAGGCGGAGAAACTGCGCACCGGTGAGGTCGGCAAGAACAACGGCAAGATCATCATGGCCACGGTCAAGGGCGACGTGCACGACATCGGCAAGAACATCGTCGGCGTGGTCCTGGCATGCAACAACTTCGAAGTCATCGACCTTGGCGTCATGGTGCCGACCCAGAAGATCCTCGACGCCGCGCGAGCCGAGAACGCGGACATCATCGGCCTGTCCGGACTGATCACCCCATCGCTGGAAGAGATGTCGCACGTAGCGCGGGAGATGCAGCGCCAGGGCATGACCATGCCGCTGCTCATCGGTGGCGCGACCACCTCGCGCGCCCACACCGCGCTGAAGATCGACCCGCACTACAAGTCGCCCACGGTGTGGGTGAAGGATGCTTCGCGCGCGGTGGGCGTCGCCCAGTCGCTGATCTCGCGAGACCTGCGCGCAGCGTTCGTCGCGGCCAACGATGCGGACTACGCCGAGATCCGCCAGCGCCACCTCAATCGCGGCGACGCCAAGCGTCTTGTTCCGCTGGCCAAGGCGCGCGGGCAGAAGTTCGATGGCGGCTGGGACCAGTATTCGCCCCCGGAACCCCGCTCCACCGGCGTGACCGTGTTCGACGACTATCCGCTGTCCGAACTCGTCGACCTGATCGACTGGACGCCGTTCTTCCAGGCCTGGGAGCTGGCCGGCAAATACCCTGCGATCCTGACCGACCCGGTCGTCGGCACCCAGGCCAGGGAGTTGTTCGCCGATGCGCGCGAGATGTTGCGGCGGATCGTGGATGAGAAGTGGCTCACGGCAAGGGCGGTGTTCGGACTCTGGCCTGCGAACAGTGTCGGCGACGATGTCGTTGTTTCCCTTCTCCCGCCGGGAGAAGGAACAGGAACCGCGACACTGCACTTCCTTCGCCAGCAGGTGGACAAGCCCACCGAACGCCCCGACTTCTGCCTGGCCGACTTCATTGCACCGAAGGACAGTGGCAAGCAGGACTGGATCGGCGCCTTCGCGGTGACCGCTGGCATTGGCATCGACGAACACGTGGCGCGGTTCGAGGCCGACCATGACGACTACAACTCGATCCTGCTCAAGGCACTGGCCGACCGCCTGGCCGAAGCGCTGGCCGAACGCCTGCACCAGCGCGTGCGCACCGAGTTCTGGGGCTTCGAGACCGACGAGCAGCTGGACAATGAAGCGTTGATCTCCGAAAAGTACCGCGGCATCCGCCCAGCTCCCGGCTACCCCGCGTGTCCGGAACACAGCGAGAAGGGGGCGCTGTTCCAACTGCTCGACGCCGGCGAAAATGCGGGCATGACCCTCACCGAAAGCTTCGCCATGCTGCCCACCGCCGCCGTATCCGGCTATTACTTCAGCCATCCGGGCAGCCAGTACTTCGTGGTCGGGCGAGTGTCGCGGGAGCAGGCCCTGGACTACGCAAAGCGCAAGGGAGTGACCCTGGCACAGGCGGAGCGCTGGCTCGCTTCGAACCTGGACTACGATCCCGAATAAGCGTCGCCAGCGCCGGTCGGACATCTGCATGAACAAAGCATCCTTGCCACCTCGATCCGCCTTCGTTGCGGATCATCCTTGAGCCGCGCCGCATGACGCGACTTGGACCAGATGCCGAGGCCGGACCCGGGCGGAAAGTTCCTGCGCTGCCGCTGGTGCGGCTCTCGAGCTTCTACCTGGCCTACTACGCCGCGCTCGGCGCGTTCACACCCTATTGGAGCCTCTACCTCCAGGGCCGCGGCATGGACGTTGCCGCCATCAGCATCCTCATGAGCCTGTGGTACGCCACGCGCATCGTGGCGCCCAGCGCATGGACGACGCTGGCCGCGCGTTCGACGCGACCGATCCGATGGCTGCACATCGGCTGCTGGCTGACCCTCACCAGCTTCACCGCCTTCCTCCTGCCACTCGGATTCGTCGGACTGTTCGTTGCCATGTGCGCGTTCTGCTTCGCCTACAACGCCGTCATGCCGCAGTTCGAGTCGATCACCATGTCGCACCTGGGCGCGCGCAGCGATCGCTACGGTCGCATCCGCGTCTGGGGCTCGATCGGTTTCATCGTGGTGGTCGCGCTCTACGGCGTGCTGATCGACCGCTTCGGCGTGCTGTCGCTGCCCTGGCTGATGCTGCCCCTGCTCGGCGCCTTGCTGCTGTCCTCGTACCGGAACCAGTACGCCTGCCTCCCAGAGGAGCCGCCGCACCTGCCGCAGGAGGGCTTTCGCGCCCGCCTCAGGCAGCCGAAGGTCATCGCATTCTTCGCCGCGGCCTTCCTTGCCCAGGTGTCCTTCGGACCCTACTACACGTTCTTCTCCATCTACCTGTCCGAGCACGGCTATTCCGCGTCAGGGCTTGGCATGTTCTGGACCGTGGGGGTGCTGGCCGAGATCGGTGTGTTCTTCATGGCCAGCCGTATTTTCCAGCGCTGGGATGCCGGCAAGGTGTTGAGCTTCGCGCTGGTCACCGCGGCGCTGCGCTGGTGGGCGACCGGGCTGTTCCCGGACAGCGCGCCGCTGATGGTGCTGGCCCAGCTGACCCATGCGGTCAACTTCGGCGCGTTCTTCGCTGCCGCGATGCAGCTCCTGGTGCGGTTCTTCCCGGGGCGACTCAATGGACACGGCCAGGGCGTGTTCTACGGACTGTCGTCGGGCGTGGGCGGCGTGGTGGGTGCCCTGCTCGCCGGGCAACTCTGGCGCTACGGTGGCGAGACCGCGTTCCTGGTCTCAGGGTGCGCTGCCCTGGTCGCGGCCGCGATCAGCTGGAACTGGCTGGTCCGCACCCGCCGATAGCGGTTCTACCAGACCAGGTCGTCGGGGACCTGGAAACGCGGGTCGGCATAAGCGTCGTCCGCGGCCCCGGCGCTCGGGTCGACCTTCAGCGCGATGCACTGAGGAAACAGCGCCTCGGCCTGCGCGAGCAGTTCGGACGACACCAGCAGGTAGCGTCCGTTCTGCTGCACCACTCCCAGTTCACCGGCATTGAGCGCCTTGAGCTGCTCGGCGGTGACGTGCACCCGCTTGATCTTGCCGCCGTAATCGAAGTGCCGGGCGATGTCGGCATCGGGATGGTTGAGCGTCCTGTCCTTGAGCAGGATTTCGACGGCGGCCTTGGCTTCCCGCCGCAGCCGTCCCTGCTCCTGCTTCAGCCTCTCGGCCTCGATCCGCTCCTCTTTCTCCTTCTGGGCGCGGATGGCATAGGCCTTGGCCAGGTCCATTTCCTCGCGCGATCGCGGTGGCTTCGGACGCCTGGCCCCGGCTCCGGCAGGACGCGGCGCTGCTGGGCGATCACCCGGCTTGCCCTCCGGACGTCGTTGCGCGCCGGGCCCCTGGCGCGGCTGGCCGTGCGCTTCCTGACCCCGATCGTACGGGCGCTGCGGCCGGCGGTCGGATGGTCGCTCCGGCTTGCGCTCCGGCTTGCGCTCGGGCTTGGGCGCAGGCTTGGGGGCAGGCTTGAAACCTAGCCCAAGCAGTTGGTCACGCAGTGAATCGGTCATGGTCTTCGGCAGCAGCGGAGGTGCGGTGTGGATGCATCGGGCAAGACGTCAGTAGTGCGGCGGAGGCGGCTCTTCGGCCGCGTCCGCATACAGCTCGGTGCGCACCTTGCGCAGGTCGGTGAGCATCCCGCGCATCAGCTCGGTGGTGCGACTGCCCTCGGCGCGTGCGTCCGCAAGCGCCTCGCTCAATTCGTTGAGCGCGTACTCCTGGAACGCGACGCGCGTTTCCAGTTCGATCAGCCGCTGCTCCAGCGCACCTGCGTCGGCGGTCACGTCAGACTGCATGCAGCGACCTGCCGCGGCCGATTCCGTAGTACGCCAGCCCCGCCTCTTCGACCTCGGAAGGCGTGTAGAGATTGCGGCCGTCGAATACCACGCGGTCGGACAGGGTCGCCGCCATGCGCTCGAAATCGGGACTGCGGAACTGTTTCCACTCGGTGACCACCGCGAGCGCATCGGCACCATCGATCGCGGCCCACGCCGAATCGCAGAGCACCAGGTCGTCGCGCGCTCCGAAGATCCTTTTTGCTTCCCCGGCCGCCTCGGGATCGAATGCGCGCACCCTGGCGCCCGCTTCCCAGAGCTGGGCGAGCAGGCGCCGGCTCGACGCCGCGCGCATGTCGTCGGTGTTGGGCTTGAACGACAGCCCCCACACGGCGAACGTCTTGCCGCGCACGCCCTCGTCTTCGCCACGATCGTAGTGGCGCTGGATCAGCTCGAACAGATGTCCCTTCTGCGATTCGTTGACTCCTTCCACCGCGTCCAGCAGGCGTGTCTGGTAGCCGTGCGAGTGGGCGGTGCGGGCCAGCGCCTGCACGTCCTTGGGTAAGCACGAGCCACCATAGCCGGCACCGGGATAGATGAAGTGCCAGCCGATGCGCTTGTCCGAGCCGATGCCCTGGCGCACGCTCTCGATGTCCGCGCCCACGCGCTCGGCGATATTCGCGATTTCGTTCATGAAGCTGATCTTGGTGGCGAGCATTGCGTTGGCGGCGTACTTGGTGAGTTCGGCCGAACGCACGTCCATGACCACCATCCGGTCATGGTTTCGATTGAAGGGCGCGTACAGGCGTGTCATCAGCTCGATGGCCGATTCGCTGTCGGAGCCGATCACGATCCGGTCCGGGCGCAGGAAATCGTTGACCGCTTCACCTTCCTTGAGGAATTCGGGATTGGACACGACGTCGAATTGCAGGACCTTGCCGCGTTTTTCGAGCTCGCCGGCGATGGCCGCGCGAACCTTGTCGGCGGTGCCTACCGGCACGGTGGACTTGTCCACCACCACGGTCGGCCGTTCCATGTGCTGGCCGATGGTCCTGGCCACGGCGAGGACGTACCGCAGGTCGGCGCTGCCGTCCTCGTCCGGGGGTGTGCCTACCGCGATGAACACCACCTCGCCCTGGGCAATGGCATGGGCCGCGTCGGTGGTGAAGTGCAGCCGGCCAGCCTCGTGGTTGGACTGGACCATCGGCTCGAGGCCATGCTCGTAGATCGGTACCACGCCGTTGTTGAGGCCATCCACCTTGGCCTCGTCGATGTCGACACAGAAGATTTCATGGCCGACTTCAGCCAGACAAGTGCCCGTGACCAGCCCCACATAGCCGGTCCCGAAAATCGCAATCCGCATGTTCTTCGATCCCTGGGTGGTGCCGAAACTACTGGAGGATACCCATCAGCTCGACGTCAAACGTCAACGTGGCATCAGGTCCGATCGGGCCGCCCTGGGTGCCACTGGGGCCGTAAGCCAGGCTCGACGGGATCCAGAAGCGGTACTTGGAACCGACCGGCATCAGCGCCACGCCTTCGGTCCAGCCCGGGATGACCTGGCCGAGCCCGAATTCGGCCGGCTCGCCGCGCTCATAGGAACTGTCGAACACGGTCCCGTCCAGCAGCTTGCCTTCGTAGTTGACGCGAACGCGGCTGGAGGGCGCGGGCCGGGCGCCACTGCCCTGGCGCAGCACCATGTACTGCAAACCCGAAGGCGTGGTGACCACCCGCTGCTGGTTGGCGTTCCGTGCCAGGAAGGCCGCGCCCTTGGAGCGGTTCTCGGCGCCGGCGCTGGCCTGCTTGCGGGTCATCTCCGCCTGCTTGCCGGCCATGAACGCCTGCATGGTCTGGGAGGCCTCCTGCTCACTCAACAGGAGCTGGCCGCCTCCGAAAGTGGTCCGCAGCGCCTGCATCACCAGCGCGAGGTCGAGTTCGTCCTTCATCGGCGCCAGCGCGGGGCCAACGGCGCGGTCGCCCAGCATCAGGCCCACCTGCGCCTTGTCGACCTGCGGCGGCTGCGTCCCCGGCGCCATGCCCGGGACCGGGGCGCCCTGTGCGGCGGCGAGGTTCATGCGCAAAGCGGCGTCGGTCGCCTTGGCGACCTCTTCGGACTGCAGCGGCTTGTTGCCGTCGAAGGCATTCTTCACTGCGCGTTCGAAGGATCCCAGGTCCAGGTACGGCGACACTGGCGCGAACGACTTGCCGACGTCCATGCCTACTGCATAGCTGACCTTGTCGCGCTCGGTCACGAGCGTTGTTTTCTCTTGTGCCAAAACATTCCCTCCGATCATTGCCATGGTGGCTGCCACCAGGGCGGCGACGCTTCGTACCGACCGCTTCATTGCAAAACTCCTGTGAAAAAGTTGATTCGCCCGTGGTCGGCGTTCGTCGCATATTCTCTCACGCACCCTCCTCCGGCATGCCGTTAGCTTCATCAGCAACGGTGGCCAGCCTTGCACCCTTCATACCGTGCGTCTTCATTCGTGTCCTCGTACGGCAGCGCGGCCGAGCCCGTTGCAGTACCTCTTACGGGCGGTTCCCCGCGGGTTGGCGCGGCCGATTCAGTGCATCGGTCCCGCCTTCCCGTGCTTTTCGCCGGCGTCCGGGCTATCCCAGGCGCCAGCACCCACCACGGAGAAAACCGCCAGCGAGCCTGCTTTTCCGACCCGAAACGACCCGCCCCGCTCGTGAACCGGCGTTTTCTGCCCACCCCTGCCATCAGTTGGGTCCAGGGAGTGACCGGGGCATTGACGTCTGCTGATTTGGTGTTATAGTTCAATACAACACCACTCACCCAACGCAGGGGAGTTCCAATGAAAGACCCACTCTTCAATATGCTGTCCGGCCTGGCTTCCCTCGGGATCGTCCTCGCGGCGATGCTGCTGGCCAGCGGGGGCCGGGATCGGCCAGCGACGCTTGCCGGGCAGCCAAGGCTGGTCGAGGCGGTCGTGGCCGCAGAACTGCAAGCGGGCGAGGAAGCTCCAGCGCCGCAGCGCAAGAGCCACCGCGTCCGTGCCTCCCTGACCATGCCCTACTTCTCATTCGCGCAGTCACTGCGCCCCGGGGGCTGAACCATGATGACCTTGACCTCGATCCAGTGGACGGACGGCGCACCGATCTACCGCCAACTCAAGGAACGAGTGATTGCCATGATGCTCGACGGCGTGCTCAAGCCGGGCGACGCCCTGCCTTCGGTCCGCCAGGTGGCCGCCGAATACCAGCTCAATCCGATCACCGTCTCGCGCGCCTACCAGGAACTGGCCGACGAGGCTCTCGTGGAAAAGCGCAGGGGGCTGGGGATGTTCGTCACCGAGGAAGCGGCAAAGAAACTGATGACCAATGAACGCGAACGGTTCCTGCACGACGAGTGGCCGGCAGTCGCCGAGCGCATCCAGCGTCTGGGGCTGTCCACCGAAGAACTGCTGCGACAGGGAGTCGTGAAATGAACGTCGCTGCCGAGAACATCCAACCGATCAACGTGATCAGCGCCCGCGTCCTGCGCAAGGCCTACCGCAGCAGGCTGGCACTTGACGACACCAGCTTCGAGATCGACTCCGGCCGCATCATCGGCCTGATCGGCCCCAACGGAGCGGGCAAGACCACCGCGCTGAAGGCGATCCTGGGGCTGGTGCCATTCGAAGGAGAGCTCAAGGTCCTGGGACTGGACCCGCGCACCCAGCGCGACGAACTGATGCGCGACGTATGCTTCATCGCCGACGTGGCGGTGCTGCCTCGCTGGATCAAGGTGAAGGAAGCCATCGATTTCGTCGACGGCATCCACCCGCGCTTCGACCGTGCCAAATGCGAGCGCTTCATCGCCAACACCCAGCTCAACCCCAACCTGCGTGTCCGCGAGATGTCCAAGGGCATGATCGTGCAGCTGCACCTGGCGCTGGTGATGGCGATCGATGCCAAGCTGCTGGTGCTGGACGAGCCCACGCTCGGGCTGGACATCCTCTACCGCAAGCAGTTCTACCAGCGCCTGCTGGAAGATTACTTCGACGAACAGAAGACCATCATCATCACCACCCACCAGGTGGAAGAGGTGGAGAACATCCTGACCGACGTGATGTTCATCCGCGACGGCAAGATCGTGCTGACCGCGGCGATGGACGACGTGGCCGAACGCTACACAGAACTGCTGGTCTCGCCGGAAAGCGTCGATGAGGCGCGCGCGCTTGGTCCGATCGACGAACGCGCCCTGCCCTTCGGCAAGACGGTGATGCTGTTCGACGGCATTCCGCGCCCACAGCTTGCCGCTCTGGGCGAAACCCGAATCCCCGGCTTGGCCGACCTGTTCGTGGCCATCATGAAAGGAACCTACGCATGAACGCGGTCTCTCATATGACAAGTTCCCATACCGACCACAAGACCAACACCTTCAAGTGGCTGCTGAAGCGCGAGTACTGGGAGAACCGGGGCGGCTTCATCTGGGCGCCGGCTATCACCGGGGCGATCTTCCTCACCATGACGCTGCTGGGCATGGGCATCGCGACCATCTTCTTTCAGAAGGCGCGCAACGAGCCCGGCTTCGAATTCGAGATGCAAGCGGGGGGCAACGCGGCCCAGCATGCACAGGCGATTGGTTTCCCCGGTGACGTCTCGTTGCTGATTGGTGCAGGCCTGGCGCTGCTGGTCCTCGCCTTCGTGGTGTTCTTCTATGCGTTGGGCTCGCTGTACGACGATCGCCGCGACCGCAGCGTGCTGTTCTGGAAGTCCATGCCGGTCTCGGACACGCAAACGGTGCTGTCCAAGGTGGTCTGGGCGCTGCTGTTGGCCCCAGCGATCGCGGTGGTCGTGGGGCTGGTCATTGGGCTGGCACTGTGGGCCCTGTCGCTGCTGGCGGCGGCGGTCAACGGGCTGCCCGCGGCCGGGGCCATGCTGACCCACTCCCAGCCGCTGCGCGTGGTCGGCAACATCCTGGTGATCCTGCCGGTGTATGCGCTGTGGGCACTGCCTACCGTCGGCTGGCTGATGTTCTGCTCGGCCTGGGCCCGCAAGTTCCCGTTCCTCTGGGCGGTCCTGCTGCCGATGCTGACCTGCGTGATGGTGAGCCTGGTGGCCGCGATTACCGGTGCAGCCAGCGTGATCAACTTCCCGTACGGCGAATTGTGGTACGTGCTGGTCTACCGTGGCCTGGGAAGCGTCATACCCCTCACATGGTACGCACTGCCTGCGGTCCACGAGAAGGTCCGACCGGTGCAGGTCGATTCGCCGGACGATATCGCCCAGATGATCGACCTGACCCAGGGCTGGCACGCCTTCGCGACGCTGGACCTGTGGATTGGCGTTGCGGTCGGCGTGGCCTTCATCGTCGGCGCGACCTACCTGCGTCGCTGGCGCGAGCTTGCTGACTAGGCAACAACCCTGGGACTGCGCGCCGCGGCGTGCCGTCCGGGGGGTGGATGTTGCCGCCCGTAAGACTGAATCGACTTCATCATTTCCCTGCCTACGGATGACCTCATGAAGAACAAGGCGCTCTACTCGTTCGCACTTGTCGCCTGCCTGGC
>JBDNHW010000036.1:0-8569 GCA_041688625.1 Pseudoxanthomonas sp.
CCGGACCCGCCGGCGCATGAATACGGTTTCGAACTTGCGCTGCGTGCAGATCTACCTGGACGGCGGTGCGAATCCGCCTGACCCATCTCGCGCCCCCGTGCGCCCGCGCGCCCGCGCGCCCAGCTGGTGAAGTAGGCATGTTCGACAAGATCCTCATCGCGAACCGCGGCGAAATCGCCTGCCGCATCATCCGCACCAGTCGCCGGCTGGGCATTCGCACCGTGGCTGTCTACTCGGACGTCGACGCCGACGCCCGGCACGTGCGCCAGGCCGACGAGGCCTATCCGATCGGCGGGCCGCGGCCGGCCGACAGCTACCTGCGCGGCGACGCGATCATCGAAGTGGCCGTGCGTGCGGGCGCCCAGGCTGTCCATCCGGGCTACGGCTTCCTTTCCGAGAACGCCGACTTCGCCGAAGCGGTGGCAGCGGCCGGGATGGCGTTCATCGGTCCTACCGCGGCCTCGATGCGCAAGATGGGCAGCAAGGCCGGGGCCAAGGAGCTGATGGACGCCGCCGGCGTGCCGGTGGTGCCCGGCTATACCGGTGAGGACCAGTCGCCGGAAACGCTGTCGCGCGAAGCGGCGCGGATTGGCTTTCCGCTGATGATCAAGGCCGCGCACGGCGGCGGCGGCAAGGGCATGCGCATCGTGCACCGGCAGGACGAATTCCTGGGCCAGCTGGAGAGCTGCCAGCGTGAAGCCGCCAACGCCTTCGGGCGGGATCGCGTGCTGCTGGAGCGCTACCTGAAGTCGCCGCGACATATCGAGATCCAGGTGTTCGGCGACAGCCACGGCAACGTCATCCACCTCAACGAACGCGAGTGCTCGGCGCAGCGGCGCTACCAGAAGGTGCTGGAGGAATCGCCCTCGCCTTTCCTGGGCGCCGAGCAGCGCGCCGCGATGGGCGCCGCCGCGGTCAAGGCGGCCAGGGCGATCGATTACGTCAACGCCGGCACCGTCGAATTCATCGTCGCGCCCGACGCCAACGGCTTGCCGGGCGATTTCTTCTTCATGGAAATCAACACGCGCCTGCAGGTCGAGCATCCGGTGACTGAATTGACCACGGGGCTGGACCTGGTCGAGTGGCAGCTGCGCATCGCCGCCGGCGACGCCTTGCCGCTGACGCAGGAGCAGGTTCCGCGGTGCGGTCACGCCATCGAAGTGCGCCTGTACGCCGAGGATCCGGAGGCCAACTTCCTGCCGGCCTCCGGCCGCCTCGAATCCCTGGCGCTGCCCACGCCCTCGCCCCATGTGCGCGTCGACGCCGGCGTGGTTGAAGGCGACACGGTCAGCATCTTCTACGACCCGATGATCGCCAAGCTGATCGTCTGGGACCAGGACCGCCCGGGGGCGCTGGCGCGCATGCGCGAAGCCCTTGCGCAGTGCGCCATCGTCGGGCCAAAGTCCAACATCGGCTTCCTCGAACGCCTGGTGCGCCACCCCAGTGTCGTCGACGGCAGCATCGATACCGGCTACATCGACCGCCGCCTCGAAGAGTTCATGCTCGCCACCACGGCGCCTGCCCCACTGCTGGTGGCGGCAGCCGTCGCCACGCTGATGGGCCAGGAAGCCAGCGCCACCGAACGCGCGAGTGGCTCCAATGATCCGCATTCGCCGTGGTCGATCGCCGACGGCTGGCGCGTGGGCCATGCAGGGCTGCGTCCGCTGGCGTTCCTGCATCACGGCGAGCGCCTTGCCCTGACCGCTCACGGCGCGGGCGGAAGCTACCGGATCGAACACGACGGCCACGGCTACACGGTGGAGGGCGCCCGCCTGCGCGAGCGGGAGCTCAGCCTGCGCATCGACGGGCAGGCGCGACGTTTCCAGTTGATGGGCGATGGCCGCCGCGTGGTCATCCACGATGGCGAGGACAGGCTCGCGCTCGCCGTGGTGTCGGTGTACAGCCCGACGCGTTCAGGCGCAGCGGCTGCAGACGACCGCATTGCCGCTCCGATGCCAGGCCGGGTCGTGATCGTGAAGGTAAAGCCGGGTGACGCAGTCGTTGCGGGACAGGAGTTGCTGGTGATCGAAGCGATGAAGATGGAGCTGGCGCTGAAGGCACCGCGCGACGGCGTGGTCGCCGAGATGCGCGTGGCCGCTGGCGATTTCGTCGATGCCGACGCCGTGCTGGCAACGCTGGAATGAGCGCGCCGTTTCCTCCCGCGGTGCGCATCGTCGAAGTGGGCCCGCGCGACGGCCTGCAGAACGAGAAGGCGACCATCGCCACGGCCGACAAGATCCAGCTGATCGACCGGCTCTCGGCCACCGGCCTGCGCAGCATCGAGGCCACCAGTTTCGTCAGCCCGAAATGGGTCCCGCAGCTTGCCGACGCTGCCAAAGTGTTCGCCGGCATCACCCGCAAGCCGGGTGTTTCCTACCCGGTGCTGGTTCCAAACGAGAAGGGCTACGAACGGGCCCTCGCGGTCGGTGCCACGGAAGTGGCTGTGTTCAGCGCGGCATCGGAAGCCTTCAATCGCGCCAACATCAACGCAGGCATCGACGAGTCGCTGGATCGCTTCGGCCCGGTGATGCAGCGGGCGGCTGCAGACGGCATCAAGGTGCGCGGTTATGTCTCCACCGTCCTGGGCTGTCCCTATCAGGGCGAGGTGCCGGTCGGCGACGTGGTCAGGGTGGCCGCCCGCCTGCATGCGATGGGCTGTTACGAGGTGTCGCTGGGCGATACCATCGGCACCGGAACCCCACACAAGGCCCGGGCGCTGCTCAGAGCCGTCGCCATGGAAATTCCGATGTCCGCCATCGCGCTGCATTTCCACGACACCTACGGGCAGGCGCTAGCCAACCTGCTGGCGTGCCTGGAAGAAGGTGCGCAGGTGATCGACTCGGCGGTGTCCGGTACCGGTGGCTGTCCCTATGCCAAGGGCGCCAGCGGCAACGTGGCCAGCGAGGACGTCGTCTACATGCTGCATGGACTGGGCGTGGAAACGGGCGTGGACCTGCGGCAACTGAGCGAAACCGGCCGATGGCTGGCCGAACTGCTCGGCCGACCCACCGGCAGCAAGGTGACCCGGGTGCTTTCCGCCGCATGAGCAAAGACGCATCTGCGGGTGCACCGTCCAACGGCGCCAACACCGCCAGCGACGCACGCGCGGATGTCGATGCAGGGCACCGGGAGCTTCGGGCGTCGCTGCAGGACGCCAGCCTGGACGAAAGCCTGCCGCAAGCGACACGCGAGCTGCTGGCTCGTGCAGTGGCAGGGCTGGACGACACCGAGGCCGACGCCGGCGCCGCGCGACTGCGCTATCGCGCCCTGTTCGACGCGGTGCCCGATCCCATCAGCATCCTGTCCGAGGACGGGATCGTGCTGGACCTCAACAACGCCGGGGTCAAGGCCTACCGGCGCTCGCGCGAGCAGGTCGTCGGGCAGGACATCAACGTCCTCAATCCCGATCTTCCGCGCGGCCACATGGAGCCAGTCTGGGAGGCGTTGAACCGCGGCGAGACCTACGTCATCGAAGTCACCAACATGCGCTGCGACGGCACCTGCTTTCCGGTGGAGGTGCATTCGGCCAACATGGTGTTCGAAGGGCGCAAGGCTCTGGTGGCCGTGGCCCGCGACATGAGCGGCCGGCACGAGGCGGAACTCCGCTACCGCGAGCTCATGGAGGTGATCGACAAGGGGATCATCGTCCAGGACAGCATCGGGCATATCATTTCCGCCAACGGTGCGGCAATGCGCATCTTCGGCGTCAGGGACGGCAAGCGGCTTGACCAGGAGCTGCAGCCCTCCGTCTGGCGGATCGTCGATTCCCACGGGCAGGAGATGCGGATAAGGGACCTGCCTTCGATCCGTGCACTGGCGACCGGACGGGTGATCGAGAGCGTGCTGATGGGCCTGTACCACCGCGAGCGCAAGCAGCTGGTCTGGATCAGTGTCACCTCGGTGCCGCAGTTCCTGCCCGGCGCGAACCTTCCCTCGCAGGTCACCTCGCTCTTCAGTGATGTCACCGAGCTCAAGCGCGACAGCACGCTGTTTGGCCGGGCGCAGTCGCTCGCGCACATCGGCGGCTGGGAATGGGACGCCGCCAACGACCGCATGTACCTCACCGATGAGGCGCTGCGCATCCTAGGTGCGACCCGCCCCCCTGTGGACATCAGTGGCGTACTGGACTGCCTCACGCCTGCCGACGGGCAGCGATTCCTGGTCGCGCTCGACGAGGTGGTGCGCAGCGGCGGCGAATTCGAAATGGAACTGCAGGGCATGCGCTCGGAGGGCAGCCCATTCTGGATCCGCATGATCGGTGAGGCCGAAGCAAGCGACCCCGGCGCCTCGCGCGTGACCGGCACCTTGCAGGACATTTCATCGGACAAGCGCGACGAGGAAATGCTGCGGGTGCAGGCGCGCACCGATCCGCTGACCGGCCTGATGAACCGCGATGCAGTCCTGCATGAGTTGGCGACAAGGCTGGTCGACCCGGCGCGCGCGGACGTGGCCGTGCTCTACATCGACCTGGACCGCTTCAAGACGGTCAATGACGTGCTGGGGCACGGCGCGGGCGACCAGCTGCTGCTGCAGGCGTCGGCGCGCATCCAGGAAGCGATCGGCAACGACGGCTGCGTCGCCCGCTTCGGCGGCGATGAGTTCCTCGTGGTGTGTGACACCCACGGCGATCCCGAACAGGCCGAGCGTCTGTCCGATGCCGTGCTCGGGGCGTTCGGCGAATCGTTCCATTTCGACCGGGAGGAATTTGCGATCACCGCCAGTATCGGCATCGCGCGCGCACCCGCCGACGGCACGCGGCCGCAGCAGCTGATCCAGAACGCCGACATCGCGATGTATGAAAGCAAGCGACGTTCGCGCAATGCATGGCAGTCGTTCACCCCCGAATTGGCCCAGCGCCAGCAGGACCGCCTGCAGATCGAGACGCAGCTGCGCCGCGCCGTGGACAACGAGGAGTTCCGGCTTGTGTACCAACCACAGGTCGAGCTGCGCAGCGGCCGCATCGTCGCCGCCGAAGCGCTGATCCGCTGGCAGAACCACCGGCTCGGGGAACTGCGGCCGGATATCTTCATCAGCCACGCCGAAACCACCGGCGACATCGTGCACATCGGCAGCTGGGTGTTGAACGAGGCGTGCCGACAGGCCAGGGAATGGCGCGACCAGGGCCTTGGCGTGGTGCGCGTGGCGGTCAACGTGTCCTACCGCCAGTTCGCGGGCGAGGACCTGGCCGACAAGGTGCGTGCGTTGCTCGAACTCTACGACCTGCCGGGCTCGGTGCTGGAGCTCGAGTTCACCGAACGCGTGCTGATCGAGGATGCACCGGCGACCCTGGACACATTCGCCGAACTGCGCGCCCTTGGTGTGATGCTGACCATCGACGATTTCGGCGAGGGCTACAGCGCGCTCAACTACCTGCGCCGCCTGCCCATCCACGGACTCAAGCTCAGCCAGCTGTTCACCGCCGGGGTGCCCGACAACCGTTCGGACGTGGCGGTGTGCCAGGCGGTGACGGGGATTGCCCGCAGCCTGGGGCTGGGGCTGGTGGCCGAAGGGGTCGAATCGGAGGCGCAACGCCTGTTCCTGATGCAGCTCGGCGTGCCGGTGGGCCAGGGTTTCCTGTTTGCCCCGGGGCTGACGCCGGAGGAGTTCGCCCGGCGCCTGCGCGATCCACTGCAGCGAGCCATCGATGACTGAACCGGGCAGGTACTTCATCCGGCCGATCGAGCCACGCGATGATGCAGCCGTGGCGGCCATCATCCGCATGGTCATGCCGGAGTTCGGCGCCGATGGCGCAGGTTTCGCGATCGACGATCCGGAAGTGGAGTGGATGAGCCGGGCCTATGCCCGGCCGCGCTCGGCCTATTTCGTGGTCGAGATCGATGGGCATGTGGCGGGCGGCGGCGGGGTCGCGCCGCTGGTGGGCGGCGATGTCGCCACCTGCGAACTGCAGAAGATGTATTACCTGCCGCGGACGCGAGGGCTGGGTGCCGGCTCTGCGCTCATGGCCCTGTGCCTGTCGAGCGCGCGCGAGTTCGGCTTCGAACGCTGCTATCTGGAAACCCTGGCGGGAATGGACTCTGCAATGCGGCTCTACGAGCGCAGCGGCTTCCGCCGCATCGACGCGCGCATGGGCGGCACGGGTCACGGCGGCTGCGACACCTTCTACCTGCGCCCTCTCTGACGCCGCGACTGCGGCTTCGGGAAGCCCGACGCAGGCTTCTCGCGTAAAATCCGCAGTCCACCCCTGTCAGGATTCCCCCAGCATGCAGCTTTCCGATACCCGCGCCGTCATCACCGGCGGAGTCTCCGGACTGGGCCTGGCCGTGGCCCGCCACCTCGTGGCCCACGGCGGCAAGGCCGCCCTGTTCGACGTCAACGACGACAAGGGCGGCGAGGCTGTTGCTGAACTGGGCAGCGGCAACGTCCGCTACTTCCGCACCGACGTGACCGACGAGGCAGGCGTTTCGACCAACATGGCCGCGGCAAGCGAATTCCTTGGCGGGCTCAACGCAGCGATCAACTGCGCCGGCATCCTCGGCGCCGGGCGCATGCTGGGCCGCGAAGCGCCGATGCCGCTGTCGTCGTTCCAGACCACGGTGATGGTGAATCTCGTCGGCAGCTTCAACGTGGCCAAGGCCGCGGCCAACCTGATGCAGCACAACGCGCCCGGTGAAGACGGCGAGCGCGGCGTGATCGTCAACACCGCCAGCGTGGCGGCGTACGAGGGCCAGATCGGGCAGGCCGCGTATTCGGCATCCAAGGGCGGCGTGGTCGCCATGACCCTGCCCATGGCGCGCGAGCTCTCGCGCTTCGGAATCCGCGTGATGACCGTGGCCCCGGGCATTTTCTGGACGCCGATGGTCGACGGCATGTCCGAAGACGTGCAGAAGTCGCTGTCGGCCTCGATCCCGTTCCCCGCCCGCCTCGGGCAGCCGGAGGAATTCGCCGACACGGTGGCCTTCATCCTGGCCAGCCGCTATTTGAACGGCGAAACCATCCGCCTGGACGGCGCGGTGCGTTTGGCGCCGAAATGAGTTTCAGGACCGGGCCCTGCCCGCGATGAAGCCTCATCGATAAAGCCGCATCGCGGGCAGGGCCCGCTCCTACACATTCGTCATCCCACACCCAACGGTCCAATCCATGAAAGCCCACGAAATCAAGAAAGGCAACGTCGTCGAGCACAACGGCACCGTCTACCAGGTGCGCGACATCGAGCGCAGCTCGCCGCAGGGCCGCGGCGGCAACGTCAAGTACCGCTTCACGCTGTACAGCGTGCCGGGCGGCATCAAGCTGGACCTCAGCACCGGCGGCGACGACGATCTCAAGGAAGTGGAGCTGAGCCGGCGCCCGGCGACGTTCTCGTACAAGGACGGCGACGCGTTCGTGTTCCTCGACGACGAGGACTACACGCCCTACACCTTTGATGCCGACGGGATCGGCGACGACGCCGGCTACATTGGCGACGGGCTCGCAGGCAGCCAGGTGCAGATCATCGACGACCAGCCGGTCGGCCTGCAGCTGCCCCAGCACGTGACCCTGGAAGTGGTGGAGACTCCGCCGGAACTGAAAGGCGGCAGCGCAACCAAGCGGCCGAAGCCGGCCAGGCTGAGCACCGGACTGGAGATCATGGTCCCCGAGTACGTGGTCAACGGCGAACGCGTGCTGGTCAACACCACCACCGGCGAGTTCGGCGGCCGCGCCGACTGAATCGTTGCACCCGGGCGGCTAGTGCAGCGGCACGCCGCCCTGCTCGCGATTGAGCACGCGTAAACGCTCGCCCAGCGCATCCAGGTTTTCTTCCGTGCCTTGCAGATTCGTGCGGCGAGCGTTCGATAGCGCCAGCCGCCCCTGCGTGCGCAGCCACTCGCCCTGCTCGGACATCCAGGCAACCCGCGAGGTCGCTTCCACCAGCAGCGCGTCACGCTCGAACTGCTGGGGCAGCCCGTAGCCGTGCTGCGGCAGCAACAGCGCCGGCCGGCTGAGCACGCCCTCCAGATCCAGATACCGCTCCATCGCGTCCGGGATGCGAGCGCGCGTTTCATCAGCCCCGACACCCAGGAACGCCCGCTTCAGTTCATCGCGCGCCAGCAGCTCCTGGCGACGCAGCGCTGCCTGCTCCAGCACCAGCAGCGCGGCGCTCGCGCGCAGGTCGGCCCCATCGATCCAGCGCCCGCGTGCGGCCGGCGGCAATTCGAGCCAGTCCTGCACCTGCATCGGCGGCAGCCCAAGCCGCTCGCGCGCCACGTCGAACATCGACTGGTAGCGCGCGCTCATTGCCTCGAAGCGATACCCGACCCGAAGCGCTTCCGACCCGTCCTCGAGCACCGTCACATCGGCAACACCTTCGCGGCGCAGCCTTCGCAGCAGCCCGTTGGGCGTGATGCTGCCCAGGCGCATCCCCGTCAGCCGCGGGACCGCATCGTGCAGCAGCCGGTAGGTTTCCACGGCGCAGTTGTTGGAGATGAATGCGTAGCGTCCGTCGTAGTTCCAGTGCAGCTGCGCGGCACGCTCGATCAGCGCAGCGATCTCTTGAACAGTGAGCTCGAGCGGGATCGATTGCAGGCCACGCAGTTCGACCCTGGTGTATTCGTCCACCACCTGCTGCAGCGGC
>JBDNHW010000161.1:0-2506 GCA_041688625.1 Pseudoxanthomonas sp.
CGGGCACCTTCTCCCGCGGGCGGGAGAAGGGTTCTTCGGTTTGGAGTGTGGTGGGGTGAAGCGGTAGCTGGCGAAGGGGTAATGGCATTGACACCATATGTCTTGAGGAGCATATTCAGGCCATGACATGGATTGTCGAGTTTGCCGAGGAATTCGAGCCGGAGTTCGATGTGCTGCCTTCGTCCGTGCAGGACGAATTGCTGGCGCAGGCCAAGGTCATCGAGCACTTCGGCCCTGCTGCCGGTCGTCCGCGTGTGGACACGCTCAAAGGCTCGAGGCACGCCAACATGAAGGAACTGCGCTTCGATGGCGATGGAGGGGTTTGGCGCGTTGCCTTCGCCTTCGACCCGCGCCGCCATGCCGTACTGCTGGTGGCAGGCGACAAGTCCGGCGGCAGCGAAAGCCGCTTCTACACCCGGTTGATTGGAAAGGCCGATCGACGGTTCGACAGCCACCTGCAACGCACTGCATCGAAGAGGAAATGACATGGCACGCACGCTTGCCGACAAGCTCCAGCAACTGCCCGCTGCCCGCCGCAGGAAGGTGGAAGCCCGTGCGACGGAACTGGTGGCTGAGGAGATGTCCCTGCGGGACCTTCGCAAAGCCATGAACCGCACCCAGGTGGAAGTGGCCAAGGTCTTGAAGGTGGGCCAGGACACGGTGTCCCGCTACGAACAGCGAAGCGACATGCTGCTGTCCACCTTGCAGGGGTATGTGCAGGCCATGGGCGGTGAGCTGGACCTGGTCGTGACTTTTCCCGATCGCAAACCGGTCAAGTTGAAGTCGTTGGGGGAGGTTGGGGGCTGACGCCTCGTTGCGACGGCGCGAGGCACGCACGCGAGCTGACGGTTGCTTCACTTTAGGAGCGGGCCATGCCCGCGAGCTTTTGGCGGTGGTGATGGTGCGCCAAGGGCTGCCCTCATGCCACGGGCACTTCCGTTGGTCGTCCGCCCTTCGGGCACCTTCTCCCGCAGGCGGGAGAAGGGTTCTTCGTTTTGGGGTATGGCCGCTTTGGGGCGCCGGGCCGTCAGGCGGCTGCTTCTCGTGGGAGCGGCCTCTGGCCGCGAGCTCTTGCCCTCCGGCCTCAGCCCCGCTTGCCCGCAATCCACCGATCGATCTTCGCTTCCAGCACGTCCAGCGGCACCGAGCCGTCCTTCAGCACTTCGGCGTGGAACTCGCGGATGTCGAAGCGGTTGCCGAGTTTGGTCTGGGCACGTTTCTTGAGTTCCTGGATCTTCAGTTCGCCGATCTTGTAGGCCAGGGCCTGGCCGGGGATGGCCATGTAGCGTTCGGTTTCGGAAATGGCCGGGGTTTCGCTGGTGGCGGAGTTTTCCAGCATGTAGGCGATCACCTGCTCGCGGGTCCAGTCCTTGCTGTGCAGGCCGGTGTCCACCACCAGGCGGATGGCGCGCCACAGTTCGTTCTGCAGGTAGCCGAAATAGCTGTAGGGGTCCTGGTAGAGGCCCAGTTCGCGGCCCAGTGATTCGGAGTACAGGCCCCAGCCTTCGCTGAAGGCGATCTCGCTGCCGAAGCGGCGGAACATGGGCAGGTCGGTCAACTCCTGCTGCAGCGCCAGCTGGAAGTGGTGGCCGGGGATGGCTTCGTGCAGGAACAGGTCTTCGGCATCCCAGGTCTGGCGGCTGGGCAGGTCGTAGGTGTTGACGTAGAAGATGCCCGGACGGCTGCCGTCCTCGCTGGGCCGCATGTACGAGCCGCCTGCGGCCGACTGCGCGCGGAATGCTTCCACCGGGCGGATCTCGAACGAGGCCTTGGGCGTCAGCGAGAACAGCTCGGGGACTTTCTGGTTGACCTTGTCCTCCAGCGATCGGTAGTAGGCCAGCAGCGCGTCCTCGTCCTTGAAGGTGAAGCGCGGGTCGTCGGACATGAACTTGAAGAATTCCTGCATCGAGCCCTGGAAGCCGACCTGCACCATGACCTTGCGGATCTCGCCTTGGATGCGCGCCACTTCGTCCAGGCCGATCTGGTGGATCCGTGCCGGGGTCAGGTCGGTGCTGGTGGTGTTGCTGACGTTGTAGGCGTACCAGGCCTGGCCGTCGGGCAGTTTGTCCAACCCGGCGCTGGTGCGGGTGACAGGCATGTAGTCGTTGGCCACGAAGTCGCGAAGTTCGCGATAGGCGGGCATCAGCTGGGTGTCGATCAGGCGGCGGTAGTCGGCGGTGAGCCGGGCCTTGTCGGCTGCGGAGAACGTGTTGGGCATGGTGGTGACCGGCCGCCAGAACAGGGTGTCTTCGGCCTTGTCCTTGATCAGCGCATCCAGCTGCGGAACTACCTTCTGCATGAGCGCGCGCGGCTGCACCACGCCGTTCTTCATGCCGAGTCGGCTGTTGGCGATGGTCTGGTCGAACAGCACCGGTATCTGCGCGGCGCGCTTGAGCCAGTTGTCGTAGTCCTGCACGGTCTTGAACGGCTGCGCGCCGGTGCCCGAGCCCAGCTGCACCGCAGTGGCGGCGAAGTTGTAGAACTGGTTGATCGGCTGCTGCCAGCC
>JBDNHW010000037.1:0-7939 GCA_041688625.1 Pseudoxanthomonas sp.
CCGGCTGGAGTCCTCATGGAAGGAGCGGGTCGGCGACTGGCTGCTGCGCCCGGACATGCTCGAGTTGTCCTGGTTCCTGCGCCAGCGCGCGCAGGCCGGGGCGCAGGTGTTCCCGCCGGGTCCGAAGATCTTCGCGGCCATGGACGCCACGCCCTTCGACGCGGTCAAGGTGGTGGTGCTGGGGCAGGATCCGTACCACGGCGCCGGGCAGGCGCATGGCCTGAGTTTCTCGGTCATGCCCGGGGTGCAGGTTCCGCCGTCGCTGGACAACATCTTCAAGGAGCTCGGCAGTGACCTGGGCATCGCGCGGCCCGATCACGGCTGCCTGCTGCCGTGGGCGCAGCGCGGCGTGCTGCTGCTCAACTCGGTACTGACGGTGGAGGAAGGATGCGCGGGCGCGCACCAGCGCAAGGGCTGGGAAGGCTTCACCGACCACGTCGTGGAGACGCTGGCCACGCAGCGCGAGGACCTGGTGTTCCTGCTGTGGGGCGCCTACGCCCAGGCCAAGGGCAGGATCATCGACCCGCGCCGCCACCGCGTGCTGCGCGCGCCGCATCCCTCACCGCTGTCGGCGCACCGCGGCTTCCTGGGCTGCAGGCATTTCTCGATGGCCAACGAGTTCATGTCGCGGCGCGGGCTTGCGCCCATCGACTGGCGCCTGCCGCCGAAGGCGGCGCTGGATCCTCTGTAGGAGCGGGCCTTGCCCGCGAGGCTCTTGCCGGATCTTCTGTAGGAGCGGGCCCTGCCCGCGAGGCTCTTGAAAATGCAATACAGCAAGAACTTCGCGGGCAGGGCCCGCTCCTGCACGGATCAGTCCGCATCGGCCGCAGGTCTGGCACCCTCGGTGGCCACGCCGTCGAGTTCGGTCTTCAGCGCATCGAGCATCGGCTCGACCTTCTGCTGCATCGCCAGCATCAGGTGCCGCATCAGCACGGGGGTCTTGTCGAGCAGCGACTTGCCGGCGGCACTCTCATAGAACTTTGTCAGCGCCTTGACGTCCTCGGCGCTGAAGGTCTGCTGGTAGGCATCGATGTACAGCGGCCGCATCTGCTCCCAGCCCAGCGACTCGCGCATGATCTGGGTGCTGCGCTGCTGGATGCGGGCCGCTTCGGCCCGCTGCGCGGGCGTCAAACCCTTGTCGGTTGCGAACTGCTGAAACTGCTGGCGCTGCAGCGCTTCCATTTGCGGCAGCACCGCATCGAGCATGCCCTGCGCGCGTGATGCCTCGAGCAGCCGCTCCACCTGCGCATCGGAGGGCGGCGCGGCCCATGCCAGCGCGGGCAGCAGCAGTGCCAGTGCAGCGGTGGAGCGAAGCACTGAAAGTCGCGTCATCTGTCGTTCGTCCTGCAGGTCGTGGCCTGCATGGTGACCAACGGCAGGTAAGAAAACCGCTAAACGCTCCAACACGATTCCGGCCCCGCTCAGGAATGTCGACAGGTCCCAAGCGACCAGCTGGAGCCGCAGCGCGATGCCCGGTGCAGCAATTCCCTTCCGGTGCAGTCAGGCATGCCCCTGTGGTGACGCCGAACGCAGCGCCGCCGAACGCAGGGGGTCGCTTTGTCTTGTGCAATGCATACGTTCGATGGTGGCCGAGCGTCGCAACATCGCCTTACAATCCAGGAGCAGTGACTGACGCCCTCGAAATCACGCCAACGCTCTCGATCCCGGATTCCGAACTGGTCGAGCGCTTCGTGCGCGCCAGCGGCGCCGGTGGGCAGAACGTCAACAAGGTGTCGACCGCGGTCGAGCTGCGTTTCGACATCGTCAATTCAGCGGTGCTGCCAGAGCCCGCGCGCGAGCGCCTGCTGCGCAAGCGCGACCGGCGCATCACCGATGCCGGAGTGCTCGTCATCGACGCGCAGCGCTACCGCACCCAGGACCGCAACCGGCAGGATGCACGCGAGCGCCTGGCCGCAATCATCACCAGCGCGTTGGCGGCGCCCAAGAAGCGCATCGCGACCAGGCCGACGCGAGCGTCGAAGACGCGCCGACTGGACGCCAAGCGGGAGCGCAGTACGATCAAGCGCGGGCGCTCGGGCAAGAGCGAGTGGGACTGAAGCCATGACCGGAGCGATGCATTGAACGACGTGGAAAGAAGGACGGTTCCAGAGGTCCCGCCCAACATGCCGCAGGTCAGGCCGAGCGCCTTGGCGCGCTGGCTGGGACGAACCGTGCTGCGACTCGGCGGCTGGCGCGTCGTCGGACCGATCCCCGACCTGGCCAAGGCCGTGCTGGTGGTGGCGCCGCACTCTTCCAACTGGGACGCCTTCTGGGGCATGGCGGCGAAGATCGCGCTTGGCCTGCAGGTGCGCGTGCTGAGCAAGACGCAACTGTTCTGGTGGCCGCTCGGGCCGCTGCTGCGCCATCTTGGCGCCATCCCGGTGGACCGCGATTCACCCAAGGGCACGGTCGAACAGGCGGTGGCGATCATCCGCGACTTCGACCGCATCTGGTTCACGCTGACCCCCGAAGGCACGCGCAAGCCGGTGAAGACCTGGAAGATGGGTTTCTGGAAGATCGCCCGCCAGGCCCAGGTGCCGATCGTGCTCGCCTACTTCCACTACCCTGAAAAAATCATCAACATCAGCCACGTGTTCCACCCGACCGACGACCCGGTGCAGGACATGGCCGACATCCGCGAGTGGTACCGGCCGTGGCTGGGCAAGAACCGCGGGACTGTCTGAAGGCGCTGCCACTCACGGCCCTGGCCGCCGCTGCAGATCCTTGTCCGGCGGCCGCACCAGGCCTTCCTGGTCCAGCATCCGCTCGACGCGCTGCCGCACGAAAGCCTTGTCCGCATCGCCCGCGCTGTCCAGGATCCTGGCGGCCAGGGCATCGAACTGCGGCCAGAACTGCGCCTCGTGGCGCAGCTTCCCGCGCCATGCCGGCAGCATCGAGCGCAGGTGGTCGAGCTCGAGCTCCAGCTGCGTGCGTGACCTCACGCCGGCCGCGGCCAGCGCGCTTCGACGTGATGCACCGACTCCTCGTCCACGAGCTCGAACTGCAGTCCCTGCTGCGCGTGGCCGTCGACGCTGAGGCTTGCCGGGCCGTCGTCGACCTGGACGATCTCGATCATGTACAGGCTCTGCCCGTGGCGGTACTGGATGCGGTAGCCCGGCCATTCGCGTGGGATGCACGGCTGAAGTGAAAGCTGGTTGCCATTGCGCTGCAGGCCCAGCAGCGATTCGACCAGCAGCCGGTACATCCAGCCCGACGAGCCGGTGTACCAGGTCCAGCCGCCACGCCCGACGTGCGGCTCCACGCCGTACACGTCGGCGGCCATCACGTACGGCTCGACCTTGTAGATCCCGGTCGAGTCGGCGTCGAGCGCGTGCTGGATCGGATTGATCATGCGCGCCAGTTCCCAGGCGCGTTCGTGATCGCCCGCGTGGGCGAAGGCCATGGTCGCCCACACCGCCGCGTGGGTGTACTGGCCGCCATTCTCGCGCACGCCGGGCACGTAGCCGCGGATGTAGCCGGGGTCCTTGCCGGTCTTGTCGAACGGCGGCTCCAGCAGCTGGATCAGCCCCGCCTCGCGCCGCACCAGATGCTGGTCGAGCGAGGCCATCGCCTGCTGCGCGCGCGCCGGATCGGCGGCGCCGGAGAGCACCGACCAGCTCTGGGAAATCGAATCGATCCTGCACTCGTCGCTCTGCGTCGAGCCCAGCGGCGTGCCGTCGTCGAACCAGGCCCTGCGGTACCACTGGCCGTCCCAGGCGTGCGCCTCGAGGTTCTGGCGCAGCGCTTGCGCGCGGTCACGGCAGTGGCCGGCAAAGATGTCGTCTCCGCGCGCGGCGGCGACGTCGATGAAGCGCACCAGCGTGTCGTACAGGAAGAACCCGAGCCAGACGCTCTCACCCTTGCCGGCCTCGCCGACGCGGTTCATGCCGTCGTTCCAGTCGCCCGTGCCGATCAGCGGCAGGCCACGCTCACCCAGCAGTTCGGTGCCGCGGCGCAAGGCGCGAACGCAGTGCTGGTAGAACGACTCCTGCAGGCCTGAGGTTACCGGCAGGTCGTAATAGCCTTCTTCGTCGGCGTTGACCGGCCGGCCTTCGATGTAGTTCACCGTCTCGTCGAGCACGCTGGCATCGCCGGTGACCTGCAGATAGCGGCACGCGGCCAGCGGCATCCACAGGTAATCATCGGAGCAGCGCGTGCGCACCCCGCGCCCGGCCGGAGGGTGCCACCAGTGCAGTACGTCGCCCTCCGGAAACTGGTGCGCCGCGCTCAGTAGCAGGTGGTGGCGCGTGAGCGCAGGATCGGCGTGCACGGTGGCCATCGTGTCCTGCAGCTGGTCGCGGAAGCCGAATGCGCCGCCCGACTGGTAGTAGCCACTGCGCGCCACGTAGCGGCAGGCCAGGGTCTGGTACATCAGCCAGCCGTTGGCCAGCAGGTCCACGCTCGGGTCCGGCGTGGTGACCTTGATCGCGCCCAGGGTGTGCAGCCAGTGGATGCGCACCGCGTCCAGTGCATCGTGGGCGACGCTGCTGCCGCGCGTGCGGCGAGCCAGCGCCACCGCTTCGGCGTGGTCGTTGCCCACGCCCAGTCGGAATACCGTCTCGAAGTGCTCGCCTGGCGCCAGCGACAGCGGCACCTGGAAGGCCGCGCACGGGTCCAGCCCCACGCCGAGCTTGCCGGAGAGCCGCTCGTGCAGCAGCGCGTCCGGTTCGGCCAGGCTGCCGTTGCGGCCGAGGAATTCACGCCGGTCCGCGGTGAAGCTGCGGTGGTCGGCATCGACATCGAAGAACGCCACGCGTCCGGCGAATTCGGTGTTGTACGGATTGCGCGCGGTCAGCGCGCCGCTGGGGCGATCGAGCTCGGACACCACGTGCATGCGGGTCCTTGCGCGCAGGTCGCCCAGCACCCATTCCACGTAGCCGGTTGCCGACAGACGGCGCGTTCGACCGGAAACGTTGTGCAGCCTCAGGAGCGAATACTTGACCGCCTCCTCCAGCCCGACGAACACCCACAGCTCGCTGGAAATGCCGTCCTCGACGTGCGAAAACACGCTGTAGCCGAAGCCATGGCGGGTGCGGTAGGCGCCAGTGCCGCGGCACGGCAGCGGCATCGGCGACCACACCTGGCCGGTCTCCTCGTCGCGCAGGTAGAACGCTTCGCCACCGCTGTCGGAGACCGGGTCGTTGTGCCACGGCGTGAGCCGGAACTCGTGTGCGTTTTCGAACCAGGTGTAGCCCGGCGCGCTTTCGCTGAGCACCGTGCCGATGCGCGCATTGGCCATCACGTTGGACCAGGGCGCCGGCGTGGCCTGGCCCTGGTCGAGATTGATGACGTACTCGCGCCCGTCGGCGGAGAACGCGCCGCTGCCGTTGTCGAACAGGAACCTGGTGGCCACCGGCTCGAACGGCCACGGATCTTCATCGGCGTCGAAATCGACCGGGGGCTGCACCTGCAGCGCTTGCGCGCCCGGTGTCGCGGGGGCCGACGGAGCAGGCCAGCCCGGCGCCGCGCCTTCGAGCAGCAGAGGCACGCTGCGGTCGGGTGGGTAGTGCTGGCCCACCTGTGCGGCCAGCGTGCCGCGCTGGTCGCTGACGATGACCCGCGCCACGGTCTGCAGCAGGATCCGGTCCTCCAGCGAGATCTGCTGGGCGGGGCGTACGAACACCCCGCCGGGACGGTCCAGCACGTTGCCTTCGGGCCCGGACGACACCAGCCCCAGGATCTGCTCCTGCAGCTGCTGCCGGTAGCCGGCCTGGTCCTCGTTCCAGATCACCAGGTCCACGTTGAGGCCCTTGAGCCGCCAGTAGGCGTGGGCCTGCACCATCTGCCGCACCAGCTCGATGTTCGCCGGGTCGGCAATCTGCACCAGCACGATCGGCAGGTCGCCGGAAATCGAATGACCCCACAGCCCCGACTGCCCGCGGCGGTTCTGCATCAGCACCGCGCTGTCGGCGCGCAGCAGCGGATGCGCGTAGACCATCAGCCCGGCCAGGCGCTCGTAAAGCTGCGCATCGGCCTCGCTGGCGTTGATCTGGCGGCGCACCACCTGGCTGTGGGTCCAGGCCAGGTCGAACACGCGGTCGGCCAGGCGCCGGTCGCGGTACTTGCCGATCAATGCCAGGCACGCGGCACGCTCGCCGCCCACGCCGGTGACCATGTCGATCAGCGCGGTCTGCTCCGGTGCCAGCACGATGCGGCAGCGGATGGCGATGACCGGATCGAGCACCGAACCTTCGGTGTTGGATAGTGATGCGTTGTCGGCCGAGAGCGCCTGCGGGTCTCGCGGCGTGCGCCCGCGACCGAGGAATTTGGCACGGTCGGTTTCGTAGGAGATCGACTCGATCTGCGCGTCGTGCACCGCCACCAGGTGGAACATCCACGGCGGGATCTCGTCGTGCGCGCGCGGACGCCGCGTGCACAGCAGCGCCTGCTGCTGGTGCACGATCTCGGTCTGCACGAACAGGTTGCTGAAGGCCGGGTGCAGCTCGTCGGAAATCGCCGGTGCCAGCACCACTTCGGCATAGGTGGTGATCTCGATGGTGCGCTCGCGGCGTGAACGGTTCTGGATGCGCAGCCGGCGCAGCTCGATGTCGTCCTCGGAAGACACCGCGATTTCCATGTGGGTCTCGTAGCCGCGCTTGCGACCGCGGAACTCGGCCTTGGCGTCGGAGAATATGGACTCGTAGTGCTCGACCGGCACGCAGGTCGGCTGATGCGCCGCCGACCAGAACTGGCCGCTGTACACATCGCGCAGGTAGACGAAGCTGCCCCAGTGGTCGCGGGTACCGTCTTCGCGCCAGCGGGTGACCGACATGTCGCGCAGCCGGCTGTAGCCGCCGCCCGCGCTGGACAGCAGGCTGTGGTAGCGGCCGTTGGACAGCATCTGCACCGCCGGGCGACTGGCCGAAGGATCGGTGAATATCCGCAGCTGGGTTTCGGCCACGGTGGAGGTCGTGCGCACATCGGTTTCGACTTCGTGCGGATGGTAGACGCCGGTGCGCGGAATACGCTCCTGCAGCAGCAGCAGCGTGGCCTGGAATTCGGCATCGGCCACGAAGCGCTTCTGCATCGGCTGGTCGTGCAGCAGGTAGACCAGCGACAGGAAGCCCATGCCCTGGTGGTGGGCCATGAACGAGCGCACCAGCGCATGGTCCTGGCCGCGCGGCACGCGCGCAGGCGTGTAGTCGATGGCCTCGTACAGGCCGTAGCGTCCTCCGAAACCGGCGGCGGTCAGGCGCTGCAGGTTCTCGCATGCTTTCTCGGGCGCGACCATCAGTCCCATCATGCTGGCGTAGGGCGCGATCACCAGGTCCTGGCCGAGGCCCCGCTTCAAGCCGAGTCCGGGCACGCCGAACGCGCGGTACTGGTAGTTCATGTGCTTGTCGACGGTGTTGTAGCCCGATTCGGACACGCCCCACGGCACGTTGTGCTGGCGCCCGTGCTGGATCTGCGCGATGACGCAGCGCTGCGCCGTCTGGTCCAGCAGCGTGTCCGGGTAGCTGGGCATGACCAGCTGCGGCATCAGGTACTCGAACATCGAGCCGCTCCACGACAGCAGCATGGCATCGCCATCGACTTCGGTCAGCAGGCGGCCCAGCGCGAACCAGGTCTCCTGGGGCAGCTGGCCCTGCGCGATGGCCACGAAGCTGCACAGCCGAGCTTCGGAAGCGAGCAGGTCGTAGTGGCCCTGGTCCAGGCGGCGCTCGTCGACGTTGTAGCCGATCGACAGCAGGTGGCGCGTGCGGTCATAGAGGAACTCGTATTCCATCAGCGACATCTGTCCGGCGACATGCGCCAGCCGTTCCAGCTGCTGGATGCGTTCGCGGGCGCGTGGCGATGCGCTGCTGGCGCCGGTCGCTACCTGCCGCAGCGTCGGGAGGGTCAGCTGCGCCGGAGTCGATCCATCCGGATTCGCGGCCGGGCCGTCGGCCGGGTCCAGCCAGCGGAGCTCGTCCAGCGACTGGGTGCAGGCGCCCAGCAA
>JBDNHW010000038.1:0-2451 GCA_041688625.1 Pseudoxanthomonas sp.
AAGGCTGGCAGCAGCGACTGGTTCCAATAGACAACGCCAACACTCGAGGTTATGTGGGCTTGTGCCTGGAAGTGCATGACCTGCTGATATCGAAGTACGTCGCCGGACGCGACAAGGATCATGAATTCTGCGCCGCAGTCGTGCAGGCAGGTCTTGTCGATCAGCAGCAGTTGTACACCCGACTTGAGCAGACGGACCTTGCCGACGCGGCACGAGAACGTATCCGCCAACGGATCGTCTCCGGCTTCGCCCTGGAACGCCCCACCCAATAATGGATTTCAACCGCATGACTCGGACCAACCGCTACCAAACCGGCTTCGGCAACGAGTTCGCCACCGAGGCGCTTGCCGGTACGCTGCCGGTCGGCCGCAACTCTCCGCAGCGCGTCGCGCACGGCCTGTACGCGGAGCAGCTGTCGGGCAGCGCCTTCACCGCCCCGCGCGGGCAGAACCGGCGCAGCTGGCTGTATCGCATCCGCCCGGCGGCCATGCACGGCAGCTTCGAGCAGTTCGAGCAGCCGCGATTCCACAACGTGTTCGGCGAAGGCGCCGTTTCACCCGAGCAGATGCGCTGGTCGCCGCTGCCGATTCCCCAAGCGCCCACCGATTTCGTCGAAGGCCTGTACACCATGGCCGGCAACGGCTCGGCCGAGTCGCAGAGCGGCGTAGGCATCCATCTGTATGCCGCCAACCGCTCCATGGCGGGACGCTACTTCTACGACGCCGACGGCGAACTGCTGATCGTGCCGCAGCAGGGGCGACTCGTCGTGCGTACCGAGCTGGGCGTGCTGGAGCTGGAGCCGCAGCAGGTGGCGGTGGTGCCGCGCGGCGTTCGCTTCAGCGTGGAACTGCCCGATGGGCCGTCGCGCGGCTACGTGTGCGAGAACTTCGGCGCGCTGCTGCGCCTGCCCGACCTGGGCCCCATTGGCGCCAATGGTCTTGCCAACCCGCGTGATTTCGAGACGCCGCACGCCGCCTACGAGGACCTCGAAGGCGACTTCGAGCTGATCGCCAAGTTCCAGGGCCACCTGTGGCGCACGACGATCGACCACTCGCCGCTGGACGTGGTGGGCTGGCACGGCAACTACGCCCCGTACCGTTACGACCTGCGACGGTTCAACGCGATCGGCTCGATCAGCTTCGACCATCCGGACCCGTCGATCTTCACCGTGCTCACCGCGCCCAGCGACACGCCCGGCACCGCCAACCTGGACTTCGCGATCTTCCCGCCGCGCTGGCTGGTGGCGCAGGACACGTTCCGGCCACCGTGGTTCCACCGCAACGTCGCCAGTGAATTCATGGGACTGGTGCACGGCGCCTACGATGCGAAGGCCGAGGGCTTCGTGCCCGGCGCCGCGTCGTTGCACAACTGCATGAGCGGCCACGGCCCGGACGCGGCCACCTTCGCCAAGGCGTCGCAGGCGGACCTGTCCAGGCCGGACGTCATCACCGACACGATGGCTTTCATGTTCGAGACGCGCGGGGTGATCCGCCCCACCAGCCAGGCCGTGGAAGCAGCGCATCGCCAGCGCGGCTACACGGACTGCTGGAGTGGCCTGGCGAAGAATTTCACGCACGATCACTAGCGTCGTGCCCGCCTCACGGGTGGGCACCCCGCTACGCTGTGGTCCCTTGCCAGGAGCCGGACCCTGAAAGCATCCACTTCCCTCGCCGTGTTGACGTCTTTGGCCCTCGGGGCATGCCAGGCGGAGGCGCCAGGCGAGCGGGCCGCCGCATCGGTAGCGGCCGTGAGCGAGCCTGCGGCCTCACCCGCGCCGGCATCGTCGCCGGGCGCCGATGCCCCACACTCGACGATGGCCGATGACGTCGGACCCGCCACACTCCTTGGCTACGGCGAGATGAGCCTGGGCAGCAGCGCCGCTGAAATGAAGCAGGCCTGGGGCGGCGGACTCGATGGCAGTGCAACCGAACCCCAGGGCTGCCACTACCTGACTCCGAAGTGGGCTGCCAACAGCAGCAAGTTGGGCTTCATGGTCGAAGGCGAGCGCTTCGTGCGGTACGACGTCGGCACGCCGAAGGAGACCGCGCCTGGCGGCGGCAAGGTCGGCATGAACGAACAGGCGCTGGCGGCGTTGTACGGGTCGCTGGAGGCGCAGCCGCACAAGTACGTCGGAGGCGGCCGCTATCTTTCGCGTTCGGCAAGCGGCACGACGCCCACCAGGCTGGTGTTCGAGACGGATGCGACGGGTCTGGTGACCTCCTGGCGCGTGGGGATGCCGCCGCAGGTCGACTATGTGGAAGGCGGCTCCTGATCGAGGAGTGCCTACGGATACTTCGCTAGATCAGTCGGCGGGCGATGCCACGGGCTTGCGGGTGAACGGCACGAAGCGCACCGGCGCCACATTCGTCGTACGGATGCTGCCGTCGTCCTGCTTTTCGATGAGCTTGAGTTGCTGCATCGCCCATGACGGCCCGACCGGCACCACCATCC
>JBDNHW010000162.1:0-4393 GCA_041688625.1 Pseudoxanthomonas sp.
ATCGACGGCATGCGCTACACCCGCAGCTACAGCGTCAGCAACGCGCCCCGCTCCGACGGCCGCATCGAGATCACGGTCAAGACCATAGAAGGCGGGCGCCTGAGCCGGCATCTCTGCGCCCGCGCCCGCGCCGGCGACGTGCTGGACCTCGGGCAGGCGTTTGGCGACATGACCCTGCCGGCGAGCGTTGCCGGCAGCTGGCTGTTTCTGGCGGCCGGCAGCGGCATCACCCCGCTGGTGGCCATGGCGCGTCAACTCGCTGCGCAAGGCATGCCCGTCCCGCTGACCCTGCTGTACTGGGCCCGCACGCGCGAAGAGCTGTGCTTCGCCGAAGAATTGCGCGCGATGGCAAAGGCGTACGCGAATTTCGACGTGCGTTTCATGCTGACCCGCCAGTCGCTGCATGCAGCGGACGAAGTCGCGGGACGCATCGACCAGGTGGCGCTCGATGCGCTGGTCGACGGCATCGCTTCGCAGCAGGTGTTCGCCTGCGGCCCGGGTGGTTTTGTCGAAACGGCCCGTGGACTGCTCGCATCGAAGGTGGAATCCTTCATGTCCGAAGCGTTTACTCCGCCACCGCGGGTGGTCATGGACACGGGCAGCGTGCAGGTCACGCTGGCCAGCAGCGGCCGCACGCTGACCGTACCGCGCGGACAGTCCCTGCTGACGGTGCTGGAAGCCGAGGGCCTGCGCCCGGCCTCGGGCTGCCGCATGGGTATCTGCAACACCTGTTCGTGCGGCAAGCGCTCCGGCACCACACGCCACCTGCACACCGGTGACATCACCGACGAACCCGTCTCCGCACTCAAGCTCTGTGTGAGCAGCGCTGCAACCGACCTGGTACTCGACCTCTGATGAAGACTTCCGACATGACTCGACAGACCCGCAGCCGCGCACTCACCGCAGCCGAGCTGGACTCGTTCGCAAGCGAGCTTGACGCCGTGCGCGCGCGCACCGCAGCCAAGCTTGGCGACAGCGACGCGAAGTACATCCGCGGCATCGTCAAGTGGGTGCGCTACACCGAAATCGCGGGCCGCGGGCTGCTGTTCGCCGGCGCCTTCATTCCGGCCATCCTGGTGCCCGCGTGGATCGCCGGCGTGCTGTTGCTGGCGCTGTCCAAGATCCTGGAGAACATGGAGCTGGGCCACAACGTCATCCACGGCCAGTACGACTGGATGAACGACCCGCACCTCAACGGCAGGACCTACGAATGGGACATCGCCGGGACCAGCGAGAACTGGCGCCATACGCACAATTTCCGCCACCACACCTATACCAACGTGCGCGGCCTGGACGATGACATCGGCTACGGCCTGCTGCGCATCTTCCCCGAGCAGCGCTGGAAGCCGTTCCACCTGGCCCAGCCGCTGATCGCGGTGGTGTTCGCCATCCTGTTCGAGTGGGGCGTGGCGGCGCAGAACCTCAAGCTTGGCCGCTGGTTCGCCGGCAAGACCACCAAGGCGCAGATGCGCGAGCTGTTCCGCCCGGCCGGGCGCAAGATGCTGCGCCAGATCGTCAAGGACTACGTGGTGTTCCCGCTGCTGGCAGGTCCGTTCTTCCTGGCCGTGCTGACCGGCAACATCGTGGCCAACCTGCTGCGCAACCTGTGGACCTACATGATCATCTTCTGCGGCCACTTCACCGCCGATGCGGAGACCTTCTCCAAGGACTCGATCCGCAACGAATCGCGCGGTCGCTGGTACGTGCGCCAGCTGCGCGGGTCGTCGAACCTGGCCGGCGGCAGGCTGCTCAACGTGCTGTCGGGCAACCTCAGCCACCAGATCGAACACCACTTCTATCCGGATATCCCGGCCAACCGCTACGCGTCCATGGCGGTCGAGGTGAAGGACATCTGCGCACGCTACGGCCAGCACTACAACACCGGCTCACTGCCCAGGCAGTTCGGCCAGGTGATCTGGCGGATCCTGCGTCACGCGTTCCCGAGCCGGCCGGCCAAAGCCTCCGCGCCGCTGCTGCAGACGCAGTCCTGACGACGGCGCTGGTTTGAGGGAGCGGTGTGTGGGGGCGGCCTGTTGAAGCAGCCCGTGGAATCGGTATGCAGCAGCGGCGTCCCGCCGCGAGCTCTCACCTCAAGCCCGCCTCGCGGCCAGAGGCCGCTCCCACATTAGCCAAGGCTCCAAGGGCTCGCGGCCGGAGGCCGCTCCCACAAGCATCACACCTCCATGGTGGGAGCGGCGTCCCGCCGCGAGCTTGTGCTTTCACCCAAGGGGGAAACCAGAAACCTCCTACCATCTGATCCGGTCCTCGCTGATGTGCGCATGACACCCGCCGGATCAGCATCGTTGGAGCGCCGTCCCGGCGTGAGTCCGGGGATTAGCAGATGTCGTCCGCATCCTGTCGCCTGCGCGCCAACCGCAGCAGTGAAAGAGGCCACCATTACCTGCTGACCACGTGTTGTCACCTGCGCCGTCCGGTTTTCCTGCATGGACGGGCGGCAGGACTCGTACTCGATTCGGCGCACTGGCTGGATCGCAAAGCGCGACTGACACTGATCGCGATCATGGTGATGCCCGACCACGTCCACCTGGTGGTGGAGTTGCGAGAACATTCCCTGTCGCAAGTCATGCACAGCTTCAAGAGCCATACCGCGCATGCGATCAAGAAGTCGCTACGCCTGTCGGCGCCTCTGTGGCAGGCGGGCTATCACGATTGCGGTATTCGCGATGAACTGGCACTCAAGGCGAGCGTCGAGTATTGCCTGCACAATCCGGTGCGCGCTGGACTGGTGGATGATTTCCACCAGCATCCCCATTACTGGTGTCGCTGGCCTGTCTGACCGGCTGCTGAGCAGGAGCTCGCGGCGGGACGCCGCTCCTACAAGAAACAGCAAAAATCCGTTGAAGTGAGCAAGGGCTCGCGGCGGGACGCCGCTCCTACAGCACACATCCACCTGGTGGGAGCGGCGTCCCGCCGCGAGCTCTTCCCTGGTGTCTCCCTGGAACCTCAATCGATGAACTGCAGCCTCGCCAGCTCGGCATAGAGGCCGTTCTGCGCGATCAGTTCGCCGTGCGTGCCCTGGGCAACGATGCGGCCGCGGTCCATGACCACAATGCGGTCCGCCTTGAGCACGGTGGCCAGTCGATGCGCGATCACCAGGGTGGTGCGGCCCTGCATCAGTCGCTCGAGCGCGCTCTGCACGGCGCGTTCGCTTTGCGCATCAAGGGCGGACGTCGCTTCGTCCAGCAGCAGGATCGGCGCATCCTTGAGCAGCGCCCGCGCAATGGCGATGCGCTGCTGCTGGCCACCGGACAGGCGCGCCCCGCGTTCGCCCAGTTCGCTGTCGAAGCCACCCGGGAGCTCGGCGATGAACTCGCTCGCTTCGGCCGCCTGCGCCGCGTCGCGGAGTTCCGCATCGGTGGCGTCGAGTTTGCCGTAGCGGATGTTGTCGGCTGCGCTGGCGGCGAAGATCGACGGCTGCTGCGGAACCAGCGCGATCTGCTCGCGCAGCTCGGCCGGATCCAGCTGGCGCAGGTCGATGCCGTCGATGAGGATCGCCCCGGACTCGGCGTCGTGGAAGCGCAGCAGCATCGCCAGCACCGTGCTCTTTCCGGCGCCGCTGGGGCCGACCAGCGCGACGGTCTCGCCCGGGTGCACCTGGAGGTCGAAACCGTCGAGCGCGGGCAGGTCCGGGCGCGACGGATAGTGGAAGACGACGTCCTCGAAACTTATTTCGCCCCGCAGCGGCCGGGGCAGGGCGCTCGGCGAAGCCGGGGCGGTGATTTCCGGTGCTTCCTCCAGCAATTCGGCGATGCGGCCCATGCCGCCGGACGCGCGCTGGAGTTCGTTCCAGACCTCAGCCAGCGCGCCGACCGAGCCGCCGCCGATCAAGGCATAGAGGACGAACTGCGCCAGCGTGCCGGCGCTCATCTGGCCGTCGATGACGTCGTGCGCGCCCGACCACAGCACCATCACGATCGCGCCGAAGATCAGGGTGATCGCGCCGGCGGTCACCCAGGCCTGCGCACGGATGCGCTTGCGTGCGGTTTCGACTGCGACCTGGATCGCCGCGCCGAAGCGCGCGCGCTCATACGGCTCGCGCGCATGCGCCTGCACCGTGCGCACCGCGCCCAGAGTCTCGTTGGCCAGCGTGTTCGCATCTGCCACGCGGTCCTGGCTGGCGCGGGAAGCCTTTTCCAGGCGTCGGCTGCCGAGCACGATGGGCAGCACGGCCAGCGGAATGCCGATCAGCGCGAACGCCGCCAGCCTCGGGCTAGTGACGAACATCATGGCCAGACTGCCGACCACGGTGACTGTGCTGCGCAGCGCGACCGACATGCTGGTGGCCACCACGTTGCGCAGCAGCTCGCTGTCGGCGGAAAGTCGCGACACCAGTTCGCCGCTGCGGGTGCGGTCGTGGAAGCCCGCGCCCAGC
>JBDNHW010000163.1:0-4226 GCA_041688625.1 Pseudoxanthomonas sp.
CCGCACCACTACTGCCTGCCGGTGCTCAAGCGCGAAGAGCACCGCCAGGCGCTGCTGGCGGCGGCCACCAGCGGCGATCCTAAGTTCTTTCTCGGCACCGACAGCGCACCGCACCTGCGGCATGCGAAGGAATCCGCTTGCGGCTGCGCCGGCATCTACACCGCGCACGCTGCGATCGAGCTGTACGCCGAGGCGTTCGAACAGGCCGGCGCGCTGGACCGGCTGGAGGCCTTCGCAAGTTTCCACGGCCCCGACTTCTACCGCCTGCCGCGCAATACCGACATCCTCTTGCTGGAACGACAGGCGTGGACCGTTCCAGAATCCATGCAGCTGGGAGGCGAGACGATCGTGCCGTTCCGGGCTGGCCAAACGCTCGCATGGCAGCTCGCGACCTGACAGTACCGGACTAGCAAAAGACGGTTCTACCGCGCGCCGCGGGCGGTCGCCCGTCTTCCCGGCCCCATCGGGGAGAAGGTGCCCAAAGGGCGGATGAGGGGCGAGCCAGAAATACAGAGGGCCGGTCTACGACAGCAACGTATTTACGGCAGCCGCTGGCGAAAACCGGTCACCCACACGGGTAACCCATGCCCTCATCCGGCGCTGCGCGCCGCCTTCTCCCGGAGGAAGAAAGATCGGAACGGTGCAGTTGCGGCCACCACGCCTGCCCGTCACCAACGTCCGTTTTTTATTGTTGAAGCCCGCGACGTGCCGAACAATCGACACGGCACGCAGAGTTCAACTGATTGCAGCGGCAGCCGCTACACGGGCACGTACCAGCAGCAGTTCGCGTTCGCGATCGTTGCGGGTGAGCGATGCGGCTCGGACCAACTCTGCTTGCGTTTCGGCGTGCCGGCCCAGATTGACCAGCAGATCGCCGCGCACCGTTGGCAACAGATAGTGCTGACCCAACGCAGGCTCGTTTGCCAACGCATCCACCAGTCGCAGCCGTGCCGCCGGTCCCTCGGCCATGGACACCGCCACCGCATGGCTGGCCGAAGTGGCATCGGTGGGGTGCGCCAAGCTGCCACCGGCCACGTGGCCGAGTTGTTCAATCTGCCTCAGGGCAAGCACACCAAAGCAAGACCTTGACTTTATTTGTAAAGCATGAAATTTTCAAACTTGTGAAAGCATGAGGTAGCTGTTTACGCTATGGGCATGACCTCCAACCCTCTCGGCTCCGACCCTCGCGGTTCCGGCCGGGAACGGGTCCTCTTGCTGCTGAAGACGAAGGGCCCGCAGACTGCAGCACGGATGAGCAGCGAGCTGGGCGTCACCACGATGGCGGTTCGCCAGCATCTGGCCGTGCTGGAGTCAGAGAAGCTCGTCGACTTCACGATTCAGCGCCGCGACGTGGGCCGCCCCGCCCGGGTGTGGCAGCTGACGCCCAAGGCGAATGAGCGGTTTTCCGACGGCCACGCCGAGCTCGCCGTCGGCATGCTGCAGGCCATCCAGGGCGCCTTCGGCGAACAAGGCCTCGAGCGGCTGGCCCAGGAGCGGACACGGCAGCAGGCCGACAGTTACGGCGCGCGGATGCCCGTTCCGGGTGCGCCCATCGAGGAGCGTGTGGCCACCCTTGCCAAGATGCGGTGCGAGGAAGGCTATATGGCCGAGTGGAGACGAGGGCGCAACGGGGCGATCGAGCTCGTCGAGAACCACTGCTCCATCGCCAATGCCGCGCGCATCTGTCCGCAGCTATGCGCCAGCGAGCTGTCGCTCTTTCGCGCCCTGCTGGGTGACGACGTCAGCGTAGACCGGGTGGAGCACATCCTCTCGGGAGACAGGTGCTGCGCCTATCGCATCACCGAACGGCCCGACGAACCGGCATCGAAAGCAACCCCGTAGTCCGCCGGGCAGGAGCCCAAGTGCTGCGGAGGCCATGGATGGCCGGGAGCGGCCGCCGGGCAGCACCCGAGCGATCCTGCTGGGTGAGCGAATCCGGTCGCGCTACGCGCTACGCGCTACGCAGGAGGGCAGGGGAGGGCCTGCGCCTGGCAGCCCCGGCACCAGAGCAGTGGATTACGCCTGCAAAACGGGTAATCGCTTCCCCGTCATGAAAGCAGTGGCCAGTGCGACGATCATCAGCAGCCGATGGCGCCTGTTCAGACGTTTGACCTCGTCGGCCACGCCCCATGGCCAGAGCGCCGGTTCGTGTTCCAAACCCAGGTCCGTGCCGACCAAGCGGCGCATGCCTCCGAGTCAGTCCCCAACCAGGCCAAACACCCTCTTGGCGGTTCCCTGGATCTTGTCAAAACTTATGAAAGCATATGCTTTACTAACTATGCTATCGTGCGGCAGGGGAACTGCCAGCACGAGGAAAGAGCGATGCAAGCTACCGCGAGGATTACCAAGCGCAGCACGATGCAAGAAGTTCTTGATGCCTATCCGAGCGCGCAGCGGGCGCTGTTTCGTAGTTACCACATCGGAGGATGCAACAGCTGCGGATATGAGCCCGGGGACCTCCTCGAGCAGGTGGCCAGCAGCCACAAGATCGATGATCTCGACGAGGTCATCGCCTTCATCGAGCAGGCCGAGCAGACCGACCGGCAACTCCAGATCAGCCCCGCTGACGTCGCGGCGATGGTGCAAGGCAAGACCCCGCCCCGTCTGATTGATGTGCGCACCGAGCAAGAGTGGGCGTTGGCTCGAATCCAGGGCGCGACGCTCAATACCCAGGACCTGGCGCAGGAGATGATGCGCTGGCCCAAGGACACCCTCATCATCTTCTACTGCCACTTCGGGCAGCGAAGCGTCGACGCCGCGTCGTACTTCACCGGCCACGGCTTCAGCAACGTCCGATCGATGACTGGCGGTATCGATGCCTGGTCGCTTTCCGTGGATTCGTCCGTGCCGCGCTACGAAGTCCCATCCTCCGATGGCAAGGCGATGCTTCGCACGCTGCGTTCGGTCGTGTCCAAGGCCGCCGGCTGCACTAACCAGGAGACGGTGCAATGAGCGCCGTCCAGAAAGGGATCCAGGAGCTCACCTGCCGCGAGTACAAGTATGGGTTCGTCACCGACCTCGAAACGGACATGTCGCCGCGCGGGCTGAACGAGGATCTCATCCGTCTCATCTCGTCGAAAAAGAACGAGCCCCAGTGGCTGCTCGACTGGCGGCTTAAGGCCTATCACCACTGGCTCACGCTAACCGAGCCGAGCTGGCAGAACGCCCACTACGACCCCATCGACTAGGAGCCAGGTGAATATCCTCAAGACGGCGACCGGCGCGCGGAACCATACGCAATGCGACTCCCTGCTGCTTGGCAGCCAGTGTGGCGCGCACACGTTCCCGTATATCGAAGTGATGAATCCAACGGCACAAGTCGAGCACGAGGCGACCACCTCGACGATTGGCGAGGACCAGCTGTTCTATTGCCGGCAGCGTGGCATCCCTGTTGAGGACGCGGCGTCGATGATCGTCAACGGTTTCTGCCGCGAGGTGTCAGGGAGTTGCCGATGGAATTCGCCGTCGAGGCGCAGAAGCTCCTCAGCGTCAGTCTGGAAGGGTGTGCCGGATAATGCTGGAAAGCGACGTTCGACACTCGCGTCGTCGTCCCTGGTCTCCGCGAGTGCAACCGTCGCGCGCTACGACGTCCGCATGACCTCGAAGTAGCGCCGCAGGAACGTGCCGCCGCGGGGCCAGAAGAACAGGAACTCCAGACATGCAGACCACCGCTACGCACCACGACCATGCGCCCGCGCCAGGCGCGTCATCCCCACCTTTCGCCGGGCCTGAAAAGCTCCCGGGAATCCGCCACATCATCGCCGTGGGCAGCGGCAAGGGCGGCGTGGGCAAGTCCACCGTCAGCGTCAATCTCGCCTTCGCGTTGCAACAGCTCGGGTACCGGATCGGGCTCATGGACGCGGACGTCCTGGGGCCGAGCATCCCCGGGATGCTGGGACTTCCCACCGGTGAGCCGCCGGCGGCGACGGCAGACCAGAAGATGGTCCCCGCGCAGCGCCATGGCCTGAAGACGATATCGATGGGCATGTTCACCGGCGACGACAAGCCGGCGATCCTGCGTGGGCCGATGGTGGGCAAGTACCTGAAAATGTTCGTCGGCGCGGTGCAGTGGGGAACGCTGGACTACTTGATCATCGACCTCCCGCCCGGGACCGGCGACACCCAGCTGACCCTGGCCCAAAGCGTGCCGTTGTCGGGCGCGATCATAGTCACCACGCCGCAGGACGTGAGCCTCAAGATCGCCCGCCGCGGCTTGCGGATGTTCG
>JBDNHW010000164.1:0-15845 GCA_041688625.1 Pseudoxanthomonas sp.
CTTCTCCCGCTTGCGGGGGAAGGTGCCCGAAGGGCGGTTGGGGGGAGCTCTTGGCGGGCAAGCTCCGAAAGGCTAGAGCTCGCGCCCATCGGGCTCTCCTACGTCTCTCCGTCACCGTAAAGACTGACGAAGAACCCTTCTCCCGCTTGCGGGGGAAGGTGCTCGAAGGGCGGTTGGAGGGAGCTCTTGGCGTCGGTCTCCACGGCCGCGGAGCTCGCGGGCAGGGCCCGCTCCTACGAAACCATAGCCGGCCTATGCGTACGTGTGGAGCGCTCGCGGGCATGGCCCGCTCCTACAGGGGCTCCATTGCCCATTCGTAGGGGTGACGCCTTCGCTGGAATCTGGCCGATCAAGGTGAACAGGCCAGCAAACTCAGCTCCTGCCGTACACATCCTCGAAACGCACGATGTCGTCCTCACCCAGGTAGCTGCCAGACTGCACTTCGATCAGCTCCAGCGGCAGGCGCCCCGGGTTCTCCAGGCGGTGCTTCACGCCCAGCGGAATGTAGGTGCTCTGGTTCTCCGACAGGATGATGGTCTCCTCGCCGCGGGTGATGCGCCCCGTGCCGCTGACCACGATCCAGTGTTCGGCGCGGTGGTGGTGCATCTGCAGGCTCAGCTGCGCGCCGGGCTTGACCGTGATGCGCTTGACCTGGAAGCGCTCGCCCATGTCGATGGAGTCGTAGCTGCCCCACGGGCGGTAGACCTTGCGGTGCCAGGTGGGCTCGGGGCGCCCCGCCTTCTTCAGCTCGGCCACGATCTCCTTGACGTCCTGCACGTGGTCCCTGTGCGCCACCAGCAACGCGTCGGCCGTGTCCACCACCACCACGTCCTCCAGGCCCAGCAGCGCGACCAGGCGGCCGTCGCCCCAGGCCAGCGTGTTGCGGCAGTGCCGCGCGATGACGTCGCCGTGGTGCGCGTTGCCGTCGCCATCCTGCTCGGCGATCTCCCACAGCGCGGTCCAGCTGCCCACGTCGTTCCAGCCGACATCGATGGGCAGCACCGCGGCGTGTTCGGTGTGCTCCATCACCGCGTAGTCGATCGAATTGGCCGGACACGCGGCAAAGGATTTCTCATCCAAGCGGATGAAGTCCTCGTCGCGGCGCGCTGCCGACAGCGCGGCGCGGCAGGCCTCGAGCATCGCCGGCTGCTGGCGCGCCAGCTCGTCCAGATACACCGAGGCGCGGAACAGGAACATGCCGCTGTTCCACACGTACTCGCCGCTGTCCACGTAGCCCTGCGCGGTGGCCGCGTCGGGTTTCTCCACGAACTGGGCCACCGCCTGCACGCCGCCCTCGGCGACCAGGCGTCCGCCCTCGGCGCGGATGTAGCCGTAGCCGGTCTCAGGACCCGTGGGCACGATGCCGAAGGTGACCAGCCGGCCCTGCAGCGCAGATGCCTCGGCCTTGCGCACGGCGGCGTGGAACGCTTCGACATTGCTGATCACATGGTCCGAAGGCAGCACCAGCAGCAGCGGATCGCCACCGTCGGCGGTGGCTTCCAGCGCGGCGATGGCAATGGCCGGGGCGGTGTTGCGGCCCAGCGGCTCCAGCACGATCGCGCGCGGCACGCACTCGGCCTGGCGCAGCTGCTCGGCGACCATAAAGCGGTGCGCCTCGTTGGCCACCATGATCGGCCCGGACGACGCCAGCGGCGCAACCCGCAGCCACGTCGCCTGCAGCATGGTGTCGCTGCCGTTGAGCGGCAGGAACTGCTTCGGATAGGCTTCGCGCGACAGCGGCCAGAGCCGCGTGCCCGAGCCGCCGGAAAGAATGACTGGAATCATGGGAAGTCCTCGATTTGGCGACAAGGTTAGCGTCCCGCATCCCCGCCGTCATGGGGAAGTCCTCCCGATGCGCCGAAAGCCCATGAAGAAACACGTGCCCCCCTGTAGGAGCGGGCCCTGCCCGCGAGCTGTTGCACGCGTTGATCGTCCGCCAGGAGCTGCCCTCAACCGCCCCCCGACTAGGGAAGGTCTGAACAAGTTGAATGCTACAAACTGTCAGCCTTTGGAATCAGTGACTTGCGGTCAATGTTAAGTCGAAATGTGGACTTGTTCAGAGGTTCCCTAGAGGATTCGGGGGCAGGCTCTTCGGGCACCTTCCCCCGCAAGCGGGGGAAGGGTTCTTCGTCACGCATACGGACGACGGAGCAATGTAGGAGCGGGCCCTGCCCGCGAGCGCTCCACACGCCAGAGCCAACCTCCATAGACGCTGCAGGAGCGGGCCCTGCCCGCGAGCTCTTCACGTTGAAACCAACCTACGGACTGCCGTAGGAGCACCCCATGGGCGCGAGCCCTACCGCCAGGTCATCACCGCGGCACCTTGACCGGCCACGCGCCATCAAACCCACCGCCGCGTCCGCCTGCAAAACGCCTCGAACCCGTCGCCGAACAGCGCGCCCAGATGCCGCTCCTCCGGCAATATCTGGAACCGCGTGATGTAGAGCATGAACGCCGGGACCGCCAGCAATGCCACCACGTTGTGCAGGTACACCGCCCACGCAAGCACGATCACGCTTTGACCCAGGTACATCGGGTTGCGCGTGTAGCGAAAGATGCCCGAGGTGACCAGGTGGGTGGTGGTCTGCGGCTTCAACGGATTGATGGTGGTGCGCGCACGACCAAAGGCCAGCTTGGGCAGCAGGTTGAGCGCCACCCCCGCCGCGACCAGCGCCACGGCCAGCAAACTGCTGAAAGGCAGGTGGAACGAAAGCGCGGGCAGCTGCGAAGATGCCGCCCAGGCGAACACCCCCAGCAGCAGCATCACCACCGGCGGCGGGATCCTGGTTTCCAGTGCTCGCATGAGAGCGTCGATAAGCCGTCTCCTCGTCAAACCGAAGCGCGAAGCAGCTCGCGCATGGGGGAATCGTCGAACGCGGTGCTCGGTCTACCCATAACGGCGCTTGACCTCCGCCACCGATGCCGCGACCAGCTGCTCGAGCACGTCCATGTCGATCTCAGCCAGCCTGCGGATGTACAGGCAGCCCTTGCCCATCTTGTGTCGGCCCAGACGGGCAAGAAGATCGGCCTGGTCCGCGCTGGCGGCGGTGAGATAGACGCTGGTATCGCCCTTGCGCGGAGAGAAGCCCGTCACCAGCCAATCGCCCTCGCGGCCGCTCTCGTACCGGTAGTGATAGGTGTCGAACCCGATAATGCTGGCGCCCCACATGACCGCCGGCCTCCAGGTGATCCGGCCCATCAGCGCCACAAGCGCCTGGCAATCCGCGCGGCGCTCATCGCCGTCCACGGCATCCAGGAACGCCTGCACGCTGGGGTCGCCGGGCCTGGTCCTGTTCCCGCTCATGCTGCGCTCGCCTTTATGCGACCTGTGACTTCCCGCCAGAAGATGGCGGGCCACACCGCTCGCCACGCAACTCTATGCGCCCCGCCGATAAAAATCGAACCAGGAACCCTTCCCCCGCCTGCGGGGGAAGGTGCCCGAAGGGCGGTTGGGGGCGGCTCCTGGCGGGCAGTCGCCGCGCGCGAAGCGCTCGCGGGCAGGGCCCGCTCCTACAAGTTCAATGGAGGTTGACGATTGGTCGCGTCTTCGTCACGGCCACAGCTTGGGCGGCATCGGCATCGGCATCGGCATCGGCATCAATAGTCTCTGCGGGCCAAAGGCACAGGGGAGTCAAGCCGGCGCCAGGAGCGCTTCAGACTTGAACCACGGGTCAGGCATGACGCCGCAATCAGCCGGCGAGATGGCAGGGCGGACCAACGCGACGCCGTCGTTGCCCCGATAGACGTAGTGGACCGTGACGCCGGCCTTGAACATCACCTGCATGCCCTTGTTGCCACACACGTTACCGGTGACCTGAGGTGCGATGGCCTCACGCGTTGCGACAGTGTCCAGGTCGACCGACGAATGGCCAGGCATCGTATAGCAGTAGGTGAATTTCTTTCCCGGGCAGGCGGAAAGCGATCCAGGCAATGGCGAAGCCCAAGAGCGCACTGCCGGCATTGCCCGTGAACAAGGCAGCCTTGAGCTGCGAGGGTGTGCGCATGTCATCCGTAGTACGCCTCGTACCAGCGCACAAAGTTCGCCACACCTTCTTCCACGGATATATGCGGCCGATAGCCGACTGCAGCAATCAACTCCGATACATCTGCCTCCGTATCCGGCACATCGCCCGCCTGCAGCGGCAGCATCTCCATCTTCGCCTTCTTGCCCAGGCAATCCTCTAGCACCTCGATGTAGCGCAGCAGCTGCACCGGCTGTTCGTTGCCGATGTTGTAAAGGCGGTACGGAGCCACGCCGCTGCTGGCCGGATCGGTCGCCATGCCGTCCCAGTCCGGATTCTTGTCCGGCACCCTGTTCAGCGTGCGGATCACGCCTTCGACGATGTCGTCGACGTAAGTGAAGCTGCGCTTGTGCTTGCCGTAGTTGAACACCTTGATGGGTTCGCCGGCCAGGATCGCCTTGGTGAACAGGAACAGCGCCATGTCGGGGCGGCCCCAAGGGCCGTACACGGTAAAGAAGCGTAGCCCGGTGCTGGGGATGCCGTACAGATGCGCATAGCTGTGCGCCATCTGCTCGTTGGCTTTCTTGGTGGCGGCGTACAGGGTCAGGGGGTGTTCGGTGGGCAGGTGCTCGGAGAACGGCATCTTCAGATTGGCGCCGTAGACTGAGCTGGTGGAGGCGAACACTAGGTGTTCGACGCCGTGGTGTCGGCACCCTTCGAGGATGTGCAGGAAACCGGTGACGTTGCTGGTGACGTACACGTGCGGGTTAGTGGCGGCGTAGCGTACGCCGGCTTGGGCTGCGAGGTTGATCACGCGCTGCGGCTTGTGCGTGGCGAACACCTGCTCCACCGCCTCCCGGTCGGCGAGGTCGGCCTGGATGTGGATGTAGTTCGGGTGATCCATGAAGCGCGCCAGGCGCGCCTTCTTCAGGTTTACGTCGTAGTAATCGGACAGGTTGTCGAAGCCAATGACTTTGTCGCCGCGCTCCAGGAGCCTCATGGCGATGTGAGAGCCGATGAAGCCGGCGGTTCCGGTGACTAGTACTTTCATATTCATTGTCTCGTGGAAAGCATTCGCGGGCATGGCCCGCTCCTACAGTTCAGCGGTCGCGGGCAAGCCCGCTCCTACAGGTGCATCGCCAGGCGGGCGTCAGAGGCGGCCGTCGACCGCTTCGCGGGGCAGCACGTACTTGACGTCGTACAGAATCGACTCGGGCTTGCCGAAGGCGCGGATGCCTTCGGCCCCCAGGTCCCGGAACTCGTTGTGGCCGACTGCGACGATCACCGCGTCGTAAGCGCCCTGCTCTGGCTTCATCAGGTCAAGGCCGTATTCGTGTTTGGCTTCGGCCGCGTCGACCCACGGGTCCCAGATGTCCACTTGGGCGCTGTAGCCGTTGAGTGCGTGGAGGATGTCGACCACGCGCGTATTGCGCACGTCCGGGCAGTTTTCCTTGAACGCCAGGCCCAGGATCAGGACGCGCGCCTTTACCGGGGTGAGGCCTTTGCGCACCATCAGGCGGATGACTTCGCCGGCGATGTAGCCGCCCATGCTGTCGTTGGTGCGGCGGCCGGCCAGGATCACATCAGGGTGGTGACCGACTTCCTGCGCCTTGTGGGTCAGGTAGTAGGGATCGACGCTGATGCAGTGGCCGCCGACCAGGCCCGGGCGGAACGGCAGGAAGTTCCATTTGGTGCCGGCGGCTTCCAGCACTTCCAGGGTGTCGATGCCGAGCTTGTTGAACAGAATGGCGAGGTCGTTGACCAGGGCGATGTTGAGGTCGCGCTGGGTGTTCTCGATGACCTTGGCGGCTTCTGCCACCTTGATGCAGCTGGCCTTGTGGGTGCCGGCGGTGATGATGCTCTTGTAGAGGTTGTCGACGAAGGTGGCGGTTTCCGGGGTGGAGCCGGAGGTGACCTTGAGGATGTTGGTGACGCGGTGCTGCTTGTCGCCGGGGTTGATGCGTTCGGGGGAGTAGCCGCAGGTGAAGGTGTTCTGGGGGGCAGTGTTCTGTGTTCGGTGTTCGGTGGGGGCCGGATCACGATCAAGAGCGCCCTCACCCGCCCTTCGGGCACCTTCCCCCGCAGGCGGGGGAAGGGTGTTGTATTTCAGGCCAGAGGCTTTTTCGAGGATGGGGACGCAGACTTCTTCGGTGCAGCCGGGGTAGACGGTGGATTCGTAGATCACCACGTCGCCGGGCTTGAGGATGCTGCCGATGGCTTCGCTGGCCTTGATCAGGGGGGTCAGGTCGGGGCGTTTGGCGGCGTCGATCGGGGTGGGCACGGTGACGATGAAGACGTTGCAGTTGCGGATGCCTTCGAGCTGGTCGGTGAAGGCCAGGCGAGTGGCGGAGTCCAGCAGCTCTGGCTCCACCTCCAGCGTGCTGTCGTGACCGCTGCGCAGCTCCTGGATGCGACCGGCATGGATGTCGAAACCCACCGTGTCGTACTGCTTGCCGAATTCAACCGCCAGCGGCAGGCCCACATAGCCCAGCCCGATGACGGCAATGCGCGACTCACGCAGCGCGAGATCGTCTTCGATGCTCAATGTGCTGCTCCGGCATAGCGTCGGCAAGGTGCCGTCCGTCAGGCGGACATTATAGGTGTCACCTGCGGCAACGCGGCACTATGGTGCCCAATGCGCGTCGGCGCGTTCGGCCAGCTTCAGATCGATGGCACGTTCATCCGGCCAGGCCTGCAGCGCCACGATGGCCGCGCGAATGCCTTTGGCCACGGCCACGCGGGCCATTTCCGGGTCGACGACACCGTCATCGATACCAGGACCCATGTGGCAGTGAAGGTCTAGCATGAGATCCCTTTTCCCCGACGGCATCCTACGGCCAGCGGCAGCGACGCAAACGGTTGTTCGCCCGCAAAATCAGCTTGATGAGGGAAATTTCATGTTTTTCCGGGCCGCGTGAGCTAAGCGCGACGACGCACCGCGGAAGAAGCGCGCACGCTCGCAGCAAGAGGTTTCAACAGGGCTGCACGTGCGCGAACCGATGGGCTCTGGCGCTGGCGAGCACATTTGCTACCGGTTTCCTGTCCGGGAAATATGCTCGGGTGTGCAGATTAGAGGCCGTTGAGAGCCCCCGCGCGCTGAAAACGCCCGCTTGCCGATCAGGCGCCCAGTTGGCTCTTCAGCGCGGCCATCAGCTTGACGGCGGCTTCGCCGGTGGCCGGCAAGCCGCGCGGGTCGACCGCCGAGACGTAGGTGCCCGCTTCCACCGCGACCACGCGGATCAGGAAATTGCTGCCTTCGTAGCTGACGTCGTAGGTGCCCAGCAGCTGCGCGCGGCTGACGATGGTCGCGCCCGATATCTGCCCCAGGGACGCACCGACGCGCGCAAACACGTCATCACGCGGGGCCGCCACGTTGAAACCGGTGGACGAAGCGACGGCGGCGCCGGTCGACGGCGCGGTGCCTGCCGGCGGCGGAAGCTGCATGGCGCCGGCGGTGTTGGGCAGGGTCAGGTCCGGCGGCACTTCCAGCGGACGGCTTTCGCCGGTCTGCGCGTAGTTGGCGTTGGCCTTGTTGAACCACTTGCAGCCGGACATGCCCAAGGCGGCCACGGCAAGCACCGAAAGGGCGAGCGGACGCAGGTACGGGGACGAAACACGCATGGGCAAATCTCCTGGAGAAAGGGTGGGCATCACGCCGCGAGCGGTTCGCGGCTGCATTGTTCTTCGAGCGCCCGTGCCGCGGCGACCAGGCGGTCGGCCTGGGGCACATTCGCAGGGGACAGCGGCAAAAGCGGCAAACGCAGGCCGCTACCGTAGCCCAAGCGCTGCAGCAGCGCCTTGACCGGGATGGGGTTGGGCTCCAGGCCGAGGAACGAATAAAACTCCTGCATGCGCTCATCCCAGGCCTCGGCTTCGGACGAATTGCCGCGGCGCGCGAGGTCGCACAATCGGCGGAACGCACGCGGCAAGGCGTTGGATCCCACGGAAATCAGGCCGTCGGCGCCGGCCAGCAGCGCACGGCATGCCGTCGGGTCGTCGCCGCTGAGGATGGCGAAGGTCTCGCTGCGCAGCGCCAGCAGCGCGGCCATGCGCTGCGGATCGTTCACCGCTTCCTTGATGCCGACGATGTTGGGATGGTCGACCAGTTGGGCCACGGTCTCCGGCAGCAGGTCGCAGCCGGTGCGCCCCGGCACGTTGTACAGCACCACCGGCAGGCCACCTTCGTCCGCCACCGCCCTGTAGTGCTGGATCAGTCCGGCCTGGGTGGGGCGCACGTAGGGCGGCGTCACCACCAGCGCCAGCTGGGCGCCACCGGCGGCCGCGCGACGGGTCTGGGCGATGGTCTTGATGGTGTTCATTTGCCCGGTGCCGGCCAGGATCGTGATGCGCCCGGCCACGGTTGCCACCGCAGTGGCCAGCAGGCGGTCGAATTCCTCGTCCGAAAGCGCGGCCGCTTCGCCGGTGGATCCTGCGACCACGACACCCTGGGTGCCGCCTTCGATCTGCTGGACCAGCAGCCGCCGCCACGCGTCCAGGTCGAGGGCGCCATCGTCTGCGAACGGCGTGGCAAGGGCGGTGATGCTGCCGGAAATGGCCAAGTGGCTGCCTGTCGATAGGGAATGGGCGCGATTCCGCGCAGGTGGCGATGTTACTTGCGGCACGAAACCACGGGCAAGTATGCTGGGTTCCGCACGGGGCCACTTGCGGTGTCCCCATTCAGGATGAGGGTTTTCAGACACTATGGAACGGGTTGCAACGTCAATCAGGCGTGTATCAGTGTCATGTGACTGCGAACCGGCAGGCCCAGCCTCACTCTCCCTTGCCCTAGACGCCGGCAATCATGGCGCAACCCCCTCCACAGCGAATTACAGACCCCACTGATGCCGGAAGCTCCCCAGACCGATCCAACCGCTCGGCCGTCGCCGAACGAGAACCACCTGCTGATCAACGCCTACACGACGCACCCCGAGTCGCCCCTGCTGTCGGTGACCCGGCGCATCGCCGACAGCGGCTGCAACCTGGCGGACGCCCGGCTTTCGACCGTGGGCCGCGATGTCTCGGTCACTGCGCTGGCGACCGGATCCTGGGATGCGGTGGCCAAGCTGGAGGCGATGCTGACCCGGCTGGAGCGCGAGGAGTCGATGAAGCTGGTCTGGTACCGCACCGGTCCCAAGGCGCTGCAGTCGAACCTGCTGCCGTACATCGTGGAAGTGGTGGCCGCCGACAAGCCGGGCATCCTGTTCCAGCTGGCCGACTTCTTCGACCGCCAGGGCATCACCATCGAAAGCCTGCAGAGCACCCGCTACCGCGCCATGCAGACCGGTGCGGAGATGTTCTCGGCCCAGGTCACCATCGGCATCCCGGCCAACATGCACATCGCCGCGCTGCGCGATGATTTCCTCGAATTCTGCGACCACTTGAACCTGGACGCGATCATGGACCCGATGAAGTTCTGAATCGATGACCACAACCGGCACGACCAAAGCCAGGGCACCCCTCCTCAATCCTCCCCTGCTTCGCAAGGGAGGAGCCCAAGCCAAGGCCGCTTTGCCCAAGGCCACGCTGAAGCTCCCGCTGGCCCTTTCCGGTGGCGCCACCGCCACCCTCGCCGACCACGCCGGCCACTGGCTGGTGCTGTACTTCTTCCCGAAGGACAGCACCCCGGGCTGCACCACCGAAGGCCTCGATTTCAATGCGCTGCTGGCCGAATTCAAGACGCTCGACGCGAGCGTCATGGGCGTATCGCGCGATTCGGTGCGCTCCCACGACAACTTCTGCGCCAAACAGGGATTCCAGTTTCCCCTGGTCAGCGACAGCGACGAAGCCCTGTGCCAGGCCTTTGGTGTGATCAAGGGAAAGAACATGTACGGCCGCGAGGTGCTGGGCATCGAGCGCAGCACCTTCCTGATCTCCCCCGACGGGCGCATCGCCCAGGAATGGCGCGGAGTGAAAGTACCGGGCCATGCGCAGGCCGTGCTGCAGGCGCTGCAGGCCGCACAAGCGTAGTGACCGATCGTCTCCCTTCCCGTTTTTTCGCCATCCGCCCCGGGCGGTCGTGGCGGCTCGTCACTGCGTGCTCCCTTCATGGCGCGCAGCGTGTTCCATCGTGTCCCCTGCATGTCCCATCCCAACGAGGTTGACTGAATGACCCGTAGCAAGCGCATCTATGTGCTGGACACCAACGTGCTGATGCACGACCCGACCGCGCTGTTCAAGTTCGAGGAGCACGACGTCTTCCTGCCGATGCAGGTGATCGAGGAGCTGGACAACGCCAAGAAAGGCATGACCGAGGTCAGCCGCAACGCGCGCCAGGTGAGCCGTTTCCTGAACGAGCTGATCGAGGGCGCCGGCGCCGAGCATATCGAGAAGGGCATCCCGCTCAGCCATCCGCAGGGCCTGCAGCTCAAGAACCGCAATGAGATCGGGCGGCTGTACTTCCAGACCCGCCCGATCGAGCCGGGCCGCACCTTCGGCACCGTAGCGCCGGACAACAAGATCCTGGCCGCGGTGCTGGAGCTGAAGGAAGTCAACCCGGACACGCCGGTGATCCTGGTGTCCAAGGACATCAACCTGCGGATTAAGGCGTCGATCAGCGGGCTTACGTCGGCCGACTACGAGAACGACAAGGCGCTGGACGATTTCAGCCTGCTGTATACCGGCGCCACCGAACTGTTGCCAGACTTCTGGGACCGTCATGAGAAGGACCTGCGCTCGTGGAGCGACAAGGCCGGTCGCACCAGCTATGAAGTGGTACGCGGCGAAGACGAGGAGTGGTTCCCGAACCAGTTCCTGTACCTGCCGGGCGAGGACGAAGTGGAGTTCCGCGTGGCCAAGGTGGGCGACGACGGCAAGGCCACCCTGGCGCTGGCCGACGACTACCGCAGCAGCCAGCACGCGGTGTGGGGGATCCTCGCGCGCAACCGCGAGCAGAACTTCGCGCTGAACGCGCTGATGGACCCGGAGATCGATTTCGTCAGCCTGCTGGGCACCGCCGGCACCGGCAAGACGCTGCTGGCTCTGGCCGCGGGCCTGGCCCAGACCATGGACCAGCAGCGCTACCGCGAGATCATCATGACCCGCGCCACGGTGAGCGTGGGCGAGGACATCGGCTTCCTGCCCGGCACCGAGGAGGAAAAGATGACGCCGTGGATGGGCGCACTGACCGACAACCTGGAAGTGCTGACCCACAACCAGGAAGGCGGCGCCTGGGGACGTGCGGCGACCAACGACCTGCTGGCGTCGCGCATCAAGATCCGCTCGATGAACTTCATGCGCGGGCGCACGTTCCTGTCGCGGTATCTCATCCTGGACGAGGCGCAGAACCTCACGCCCAAGCAGATGAAAACGCTGATCACCCGCGCCGGTCCCGGCACCAAGATCGTGTGCCTGGGCAACGTGGAGCAGATCGACACGCCCTACCTCACCGAGACCACCTCCGGCCTGACCTATGCGGTGGACCGCTTCAAGGGCTGGGCGCACAGCGCGCACATCACCCTGCGTCGCGGCGAGCGCTCGCGCCTGGCCGATTACGCGTCGGAAGTGCTCTAGAGGCAGCGACGCGGCCCGGGGCTGCGGCGACCTGGCGGGCCCCCGGCGCTGGAGAAAATGATGTCCTATACATCACAAAGAATATAAAATACCTGTACTTGTCCTGCTAAAAGCATCACAGTGCGGCTTCGACTCTCAACGGAAGCCGAATGATCACCGCCGCACAACTACGCGCTGCGCGCGCACTCATCGGGATCGACCAGCGATCGCTGGCGGTCCTGGCCGGGGTATCGGTTCCAACCGTCCAGCGCATGGAGGCAAGCCAGGGCAACGTCCGTGGCATGGTCGACACGCTGACCAAGATCGTCGAAGCGCTGGACAAGGCAGGAGTCGAACTGATCGGCAACGACCTGCCGGGCCAGGGTCGCGGGCGAGGCGTGAGGCTGAAGGACCCGGCGTGATCCCAGAGCGCACTTCGCAGTATCTGCGCATGTTTGAACCCAAGCTGCTGACCGTCCTGCGAGGCGGTTACCGCTGGGGTGACCTGCGCGCCGACGCAGTGGCCGGAATGACCGTCGCCATCGTGGCCTTGCCCCTGGCCATGGCGCTGGCAATCGCCAGTGGGGCCGCGCCGGAAAAAGGCCTGTACACCGCCATCATTGCAGGATTCCTGATTTCGGCCCTGGGCGGATCGCGGGTGCAGGTCGGCGGCCCCACCGCCGCGTTCATCCCGGTGGTATTCGTGGTGATCCAGAAGTTCGGATTTGGCGGTTTGATCCTGTGCACGCTGATGGCGGGGCTGATGCTGATCGCCGCCGGATTGCTGCGCCTGGGCACGCTGATGAAATACATGCCGCAGCCGGTCATCACCGGCTTCACCGCGGGCATCGCGGTCAGCATCTTTTCCAGCCAGGTCAAGGATGCGCTGGGCCTGAAGATGGAGTCGGTACCAGCGGAGTTCATCGCACGCTGGATGGCCTATGGGAAGCACCTGACGACCACACAGCCTGCTGCCGTCGGCCTGCTGCTGACGGGTCTGCTGGTGATCGTGGCGTTGCGCCGCTGGAAGCCGAAATGGCCAGGATTCCTGCTGGCATTGCTGGTCTGTACCAGTCTGGCCATGGCCCTCTCGCTACCGGCGGAAACCGTGGGCAGTCGCTTCGGTGAATTGCCCTCATCGCTGCCCCGGTTCGCCTTCCCCGACATTCCCTTCGAACGCACATTTGCACTGCTGCCCAGCGCTTTCACCATTGCCTTCCTGGCAGCGGTCGAATCGCTGCTGTCGGCCGTGGTGGCCGACGGCATGACCGGTGGCCGCCACCGCTCCAACGGCGAACTGGTGGCCCAGGGGCTTGCCAACATCGGCTGCGCGCTGTTCGGCGCATTGCCGGCCACTGGTGCGATCGCCCGCACCGCCACCAACATCCGCGCTGGAGCACGCTCTCCGGTTGCGGGCATGCTGCACGCGGTTTTCGTACTGCTGTTCATGCTGTTGCTGTCACCCCTGATGAGCTACGTGCCGCTGGCCGCGCTAGCCGCCGTGCTGCTGGTGGTCGCCTGGAACATGAGCGAATACCAGCACTTTCGGCACACGATGTCCGCACCACTGGGTGATCGCGTGGTGCTGCTGCTGACTTTCGTCCTGACTGTGTTCTTCGACCTGACGCTCGCCATCGAGGCCGGTATCGTGGTGGCGGCCCTTGTCTTCATGTACCGCATGGCCGAATCGGTGGAAGTCAGCGCCGGCGTACGGCTCATGGACGATGAAGGAAACGAGCGGGGGGACGCGCTGCATGATGACGGCCAGCGCGCGCACCTGCCCCCTGACGTGGAGGCCTTCCAGATCAGCGGGCCATTGTTCTTTGGCGCGACCAACCGGCTGGACGATGTGCTGGACCAGTTTTTCGCGCCGCCGAAGGTGTTCATCCTGCGCATGCGTCTGGTGCCGATGATCGATGCCAGCGGCGTCCACGCCCTGCGCAGTCTGGCCGACCGCTGCCAGCAGCGCGGTATCGTGCTGATCATTTCAGGACTCCAGGAGCAACCCAACCGTGTCATTGCCAGGATGGACCTTCATGAGCCTAGCGGTCAGCTGCATTTCGTTTCCGACTTCGAACACGCCATCCGCCTGGCACACACATTGACGACCGGGACGGCGCCTGACTGATCACTGCACAATAGCGGGCATGAGATTCGGCAAATATCCTGGGCCAGGCGGCCCTGGCGCACTGACCATCGCCGGCTCCGATGCGGGCGGCGGCGCCGGCATCCAGGCCGACCTCAAGACTTTCGCCGCCCATGGCGTGCACGGCTTGTGTGCGATCACTGCGCTGACCGCGCAGCACACGCGCGGGGTCACTGCCGTGCATGTCCCGCCCGGCGACTTCCTGCGCGCGCAGATCGACGCGTGCTACGAGGATTTCGATATCGGCGCGGTCAAGCTGGGGATGCTGGCCAACGACGCAGTGATCGACGCCGTGGTCGAGGCGCTGCAGCGCCATCGGCCTGCACAGGTGGTGCTGGATCCGGTGATGGTCGCCACCAGCGGCGCCAAGCTGCTGGCTGACAGTGCGCTGGATGCGATGCGCACGCGCCTGCTGCCGCTGGCATCGCTGATCACCCCGAACCTGCCCGAAGCGGAGCTGTTGCTCGGCCACGCGATCGCCGACACCGACGCCATGCGGGCAGCGGCGGCTGAACTGCTGGCCCTGGGCGCGCGCGCCGTGCTGCTGAAGGGCGGGCACATGGGTGGTGACGGCCCGATGGTCGACGTGTTCGCCGATGCGCAGGGATTGCGCATGCTGACCCACGACCGGCTGCAGCTCGAAGCGCACGGGACCGGCTGCAGCCTGGCCTCGGCCGTGGCGGCCAACCTGTGCCGGGGACATACGATGCACGAGGCCTGCAGCGCGGCCACCGATTACGTGCATCGTGCGCTGGTGATGGGCTACCGGCCTGGGCGTGGAGACGTCGTGGTGCTGGATCACTTCGGCGCTGCACCCGCGCGATGAGCATGGAGCGCCGCGTCATCCCGGTCGAGGCCGCGGACGGACACCGTTTCGAACTGTTGGCGACACTCCCACGTGAACCACGCTCGCGCCTGCTGTGGCTGCCGGCCTTGGGCGTTCCGGCCAGGCACTACCAGCCGCTTGCAGACGACCTGGCGGTGCGAGGCGTGGCGACGTTCCTGCACGAATGGCGGGGCATCGGCAGCAGCGACGTGCGCGCCAGCCGCGAGAACGACTGGGGCTATGCGCAGATCCTGCAGCATGACCTGCCGGGCAGCCAGAAGGCGGTGGACGAGCACTGCCCTGCCCCGTCCACCGTCATCGGCGGCCACAGCATCGGTGCGCAGTTCGCGGCCCTGCACCTGGCGCTGCATCCGGGCTCGACGCGGAGGCTGTGGCTGGTGGCCAGCGGCTCGCCGTACTGGCGGAACTTCCCGGCGCCACAGCGATTCGCGTTCCCGATGGCCTTCCAGTTCGTGCCCTGGCTGGCCGATCGCCGTGGGCTGCTGCACGGGCGCAAGTTCGGCTTCGCCGGTAACGAGGCGCGCACGCTGATGCGCGACTGGGCCACGATCGGACTGAGCAATCGCTACGCGGCGGCCGGTCTGGAGGTGGATCTCGAACTCGCGCTGCGCGACGTACAGGTGGACGTGGACGCGGTGCTGCTGCGCAAGGACTGGTATGCGCCACGGAGTTCGCTGCAGGCCCTGCTGGACAAGATGCCGAGCTCACCTTCGCGGGTGACCGTGCTCGACGCTACCGCGCTGGGCGTGCGCGCCGATCATTTCGCGTGGATGAAACAGCCGGGCGCGGTGGTCGACGCGCTGCTGGCTCAGGCCGTCTCGTAACCCCGCGGGTTCATCCTCCGCCAGCGCCATGGGTCACGGCACGTGGCGTCCACGTCGGGCTCTGACTACCAGCTCGACCTCCATTCTGCCATGGGCAGGCAGGACGCCGAGGAGCGACACAATCGACCGGGGACGCGACCCGCGCATCGGTAACATCAGATGCGTCACTGACAGGAATCGGGACGCACCGCGCACAAAAAAGCCGACGATGATCGTCGGCTTCTTCGTTGCTGCCTGATTGGTGCGCCCGGAGAGATTCGAACTCCCGACCGCCTGGTTCGTAGCCAGGTACTCTATCCAACTGAGCTACGGGCGCGCTCAAGTGCGGAATGATGCCAGATCACATTTATGCACGTCAACGTTTGCCTGCAGCCAAGCAACGATCGCAGGGCCGAAACGAGAAAGCCCCGACTTGTGATCAGGGCTTTCAGGTAGTTGCGGAGAGTGAGGGATTCGAACCCTCGATAAGGCTTTTGACCCTATACTCCCTTAGCAGGGGAGCCCCTTCAGCCGCTCGGGCAACTCTCCGGATCTTGCAGTGACGCTCCGACGCACTGTACCGCGCCAGCCGCCTAGGA
>JBDNHW010000165.1:0-1263 GCA_041688625.1 Pseudoxanthomonas sp.
CTCTTGAAGTTGTCACGCTCGGTGTCGCGCGCGATCGTCTCCAGCGACTGGCCGGTGTGCTTGGACAGGATTTCGTTGAGCTTCTGGCGCAGGGTGAGGATTTCGCGGGCATGGATGTCAATGTCCGAAGCCTGTCCCTGGAAGCCGCCGAGCGGCTGGTGGATCATCATCCGCGAGTTCGGCAGCGCGTAGCGCTTGCCCTTCGCACCGGCCGCCAGCAACAAGGCGCCCATGCTGGCCGCCTGGCCCACGCAGATGGTGCTCACGTCCGGCTTGATGTACTGCATGGTGTCGTAGATCGCCATGCCGGCAGTGACCACGCCGCCGGGTGAGTTGATGTAGAAGCTGATGTCCTTCTCAGGATTTTCCGCTTCCAGGAACAGCATCTGCGCCACGATCACGTTGGCGACGTGGTCGTCGACGCCGCCCACCAGGAAGATCACGCGCTCCTTCAGCAGGCGCGAATAGATGTCATACGCGCGCTCGCCGCGGCTGGTCTGTTCGACCACCATCGGGACCAGGTTCAGGGCTTGGGTCTGGATGTTGCTCATGGTTCTTTGGGCCTGTGGTGGTTGCGACGGCGCGAGGGAGTGAAGCGGCCGATTACTGGCGGATGGCTTCCTGGAAGGCCAGGGCTTGTTCGGTGTGCTGGGCCTGCTCGGCGATCCAGTCGATCACCTGCTCTTCCATCACCCGGCCCTGAAGCCCAGTCATCAACTGGGGGTCGTTCCGATACAAAGCAATGACCTCCTCGGGCTCTTCGTACGTCGATGCAATGAGCTGCAGCGTTTCATTCAGGCGCTTCGGATCGAGGCGCAACTGGTTCTTCCGCGCCACCTCGCCCACCAGCAGCCCCACCAGCACGCGCTTGCGCGCCGGATCCATGAACCCTTCGTGCGCATTGTCCGGAACCTGCGGCGTTTGCCCGTTGCGCTTGGCCTGCTCGACGGCCTGCTGGACCATGGCCCTGGCCTCGTTCTCCACCAGGCGCGGCGGCATTTCCACGTGCGCATAGGCGGCAATCAGCTGGTCCCCGACTTCGCGACGCAGGCGGGTCATCAGCGCGCCCTTGAGCTCACGCTCCAGGTTGCTGCGGATGTCGCTGCGGAACTGCGCGATGTCACCGCTCTTGACCCCGAAGCTCTTCACGAACTCCTCGTCGGCCTCCGGCATCACCGACTCCGATACCTCGGTGACCTTCAGCTGCACCTGGACCTGGCGGCCGGCGAGCTGCTGCACGCGCCAGTCGGCCGGGAAATCCAC
>JBDNHW010000001.1:0-27618 GCA_041688625.1 Pseudoxanthomonas sp.
CGTGCAGGACTTGAGGATTTCACTGGTGCAGGGCGCCACGCGCTGGCACGACCCGGCGGGAAACCGCGACTACTACGGCGGGCTGATCGAGCCGCTGGCCGGCACGACCGACCTGGTCATCCTGCCGGAGACCTTCACCAGTGGCTTCAGCAACGACGCCATCGAGCAGGCCGAGGACATGGACGGCCCCACGGTGGCCTGGATGCTGGACCAGTCCAGGGTGCTTGGCGCCGCAGTGACCGGCAGCGTGCAGCTGCGGGTGGGCGACGGCGTCTACAACAGGCTGCTTTGGGCTACGCCCGACGGCGCACTGCTTCATTATGACAAGCGACATCTGTTCCGTTACGCGGGCGAGCACCACCGTTATGCACCGGGGCGCAAGCGGATGACCGTGGAATGGAAAGGCTGGCGCATCAATCCGCTGGTCTGCTACGACCTGCGTTTTCCGGTCTTTGCGCGCAACCGCTTCGACGTGGAGCTCGAAGACGGCCTCGACTACGACCTGCAGATCTACGTCGCCAACTGGCCTGCCGCCCGCGCCCATGCATGGAAGACGCTGCTGCGCGCGCGCGCCATCGAGAACCTGTGCTACGTCGCCGCGGTCAACCGTGTCGGTGTCGATGGCAAGGGCCTGGAGTATGCCGGCGACAGCGCGGTGATCGACTTCAGCGGACAGCCGCAGGTGGAAATCACGGGCGAGGAGGGTATCGCCAGCAGCGTGATCTCCGCTGAAAATCTGGCCGCGCACCGGGCCCACTTTCCGGCGATGCTCGACGGTGACCGGTTCACTGTGGCCTGAGCATCGCTTCGTCGCGCTCCGCGCGCTGCCTGGCATGCCGGTCATCCATCGCGCGAGCGGGGACGGTACGGGCCGCCCATGCAAACACAATGATCAGCAACAGCGTGGTCATTCCCCACTACGGGGGGCAAGCGTGCGCAGGCAGTGAATCATCTGGATGCCGGCGGCACGATCTGCAGCAGCCTGCCATCCGGCTCATCGGTCAGCACGAAGATATTCCCGCGCGGATCGACCTTGACGTCGCCTATGGGCTGGCCCGGTTCCCCGAGCAGGCGTTCCTCGCCCACGACACGGTCACCTTCCAGGCTCAGCCGGATCAGGTCGCCTCCCGACCGCGAGCCCAGGAACAGGCTGTCGTTCCACGGCGCTCCTGGGCGCCCGGTGTAGAAGGCCATACCGCTCAAGCCTTGTGGCTCGTTCCAGCGGTGATGGGGTGCCTGGGGAGCAACAAGCGGGCTTTGTGCGGGATCTTCGATCGCTGGGGCAGGCAGTGGGGGTTCGGGGTCCACGGACTTGGGGCCATAGTCGAAGCCTGCCTGTGGCAGGTTGATCACATCGCCTCCGCGCGACCAGTTTTCGGCCAGCCACAGCTTTCCTGTCCGCGGATCGAAGGCGAGGCCGTGGATGCTGCCATGTCCGTAGGACCAGGTTTCCTCACGTCCATCGCCTCGTCCGGCGAATGGATTTTCACGCGGCGCCTGTCCGGCCGCATCGATGCGCAGCAGTTCGCCGCCCGAAACAGCGGACAACCTGATGCCATCCGGTGCGCTGCGCTCCCCACTGCCGACGAACAGGTGCCGGTTGGCGTCGAAGGCCAATCGGCCGCCGGTCTCCTGCGGCAACACGAGCTCCGGTTGCCGATAGATCACCTGTACATCCAGCAGCGCCAACGGCTCAAGGATGCCGCGCGCCACGGCAAGTCCGGCGCTGCCATCCTCGTCGGGCTCCATGTAGCTGAAGTAAAGCAGTCCATCGGTTTCGAATCGTGGCGACAGCGCGATATCGAGCAGCCCTCCCTGGGCAGACACTGGCGGCACCCCCGCCAGGGGCGTTGAAACGAAACTGCCGCCGCCAATCCTGCGCAGGCCTCCTGCGCGCTCGGCGACCAGCAGGGTGCCGTCCGGCAGGAACAGCAGTGACGTCGGGTGCTCGAGTCCCCGTACCCTTTCGATGATCGTGAAAGCGGCAGGTTCCGCGGCCGCAGCCTCGTCGCCTGCGGCAGCTTCCGCGCCTGTAGCAGCCTCCGCTGTAGCAGCCTCAGCGACCACGCTGGTTCCCGCTTCGGTCGTGGGAGCGTTGCCGCTGTCCTCCTGGTTACAGCCTGTGATCGCGGCGAGACAAAGCACCGAGGCGACGAACCAGCGACCGGATTGGAGGAGCGCGGTCTCGACGGTGGCACGACGCAACGGGATCGGTGTTTGCGTCGCGGGACATACTCCGGGCGAGATCATCTCATCGATACCCCGACGCCTGTAGTTCGAACAGTTCCGCATAGCGTCCACCCTGGGCCAGCAATTCCTCGTGAGTGCCGCTCGCCTCCAGCTGGCCTGCCTCGAGCACCAAGATCCTGTCGGCCATGCGCACGCTCGAGAAACGATGCGAGATCAGCACCGCCGTGCGCTTGTCGGACAGATCCTTGAAGCGCTTGAACACTTCGAACTCGGAACGTGCGTCCAGCGCCGCCGTGGGTTCGTCCAGGATCATCACCTGCGCATCGCGCATGTACGCGCGGGCGATGGCGATCTTCTGCCACTGACCGCCGGAAAGGTCCACGCCAGTCTTGAAGCGGCGACCGATCAGCTGGTCATAGCCATTGGGAAGGGTGGCGATGACTTCATCGGCCATGGCCCGGCGCGCCGCATCGCTGATCCGTTCACGGTCGTCCATCGCGTCGATCTGGCCGACGCCGATGTTCTCACCGGCGGTCAGGTGGTAACGCACGAAGTCCTGGAAGATCACGCCGATGTTGGCCCGCAGCGCGTCGATGTCGTAGTCGCGCAGGTCGCGGCCATCGAGCAGGATACGGCCCTCGTCAGGGTCATAGAGCCTTGCCAGAAGCTTCACCAGCGTGGTCTTGCCCGCGCCGTTTTCGCCGACCAGCGCCAGTACTCCGCCCGCGCGCAGCTCGAAATCCAGGTGGCGCACCGCCCAGCGTTCTGCGTCGGGATAGCGGAAGCCCACGTCCTCGAACACGAAGCCCTGCGCGATCGGTTGCGGGAACGGAATCGGGTTGGCGGGCGAGGTGATCTCCGGTTTGATGCGGAAGAACGAGAACAGGTCGTCCAGGTACAGCGCCTGGCTTGCCACCTGCGAGAACCCGACCAGCAGTCCCTCCAGCAGCTGGCGCAGACGCCGGAAGCTGCCCGCCAGGAAGGTCAGGTCGCCGATGGTGAAGTCGCCGCGCACCGTTCGCCAGGCGATGTAGGCGTAGGCGATGTAGTAGCCCAGCGTGCCCAGCGCGGCGAACACCGCGCCCCAGGCCGCGCGTTTGCGCGCCAGGGTGCGGTTGGCATTGAAGAACTTGTCGGCAAGGGCGCGGTAGCGTGAGATCAGGAAGTGATGGAGGTTGAAGATCTTCACCTCCTTGGCGCTTTCCAGGCTCGCCCCGGTCTGGCGCACGTATTCCAGCTGGCGGCGTTCCGGGGTCCACTGGAAGTTCAGCGAATACCCCATCGCGTTGAAGTGGGCTTCGCCCACGAACGCAGGCACCAGTGCCACGACCAGCAGCAGGATCAGCCACGGCGCATAGATCAACAGTCCCGCGGCGAAGCCGATCACGGTGATGGCGTCCTGCGCCTGTCCGAACAGCAGGCTCATCAGGTTGGCGCGGCCCATGGTCTGGCGCCGCGCCCGGTCCAGCTTGTCCTGCAGGTCAGGATCCTCGAAATCCTCCAGGTCCAGAGTGGCCGCATGCTCCATCAGGCGGATGCTGGTGGCATTGGTGAACAGTTCCGACAGCAGCGTGTCGGCATAGCTGACCAGGCGACCAAGCAGGTCAGACACGATCGCCAGCGCGAGCTCCAGCCCCAGCAGCCACATCAGGTGGTCCAGCAGACCGGATCGCCACGCCTCACCGAAGGCATCCGGTGCAACGCCCAGCGCGACCAGGCGCACCGTTTCGTCGATGATCAACTTGCCGATGTACAGCATCACGATCGGCAGCAGCGCCCGCACCAGGCGCAGGCCCAGGCTGGCCGCGGTGAGCCAGCGGCTGGTCTCCCAGATCTGGCGCAGGAACGGCGGCAGGTTGCGCATCGCGTCGAAGCGCTCGCGCAGGCTCAGTGTCGCGCTGCTGCTGCCCCGGCCAGCGCTGCTCCTCGCGTCGGTCGACGGCGATGCGCTGGAGGGTGGGGCGGATTTGGCCATGATTGTATTGTGCCTGCAGCATCGGCCTGCGGTGATGAGTGAGAACACCTCTCCCCGTGTGGGTGAGGTCGACGCGCGTGCGCGGCGGGTGCGGGGTGGAGCGGCGCGGCTGGTCTTCGGTTGCGCTACTGGTTGCACCGTTCGAATCCGCCGTCGACCGGGGTTGCCGCAGCGGGCTTTGCCCGCGTTCCCTCATGCTTCGGGCACTTTCTGCGGTTGTCCGTCCCTGTCGGGCACCTTCTCCAACAAGGGGAGACGGAACCGCGGAGAAGCACGTCGCTTGTTCCAGGATCGCTATTTCCAGCGCGGCACCATGGCCTTCGCCTGCTGAGCCTGTCCAGTTCCGAGGGCTCCTCCGGTAAACTGTGCTCCTCACCGACGAGCCCGCGAGCGCCGTGACCACGATCCGCCAGGAAGACTTCATCCAGTCCGTTGCCGACGCGCTCCAGTACATCAGCTACTACCACCCGGTCGACTACATCCGGAACCTGTCCGCGGCCTACGAACGCGAGCAGTCGACGGCCGCGAAAGACGCCATCGCGCAGATCCTGATCAACTCGCGGATGTGTGCGGAAGGGCATCGCCCGATCTGCCAGGACACCGGCATCGTCACTGTGTTCCTGCAGATCGGCATGGACGTGCGCTGGGACGATGCGACGATGGGCGTCGAGGACATGGCCAACGAGGGCGTTCGACGCGCCTACAACCACCCCGACAACAAGCTGCGCGCCAGCGTGCTCGCCGACCCTGCAGGCAGGCGCGTCAACACCAAAGACAACACGCCCGCGGTCGTGAACATGAAGGTGGTGCCGGGCAACACGGTCGACGTGATCGTGGCTGCCAAGGGCGGCGGCTCCGAGGCAAAGTCGAAGTTCGCCATGCTCAACCCGTCCGATTCGATCGTGGACTGGGTGCTCAGGACCGTGCCGACCATGGGCGCCGGATGGTGCCCGCCCGGCATGCTGGGCATCGGCATCGGCGGCACCGCGGAAAAGGCGATGCTGCTGGCCAAGGAGGCGTTGATGGAGCCCATCGACATCGCCGACCTGCAGGCGCGCGGCGCGTCCAATCGCGCGGAGGAGCTGCGCCTCGAGCTGTACGAGAAGGTCAATGCGCTGGGCATCGGCGCACAGGGGCTAGGTGGCCTGACCACGGTGCTGGACGTCAAGGTCAAGGACTTCCCGACGCACGCGGCGAACCTGCCGGTGGCCTTGATCCCCAACTGCGCGGCCACGCGCCACGCCCACTTCACCCTGGACGGCAGCGGTCCGGTTTCACTGGAGCCTCCCTCGCTGGAGGACTGGCCGAAGCTGACCTACGACACCTCAAAGGGAAGGCGGGTGGACCTGGACAGCATCACCGCGGACGAGGTGGCGAGCTTCAAACCGGGGGAGGTGCTGCTGCTCAACGGCAAGCTGTTGACCGGGCGCGATGCCGCACACAAGCGCATGGTGGAGATGCTGGACCGCGGAGAGCCGCTGCCGGTGGATTTCCGCGGGCGCTTCATCTATTACGTTGGTCCGGTCGATCCGGTTCGCGACGAAGTCGTGGGCCCTGCTGGCCCGACCACGGCCACGCGCATGGACAAGTTCACCGAGCAGGTGCTGAGCCAGACGGGGCTGCTGGGGATGGTGGGCAAGGCCGAGCGCGGCCCGATCGCGATCGAAGCCATCCGCAAGCATCGCTCCGTGTACCTGATGGCGGTTGGCGGTGCGGCTTACCTCGTCTCCAAGGCGATCAAGGCGTCGCGAGTGGTCGGTTTCGCCGACCTCGGTATGGAGGCCATCTACGAATTCGAGGTGCGCGACATGCCGGTGACCGTGGCGGTGGATTCGACCGGCGAGTCCGTGCACGCGACCGGCCCGCGCGAATGGCAGGCGCGCATCGGCAAGATCCCGCTGCTGGTCGAGACCGGCTGACAAGGTAGCGCCTGTGCTGGAGACGTTCCATGGACCGCCTCCCGGCAACAGCACGAACGCATCGCATCACCTGCCAAGGAGAACCCGCATGGCCACTACCCTCTATTACGCGCCCGGCACCGCCAGCCTCGTGGTGCACTGGCTGCTGATCGAACTGCAGGTTCTGCACACCCTGGTGCCGCTGGATTTCAAGCGACGCGAGCACAAATCGGAGGCGTACCTGCAGCTCAACCCGGCCGGCGTGGTGCCCACCCTGGTGATTGACGGCGAGATCGTCACCGAAGCGGCGGCCATCGTGATGCACCTGGCCGACCTTCATCCCGATTCCGGCCTTGCGCCTGCACCCGGCACGCCGCCGAGGGCGTCGTACTACCAGTGGATGTTGTTCATGGCCAATACGCTGCAGCCGGCCTATCGCGCCTGGTTCTACCCGGCCGAAGCGGCGGGCGAGGCGCATGCTGAAGCGGCCCGCGAGCACGCGCGCCTCAAACTGGAACTGGCATGGGAACAGGTGGCCCGCCACTTGGAGTCGCAGGCGAGCCCGTTCCTGCTGGGCGCTGCACCCACTGCGGCCGATTTCATGCTGACCATGCTGATGCGCTGGTCGCGCAACATGCCGCGGCCGACCGACCGCTGGCCGGCGCTGCACGGCTACGCGATGCGCATGAAGGCACTGCCCAGCTACATCGAGACCTGCGCTGCCGAAGGACTCACCGACTGGACCTGATCGCTCGCACGCCGATTCGCTAGAACCACTCCAGCAGCGAGATTCCCAAACCCACGTAAGTCGCCTTGTGATTGTAGTCGATCAGGCTCTCGCCATAGCCATGGAAGACCTGCACGCGGCCGCGCAGCGTTCCGTCGATGGGAAAGCCCCAGTCCAGCTGGATCGCGCCTCGGGACTGGTCGCCGCCGCGCAACGAATGCCGTCCGAGCAGCGCCACTTCGTGTCCGTCGCGACTGAATATCAACGAGACATCGCCGCGGCCTACGAACTCCTCGATGTGGGGATTGTCATCGTCGCTACCGTCGGGAATGCGCCACCAGGGGGCACCACGAAGGCCCAGTTCTCGCGATCGAGCCTGGCACTGAGGATGATCCGGTTCCAGCTGCGCGAGAACGGATCTTCCCGCCCGTTCGACTGGTGGTTGAGGCTGATCGCAGCCATGTGGCCCTGCCAGCCGCCCAGGCGGTAGTTGTTGCGGAGCACGAGCATCACTTCGGTTTCGTAGTTGGTTTCCCGGAACGGACGCGATTCTTCGCTGTTATAGACCTGCCAGCGCGAGTTCTGGGTATAGGCACCCCAAAGGTCGCCGTTTCTGCATTCGGCTTTGCTGGCGCCTGCTGCGCGGCAAGCGCCGCGCTCAGCGGAAGCAGGCACGCGATCGCGAGCGCCAGGGCCGGTCTGGCGCGCATGCGAGCCATCTCAGAGCTGTGACTTGAACGGAAGCACGAACTTCTCCGCGAACTTCTCCTTCATCGGCCGCTCCTGCCACATCTTGTAGCTGTACTGCTTGGCACGCAGGAGGTCGGTCTCGAACACCTGGGTCATCTGCCCGGCAAATTCCTTGTCATAGAGATTCAGACTGGCTTCGTCGTTCAGGCTGAACGAGCGGATGTCGAAGTTGGTTGAACCCACCGACACCAGTTCCCGGTCGATGATGAGCAGCTTGGCGTGCAGCATGGTCGGCTCGTACTCGTGGATCTCGATGCCCGCGACGATCAACTCGCCCCATCCGGCCTTGGATGTCAGGCGCACCGTCGTGGAATCACTGTGCAGGCCCGGCAACAGTACGCGGACCTTGACCCCGCGACGCCGCGCCTGCATCAGAGCCCGGATGATCAGGTCGTCCGGGACGAAATAGGACGCACACAGGTCGATCGACTCCTGCGACGCCGCGATCGCCATCAGGTACATCAGGTGCATGCTTTCGCTGCCGCCTGTCGGGGAGGCAATGAACAGGTGGGCATCGGTATCACCCACTGCCTTCAGCTCGGGGAAATACCTCGGGCCGTTCAGTACCAGTCCCGTGGTCTTGATCCAGTTGTCGTTGAAGGCCGCCTGGAACTGCGCCACTGCGGGCCCATCGATCCGATAGTGCGAATCGCGCCAGTGGTCCGGGTCCTGCGCGTCCCCGAGCCACTGGTCCGCCACCCCTATGCCGCCGGTGAATCCGATGCGGCCATCGATGATGAGCAGCTTGCGGTGGGTGCGGTTGTTGATCCGGCTCAGGCTGTACCAGCGCAGCGGACGGTATTGGTGGACCCGGACGCCGGCTTCCTTCATCTGCTGAAGCAGCTCGTCGTCCATCTTGATGCTGCCGGCCCAGTCCACGACCACGTTCACCGGGATGCCTGCGGCGGCGCGCTCGGCCAGGGCGGCGGTGAACTCCTTGCCGATTTCGCCCGACCAGTAAATGTAGGTCTCGAAGTTGATCGAGAATTGCGCTCCACGGATAGCCTCGAGCATCGCCGGGAAGATCTGGTCTCCGTTGTGCAGCGCGGTGACCTTGTTCCCCGGGACGATGGCCGGCCCCAGCATCACCGACATCTCGCGCCGGAACGCCGGGTCGCCGATGTCGTAGCGGTGGTCCACCGAGTGTTCAAGCTTCTTTTCGGGGGTCGCAAAATTCATCGCCACCACCACGACAAGCAGCGTGATCACGGCAACTGCGATCATGGTCCAGATCATTCGTGTTCGGCTCCAGGTTTTGCGCAACGTGGTTCCTTGGAAAGGCTGCGTTGGAAGCGCAGGAAAACCGGTGCTAGAAGAACCAGGCGAAAGCGAACAGTCCCAGCATGGTGAAAGCCAGGCCCAGCTTGAGCACCGTGCCCAGCACGATTCCAAGCCAGGTCCCGAGCCCGACACGCGCGGCCTGCCCGATGAGGCGTCCATGCCAGAGCTCGCCCAGGAGTGCTCCCACGAACGGTCCCGCGAACAGGCCTACTGGCCCAAAGAAGATCCCGACCACTGTACCGACCATTGCCCCGATCAGCGCCTTGCGACTGGCCCCGACGCGCTTGGCCCCCAGCACGGTTGCCAGGAAGTCCACCGCCACCGACAGGAGGGTCAGGAATCCCAGCACCACCAGGGTCACCCAGCCGATGACCTCGAATCCGCCTGCCCACGCCGCCAGGACCATGCCGGCAAAAACCACCGGCAGCCCCGGAAGGGCGGGCAGGACGACCCCCACGATTCCGATCACCACCAGCACTACCGCCAGTACGTAATACAGCGCCTGGAACTCCAAGGTGTTTCTCCTGCAATTCAAATACTTAGTGACGAAAAACGCGCTCGGGAGAGATTGAAATCGCTAAACCTGAAGTTTAATGTTCAGGGCCTGCGCTTGCCAGGGCCTCCGCGAATCGTGGCCCGAGGCGGTTGATCGACGATCCGCTACATCGATACACGTTTCCTCCTTGCAACCAGCCGCCGGAACACGGGCGTATCCAGCAATCCGTTCCAGGGAGTCAGTAAAATGGCAGATCGCGAAATCGGTACCGTGAAACGGTTCAACGACGCCAACGGCTTCGGCTTCACCAGCGGCGAGAACGGCGAGGAGGTGTTCGTGCACTTCCGCGCCTTCCAGGGCCAGGGCGTCAAGAGCCTCAAGGAAGGACAAAGGGTCGGCTTTAACGTCGTGCAGGGTCAGAACGGCCTTCAGGCCGACGCGGTCGAAGCGCTCCGAGTTCCCGCGCACCCGGCCTGAACGCGCGCAAGAAAAAACCGGCCTGCGCCGGGTTTTTTCTTGTCCGATGAGGGAAGGACAGGCGCCTGCCGGATCAGCGAATCACGACGCGGCCGTTGACGATGCGCACGTAGGTGTTCGCGCGAATGCCGTTGAGGTTGGACTGGTTCACCACCAGCATGCGGCCGTCTTCCATGCGCACGTGCACATTGTAGGTGTCATCACTGACGCGGTTCTGGATCGCATTGCCTGCCACGCCGCCTGCCACTGCGCCTGCAACCGTTGCGATGTTCTTGTTGCCGCTGCTGCCGCCGGTCTGGTCGGAGATCTCGCGACCGGCCACCGCCCCGACGATGCCGCCCAGGATCGCACCCGTCCTGGAAGGTGCGCTACGACCCGACGACACGGGCTCGATGCGGGTAACGATTCCGCAGTCATAGCAGCGGGCCGCTTGCGAGGAGACGGGCGCTGAATTGCCATAGCCCCTGTCGCCGTAGCCGTAGCCCGGACTGGTGGCGCAACCGGCCAGTGCGGCAGTGGCGAAGGCGCTCATTGCAATCAATCGGATCTTCATGCGGTTCTCCTTGAGCCAAGCGCGAGCGTTGGCGGTGGATTTGATCGGGACGGCATGTCGTGTACACACCGTGCCGACATCCTGTTGCGCCTGACATGAATGGCGCGTCAATCTGCCGGACACTGGCCTCCCACTCGACCTTTCCGGTTCAGCCCCGGAAATCCTGGTGGCAGGCTCGGCAGGCCTGGTTGATTTCCACCAGCGCTGCTTCCGCTGCGGGACAGGCCACGGGCGGAGATGCGATCACCTGGTCCAGCGTCGCCCGCATGTTCCGGGCGTGCTCGGCAAAGCGCGCATCCTCCCTGAGTCCCGGGAACGCGGGCTCGAGGTCGTTTGCCAGCACGCGCAACGACTGCACGTGCGGCAGGACCTCCGAGGCGGCACATCGATTCGCGGCCGCCGCGCTTTTCAACTGCGCGACGTGTGCATTCATGACCTGCATGGCGGCCTGGGGAAACCGGTCTTCCCAAGTCTTGCGCGCCTCGATTGCCCGCAACACCATCACCACCCCCATGGCCCCGGCGAACAGGCCAATGAGCAGCATGAAGAAGTAGCGTGATGCTGCCGATCCTGCGGGTGGTGTGGGCGACCCCGGTGGAGGGTGAGTCCTGGTTGCCTCGTCGGCCATGCGCATGCTCACTGCTTCGATGCCCATGATGTTAGTCGGCGGGCGGCATGGGCGCCACGCTTACAATGTCCTGATGGAACAGCAACTGCACGAGCGCTTCGGCGGCATTGACAGGCTCTATGGGAAAGGCGCCGTGGCCCGTTTCGCTCGATGCCGGGTGGCGGTGGTCGGGATGGGTGGTGTCGGCTCATGGGCCGTGGAGGCGCTGGCCCGGTCCGGAGTGGGGCACCTGACCCTGATCGATGCGGACGACATCTGTGTCTCCAACACCAATCGACAGCTGCCGGCACTGGCTGGGCACTACGGCAGCAACAAGGCGCAAGCCATGGCCGAACGCTGCGTGGCCATCAATCCGTTGGTGCAGGTGGATGCGGTGCAGGCATTCCTGGGGGCCAACAACATGGAGCCGCTGCTGGACCGCGGATTCGACCTGGTGCTCGACGCCTGCGACAGCTTCCGGGCCAAGGTGGAGATGATCGCCTGGTGTCGACGGCGCAAGCTGCCGATCATCGTGTCCGGCTCCGCGGGTGGTCGCACCGACCCCACCCAGATCCGCCTTCGCGATCTGTCGCGCACCGAACACGACGCGCTGCTGGCACTGATCCGCAAGAAGCTGCGCAGCGAATTCAATTTTCCGAAAAACCCTGATCGCTACTTCGGCGTACAGGCAGTCTATTCGCTGGAAAACGTGAAGTATCCGCAGGCCGACGGCAGCGTCTGCGGCATCCGGCCTGCGCTGGGGGCCGATGCAGCGCTCAAGCTGGATTGCGGGAACGGGCTGGGTGCGGCCACGCACATCACCGGCGCATTCGCCTTCGCCATGGTCGCCAGGGCGCTGCAGTGCCTGCTCAAGTCGGCTGTGGAGCCTCCGGCGGCAGCTTGAACAGACGCCGTGCATTGGCGCTGGTGGCTGATGCGATTTCGCCCGGATCCACGCCACGCAGCACCGCAACGGTGGTGCAGACTTCGACCAGGTGCGCCGGCTCGTTGCGCTGCCCCCGGTGCCCAGCGCCAGGCTGGTCCGGTGAATCCGTCTCCAGCAGCAGGTGTTCGACCGGCATCGTGGCGACCAGGCGCCGCAAGCGCGCGGCGCGCTCATGGGTCACCGGCCCGCCGATGCCGACCATGAAACCCAGTTTCCACAGCTGGCGCGCCTGCTCCGGGCTTCCGGAAAAACTGTGCACCACGCCTCGCAACCCGCCGGTGCGCCTCACTGCAGCAATGACCGCATCGACGGCGCGTCGCGCATGCACGATCAACGGAAGATCGAATTCGCGCGCAAGCAGCAGTTGACCCTCGAAGTAGCGCTGCTGTTCGTCGCGGTCGAGCCCGTCGACCATGTAGTCCAGGCCACATTCCCCGACTGCGGCCGGCCGCTCGCGATCAAGCCAGTCACGAAGCTGGTGGAGGTGCTGGATATCGTGAGAATGCAGGGACATCGGGTGCAGGCCGTAGGCGGGGAACAGGCCTGGACGAATGCAGACGTCCCTCAGCTTGCTCCATCCGCCGGCGTCGATCGCCGGAATGACCTGCTGGAGGACCCCGGCGGCGCGTGCCCTGCTGACCACTTCGTCCCGGTCGGCGTCGAACTCCGCGACATCGAGATGCGAGTGACTGTCGACCAGCACCACTGCGCGACCCTTAGCGCCTGCCTTGGTCCGACGCGTCGATCACCGCAGGACCCTTACGGTTCTTCCAGTTGGCCAGCAGCAGCGCTCCCAGGCCAAGCAGGATCTCGTCGAAGAAGGGAAGAGGGTCGGGAAAGACCAGCGTCAGCGCAAACAGCGCAGCGGTGATCTTGAATAGCGTGGGATAGCGGAGCTTCCGCGCCCAGTTGAAAAGTGGGATCAGCAGTGGCGTTGCCATGGGGGACTCCGGAGTGATGGCGCTGGGCCCACGCTAGCATGGCCCAGAAGAGTAGCGTTGAAGGGCCAGTGCAGCGCCTTAGCTGTGCGTTCCGGGTCTGGTTCAGCAAAGTCGTGATGCAATCAGCGCCTCACAACCGCGGGGAATCCCGCTCGGAGGCCAACGTGAAGAGCAATACCACCACGATCCTGATCGCTACCGGGGCCCTCCTGTTCGGCGGGGTTGCCACCGCTGCCTACATGGACAGCCGGGACGCCAATGCAGATTCCACCGACAGCAACGACTTCCTGGCATCCGGCGCTGCCAGCGTGCTCGACGACCAGGCGTCGATCGACGGCAGGATCGAGCCTGCATCGCTCCAATACGCCGACGTGATCAAGGTGGACCCGCTGACCAGTACCGAAAAAGTCTACGCGACCGTGATCGGTTCCGAGCCTGTTCGTGAAACCGACACCGTCACCACGCCTCGCGAAATCTGCGAAGACGTGGTGGTGCAGGAGCGCCAGCCCGAGCGCGACGGCAATGCTGGTGGGACCGTTGCCGGCGCGGTCATCGGCGGCTTGCTGGGCAACCAGGTGGGCGGTGGCAACGGTCGCAAGGCGGCCACGGCCGCAGGCGCGGTGGTCGGTGGAATGGTGGGCAACCGGGTCGACAGGAACCACGTTGGTGGACAGGTCGTCACCCGCACCGATCGCCAGTGCCGGACTGAAAACACCACGTCCCAGTCCTCGCGCGTCACCGGGTACAACGTGACCTACCGCAATGCCGACGGCACCACCGGCACCATGCGGATGGACAGCAAGCCGGGCACCCGCATTGCAATGGGCAACACCGACAGCATCACCGGTTACGACGTCACTTACCTTCTGGATGGCAAGGAAGAGACAGTTCGCATGGACGAAGAGCCGGGCGCCCAGCTCCGGGTGATCGACGGCGAGGTGGTGACCCGGACGGCGTCTGCTGGGACTGCAGCCAAGGTCTGATTGACAGCACCAATGGATTTTCAAAGGCCGGCGCGAGCCGGCCCTTTCTTTTCGGCGTATCCAGGGGTTACGGCGCCTGACCCGCGCAGAATACAATGGGCGCTTGTCCGCACCGGCTGCAGTCCATGGCGTTGAGCCCCTACGATCTGTTCGATATCCGATCCCTGCTGAGCGAGGAAGAGCGCGCGGTGCAGGACACCGTTGCGCGCTTCACCGACGAGCGCGTCAGGCCGATCATCGGCGACGCCTTCGACCAGGCCCGCTTCCCGAAGGAGTTGGTGCCGGAAATCGCCGCGCTCGGCCTGCTGGGTTCCTCGCTGCCCGAGCAATATGGCGGCGGCGGGCTCAATTCGGTGAGCTACGGTCTTATCTGCCAGGAACTGGAGCGCGGGGATTCCGGCATCCGCAGCTTCGTCAGCGTCCAGTCCTCGCTGTGCATGTATCCGATCTTTGCCTTCGGCACCGAAGAGCAGCGCACGCGATGGCTGCCCGACATGGCGGCGGCCAAGGTCATCGGATGCTTCGGCCTGACCGAGCCGCAGGGCGGTTCGGACCCGGGAAACATGAAGACCAACGCGCGCCGTGACGGTGACGACTGGATCCTCAACGGTTCCAAGATGTGGATCACCAATGGCAACCTGGCCGATATCGCGATCGTCTGGGCGCAGACCGACGATGGCATCCAGGGTTTCATCGTCGAGAAGGAGTTTGCCGGGTTCAAGGCGCAGGAAATCCACAAGAAGATGAGCCTGCGCGCGTCGGTGACCTCGGCCTTGTTCTTCGATGACGTTCGTGTGCCGGAAGCCAACCGGCTGCCGAACGTGAAGGGGCTCAAGGGACCGCTGGGCTGCCTCACCCAGGCCCGATACGGCATTACCTGGGGACCGATCGGCGCGGCCATCGCCTGCCTGGACGAGGCACTGCACTACACCAAGGAGCGAATCATCTTCGAGCGGCCGGTGGCGGCCACGCAGAGTGCGCAGATCCGCATGGCGGACATGGCCCGGCGCATCACCCTGGCCCAGTTGCTGTCATTGCAGCTGGGCCGGCTCAAGGATGCCGGCAACATGCAGCCGCAACAGGTGTCGCTGGCCAAGTGGAACAACTGCCGCATGGCGATCGACATCGCGCGCGACTGCCGCGACCTGCTCGGCGGCGCCGGCATCACCACCGAACACGCCGCCATCCGCCATGCCCTGAACCTGGAATCGGTGATCACCTACGAGGGCACTGAAACCGTGCACCAACTGGTGATCGGGCGAGAGCTGACCGGGATCAACGCGTTCTGATCTGCCGGCACATGGCCTGAAACGGTGACAACTGGATGAGGACGCTGGCTCGAGCGCGTTCGCGCCACCCCGCGCTTCCTTGCCATGGCCGCACCGGATGCGGACGTCACTGCACGTTTTGCAGGTTCCTGATCGAATGAAACCATGACCAGTTCTCCCGACCACATCCCGGCACGCATGCGCGGCCTCAATCGCGCTGAAATCTGCGACCAGAACTTCGTCGAATTCGTCCATGCCTGGCAAGGCACGCCGGGTGATGCTCCGGCAGCGGACCACGAAGTCCTTCCGGGAAGCATGCTCGACGCCGAAAGCTTCATGGAATTGTTCGAGTCGCAGTTGATATCGCGGCACCTGGATCTGATGGCGCGCGTCCTGCGGGCGCAGAACAAGGTCTTCTACACCATTGGAAGTTCCGGCCACGAAGGCAACGCGATGGTCGCGCGACTCACGCGCCACACCGATCCGGCCTTCCTGCACTATCGCTCCGGCGCCTTCATGGCCGAGCGCTTTCGCAAGCTTCCCGGCCCCAACGGAGAGCCGCGTGACCCGGTCATGGATTCGGCGCTCTCGTTCGCGGCCAGTTCCCACGATCCTGCCTCTGGCGGGCGCCACAAGGTCTGGGGCAGCAAGCCGCTGTGGGTGCTGCCGCAGACCTCGACCATTGCCTCGCACCTGCCCAAGGCGCTGGGGACGGCGGTGGCGATCGAGCAGGCGCGGCGTATCGGCCACGCGCTGCCGATCCCTGCCGACAGCATCGCCATCTGCTCCTTCGGCGATGCTTCCAGCAACCACGCCACTGCGCAGACCGCGTTCAATGCGGCGGCCTGGACCGCGTACCAGAAGCTTCCGGCGCCGGTGCTGTTCGTGTGCGAGGACAACGGCATCGGTATTTCGGTGAAGACGCCCGGCGGATGGATCGAGCGCAATTTTTCGCAGCGCGCCGACCTGGATTACTTCCAGGCGGATGGTCTCGATCTGGCGGCAGGATACGGGCAGGTCAAGGTCGCCGTAGACCACTGCCGCCGCAGCCGCCGACCCACCTTCCTGCACCTGCGCACGACGCGCATCATGGGTCACGCCGGCACCGACTTCGAGATCGAGTGGCGGCCGATCGAGGAACTGGTGGCGGTGGAGGCCGGCGATCCGCTGCTGCGCAGTGCCGCGATCGTCCTCGAAGCTGGGTTGATGTCGCCGCCGGAGGTCCTGGCGCTGTACGAAAAGATCCGCAAGCGTTGCTTCGCCGCAGCCGAAGCAGCGGATCGCACGCCGAAGATCACGCGACTGGAGGACGTGCTGGCGCCGCTGGCACCGTACTCGCCGCAGGCCGTTGCTGCTGAAGCCGCTCGAACGGCGGACCAGGAGCGGCGTCTGGCGGTCTTCGGCAGTGAAGACAAGCTGCCGGAGAAGCAGCCGCCGCGCCACCTGGCGATACAGATCAACAACGCGCTGCACGACCTGTTCTGCAAGTATCCCGAGGCGCTGCTGTTTGGCGAGGACGTGGCCCAGAAAGGCGGTGTGTACACGGTGACCAAGGGCTTGCACAAGGCATTCAAGAACAGCCGCGTCTTCAACACGCTGCTGGACGAGACCATGATCCTGGGGCTGGCCCAGGGCTACGCCAACCTCGGCATGTTGCCGATCCCGGAGATCCAGTACCTGGCGTATTTCCACAACGCCTGCGACCAGATCCGCGGCGAGGCGGCCTCACTGCAGTTCTTCTCCAACGACCAGTTCCGCAATCCGATGGTGGTGCGCATCGCCGGCCTGGGGTACCAGCGCGGCTTCGGCGGCCACTTCCACAACGACAACTCAATCACGGCGCTGCGCGACATCCCCGGGCTCGTCGTCGGCTGTCCGTCCCGCGGCGACGACGCCGCCACGATGCTGCGCACCCTGGCGGCGCTGGCCAAGGTAGATGGCCGGGTGAGCGTTTTCCTCGAGCCGATCGCGCTGTACATGACCAAGGACCTGCACCAGGCCGGCGATGGGGGATGGCTGTTCCCATACCCGTCGCCGGACGCCGCCATGGCGTTGGGCGAAGGCCGCGTGTACGAGGAGCATGCCAACGATCTGGTGATCTTCAGCTACGGCAACGGGGTGCCCATGAGCCTGCGCGCGGCGCGCACCATCCAGGCAATGCACGGCTGGAAAGTACGCGTAGTCGACCTGCGATGGCTGGTCCCGCTCAATGCGGGGTTCATCGCTGACCAGGCGCGTACCGCACGGCGCATCCTCGTGGTGGATGAAGGCAGGCACTCGGCGGGCGTGGGCGAGGGCGTGATCACCGCCATTGCCGAGGCCGGGTTTGGCGCACGCCCGTTCCAGCGCGTGGTGGGGGTGGATACCTTTACTCCACTGGCCGGCGCGGCTCTGCTGGTGCTGCCAGGTGATAAGGACGTGGTGGCTGCGGCCGATCGGCTGGCCTGATCTGCGCCGGCCTCTGCGCCGTTTTACGTGCTCGCGACTGCGACTGCTGCATAGTCGTCTTCCCATATCTGGAGGACTGTCATGGAGAAGATCAAGATTGCCGTGCTGGTGGGCAGCCTGCGCAAGGAATCCATCAACCTGAAGCTCGCCAGGGCGGTGGAGAAGCTCGCGCCCGCACACTTCAGCTTCCAGCACGTCCGCATTGGAGACCTGCCGCTCTATACCCAGGAGTTCGACAGTGATTATCCGCAGGTGTGCCAGCGCCTGAAGCAGGAGGTGGCGGCAGCCGACGCGCTGCTTTTCGTCACCCCCGAATACAACCGTTCGCTGCCAGGTTCGCTCAAGAACGCGCTGGATATCGGTTCGCGACCCTGGAAGGAGAACTCCTTCGCAGGCAAGCCTGCGGCGATGTTGGGTGCCTCGCCGGGTACGCCGGGCACCGCGATGGCGCAGCAGCACCTGCGCAATATCCTGGCCTATCTGGACGTAGCGTTGCTCGCACAGCCAGAGGTGTACCTGAAGTACACCGACGGCCTGATCGGCGACGATGGCACCGTCCAGAAGGACGACACGCGCAAGTTCCTGCAAAGGTTCGTGGATTCCTACGTGGCGTGGGTCGCGAAGATCCGCGCATGAGGCGTAGGCTGCGTCTGCAGCCCCGTCGAATCAGCTTTCGCCGAGGGCGCGGCCCAAGCCGCCGGAAAGCGGCACCTCGAGGACAGGTTGCCCGTCGACCTGAAGCGTCTGGGCGCCTCGTTCGATTGGCAGGACCGCCAATGCCAGTGACCCCGACGAGCTCACTACGCTGCCCACGGGGCGGTCGTCGGCGAAGACCTCGGCACCGGATTGCGCTGATCGTCGACCCTCCAGAAGCGCCAGCGCGCGCTTGGCCTTGCCGAGGAAATGCGTACGCGCCACGATTTCCTGACCGGGATAGCAACCCTTGCTCACGCTGTAGGCCTGCAGCCGATCCAGGGAAAGCTGCTGCGGGGTCCACTGTTCGCGCTGGCCTTCCTCCAGCCTGGCCAAGCCGTGGCGAAGGTCCAAGCTGCGCCAGGTCGCGACCATGTCATCGCTCGCGAGCGCAAACCCGCTGCCGATCCGGAGCGTGCGTGCGCCACCTGCGCCGCTGTAGTCGATCTCGACCGCGTCCGACTCGCGGTAGAATCGCGCAGCACGGGCGCCGGCCGGCGGCTGCAGCGCCGCACCCACCTGAAGTTCATGTCGGTTCGAAATGACCACCTTGCGCCGAAAAACGAATCGGCCAAGCGATGTGCTCAGGGCATCGCCTGCATAGTCCGGCACTATCAGCAGTAAATCGTCCATGGCGATCTTGACCAGCGCAAACACAGCAACCACGCGGCCCTTGGGTGTCAGCCAGGTGTTCCACTGCCACTGACCTTCGGCAAGGGCTGCCACGTCGTTGGCGAATTGCGCTTGCGCAAAAGCGGTCGCGTCGGCGCCCTTCAGCGACACCACCGCATGGTCCGGCAGCGCGATAAAGGACGTTTCTGGCAAGGGCAGGTTGTCAGGCAAGGGGGCGGGGACTAAAATTTGTGCATTGCGAGAAGATCATGATAAGCCAAACCCCCACCAGTCCCGATGACGAGTCCACGAGCCGGCCAGTCGAGCCACCGCTCAAGGACGACGAACATGTTGCGCCCAAGGAAATCGGCGGCCGCGATGGGCCAGATCCCACGCGCTACGGTGATTGGGAAAAAAACGGTCGCTGCATCGATTTCTGACCTGCGTCCGTATGTATAACGCCGCCCTGACAAGGCTGTCCTGCCCAGCATAGAGATCCTGCAACCATGGCCAGTCGCCAGCGTCCACTCTCACCGCACCTCCAGGTATACCGCTGGCAAGTGCAGATGGTCACCTCGATCCTGCATCGCGCCACCGGGGTCCTGCTGTCGTTCGGCGCGCTGCTGATTGCAGGGGCGGTCCTGGCGCTGCTGGCCGGGCCAGATGCCTGGGCGTTGACCGGTGACATCGCGTCGTCCATCCCGGGCCTGGTGTTCCTGTTCGCGTGGGTTTGGGCATTCGCATTCCACCTGTTGAACGGCATCCGCCACCTGGTGCAGGACATGGGGCTGGCCTGCGAGATCCCCGCCTTCGTGATGAGCAGCTGGATTTCGGTGATTGGCAGCGTCGTGTTGACGCTGGCGATTTTCGGCTACGGCGCCATGCGTGGAGGCTTGCTGTGAGCCGCTACCGCACGCCGCTCAAGGACGCGCGCGGACTGGGCTCGGCCAAGTACGGGACCGGGCATTTCTTTTCGATCCGCCTCACCTCGCTTGCGTTGATCCCGCTCGGCATCTGGTTCCTGTTCTTCGTCGTCAGCCTGCTGCAGGCCGACTACCTGACGGCCACCGATGCTGTTGCCCGTCCATGGAATGCGATCATGCTGATCGCGTTCCTGGTGGCCACGTTCTGGCACACGCAGCAGGGCCTGCAAGTGATCATCGAGGACTACGTGCACCACGCCGGACTCGCGCTTGCGAGCCAGCTGGCGCTCTACTTCATTTGCATCCTTGGCGCGCTCGCAAGCGTATTCGCCGTGGTGCGCATCGCGCTCGGCGGTGCCTGATCCATCGGGCGCCCATCAAGGAATTCCACTACATGAAGCCTGCTTACAAGATCACCGAACACACCTATGACATGGTCGTGGTGGGCGCCGGCGGCGCCGGCCTGCGTGCCACGCTCGGCTTGGCCGCAAAGGGACTGAGCACGGTGTGTCTGACCAAGGTGTTCCCGACGCGTTCGCACACGGTAGCTGCGCAGGGCGGCATCTCGGCGGCGCTCGGCAACATGGGCGAGGACGATTGGCGCTACCACTTCTACGACACGATCAAGGGTTCGGACTGGCTCGGTGACCAGGACGCGATCGAATACATGTGTCGCGAGGCGATCCCGGCGATCATCGAGCTCGAACACTACGGCGTCCCTTTCAGCCGCACCGAAGAAGGGAAGATCTACCAGCGTCCCTTTGGCGGCATGACCACCAAGTACGGAGAGGGTCCGCCCGCGCAGCGTACCTGCGCCGCCGCCGACCGCACTGGCCACGCGATTCTGCACACGCTGTACCAGCAGTCCCTGAAGCATGACGCGCGCTTCATGATCGAATACTTCGCCCTCGACCTCATTTTCGACGAAGAGGGCGTTTGCCGCGGCGTGCTGGCACTGGATACGGCCGAAGGAACCCTGCACCTGTTCCGCGCACACGGCGTGGTGCTGGCTACCGGCGGCTACGGTCGCGCCTATTTCAGCGCGACATCGGCGCACACGTGCACCGGCGACGGCGGCGGGCTGGCGCTGCGTGCCGGGCTGCCGCTGCAGGACATGGAGTTCGTGCAGTTCCACCCGACCGGTATCTATGGCGCGGGCTGCCTGATCACCGAAGGCGTGCGCGGCGAAGGCGGCATCCTGCGCAACAGCGACGGCGAGCGCTTCATGGAGCGCTATGCGCCGCAGTACAAGGACCTGGCGTCCCGCGACGTGGTTTCGCGCTCGATGACGATCGAGATCCGCGAAGGCCGCGGCGTCGGCAAGGACAAGGACCACATCCTGCTCGACCTGACCCATCTTGGCCCAGAGGTCATCAACGAGAAGCTTCCCGGCATCGCCGAGAGTGCGCGCGTGTTCGCCGGCGTCGACGTGACCAAGCAGCCGATCCCGGTGCTGCCGACCGTGCACTACAACATGGGCGGCATTCCCACCAACTACCACGGCGAAGTCGTGCGCAAGGTCGGCGACGATCCGGATTCGATCGTGCCGGGCCTGTACTCCATTGGCGAGGCGGCCTGTGTTTCCGTACACGGTGCCAACCGTCTCGGGTCCAACTCGCTGCTGGACCTGGTCGTGTTCGGCCGGGCGGTGGCCAATCGTTGCGACGAGACGATCAAGCGCAATGCGCCGCACAAGACCCTGCCTAGCGACGCCTGCGACAGGGCGCTGGCCCAGCTGGACAAGCTGCGCCACGCCAACGGCGGCACGCCGACCTCGGTGATCCGCGACAACATGCAGCGCACCATGCAGAACGATGCGGCGGTGTTCCGGACGTCCAAGACGTTGAAGGAAGGCTGCGAAAAGATGGCCGAGATCTTCAATTCGTTCGAAGACGTCAAGGTCACCGACCGCTCGCTCATCTGGAACTCCGACCTGCTGGAGACCTGCGAGCTTCACAACCTGCTGCTCAACGCGGTGGCGACGATCGCCTCTGCCGAGCAGCGCAAGGAAAGCCGCGGCGCGCACGCGCACGAGGACTTCCCCGACCGTGATGACGAGAACTGGCAAAAACACACGCTGGTCAATGTCGACGAGAAGGGCCAGTGCAGCTTCGATTACCGTCCGGTGCACATGTACACGTTGAGCAAGGACGTGGACGTGGTGCCGCCGAAGCCGCGCGTTTACTAGAAAGCAGGAGCGGGAACAGCGAAGTGGAAAGAGGGAATGAGGCTTTCATGATTTTTCCCTGATCCATCGACCTTCGTTCCCCGTTCCCCGTTCCCGCTTCATGGACATAAGACATGGCTGAATTCACCCTCCCGAAGAACTCCAGGATCCAGAAGGGCAAGCATTTCTCCACGCCCGGTGCTGTCAATGCACGGACGTTCAAGGTGTACCGCTGGAATCCCGACGACGACGCAAATCCACGCACCGACACCTACGAGGTCGACCTGGATTCGTGCGGGCCGATGGTCCTGGACGCGCTGATCAAGATCAAGAACGAGATCGACCCGACGCTGACCTTCCGCCGTTCGTGTCGAGAGGGCATCTGTGGGTCGTGCGCGATGAACATCGACGGCACCAACACACTGGCTTGCATCAAGGCCATCGGAGACTGCGGCAAGGCCGAGGTTCCGGTCTATCCGCTGCCGCACATGGCAGTGGTCAAGGACCTGGTGCCGGACCTGACTCATTTCTATGCGCAGTACGCGTCGATAAAACCATGGATACGCACCCAGACCCCGGCGCCCTCCGATCGCGAGCGCCTGCAGTCACCCGAGGACCGCAAGCAGCTCGACGGGCTTTACGAATGCATCCTGTGTGCGTGCTGTTCGACCGCGTGCCCGAGTTACTGGTGGAACGGCGATCGCTACCTCGGGCCGGCGGTGCTGCTGCAGGCCTATCGCTGGATCGTGGATTCGCGCGACGAAGATACCGGCACGCGCCTGGACGACCTTGAGGACCCGTTCAAGCTCTATCGCTGCCACACCATCATGAACTGCACGCGCACCTGCCCCAAGGGCTTGAATCCCGCGCTGGCGATCGCCGAGATCAAGAAGCTGATGCTGGCGCGGCGCGCCTGAGGGAAACGGCCATCGCCCCGCAAGCGAGGGCGGTTCCTTTGATTCACCGTGCGGGAGACTTGAATGGCATCGGCATCGATCTTCTGGCCCCTCGTGGCCATGGCGGCACTGACGCTGGCGGTGATGCTGCTCACGCGTCGCGAGCGGATCGGGCAGTTCCGACGCGACCGGATCCACCCGCAGTCCGTGTCCACTTCGGCACAAATGGCGGCGCGCCTGACCGACTCCCGCTGCGCAGACAACCTGCGCAACCTGTTCGAACTCCCGGTGCTGTTCTACGTCGCGGTGCTGGCTGCATTCGTGACCGCCCAGGGGAGCGTCGTGGTCACCGGGCTGGCCTGGACCTACGTCGCCTTGCGCGTGGCGCATAGCGTCATCCACTGCGGCTACAACAAGGTCACGCATCGCTTCGTCGCCTTCCTGGCCAGCGCGCTGGTGTTGTTCGTCCTGTGGGCGCGGCTGGCCTGGGGCCTGATCGGCTGATGGACGAAGAGGCGGTGGTCCGTCGCCTGCGCTGGCGCTGCCGGCGCGGGATGCGCGAGCTGGACCAGCTGTTCGGCCGCTACATCGACCGCGAATGGGCGCGAGCTTCCGAAGCCGAGCGTGGAATTTTCCTACGGCTGGTCGATTCCGAAGACGATAAGCTCTGGCGCTGGTTCACCGCGCAGGAAGCGTGTCCCGATGACGAAGTCGCATCGCTCGTCCAGCGCATCAGCCAGCTGCCGCCTTGACTGGCGGCCTTCGCGGCTGCTGATTTCGGCTGTGGCCTCGATCACGCTGCTGGCCGTACTCTCGCTGCTGGTGTCGGGAATGCCGCCATGGATGGCCTATCCGCTGGCGGCGTGGGCAGCCTGGTCCGGATGGCGCGGCACTCGCCGCGAATGGAATCGGCCTGCCGTGGAGCTCGTTTTCCCTGGCGACGGTTTGCCCGCAATCGTTGATGGCAAGGCGGTGGAGGGCATGTGCATCGAGTGGCGTGGGCCGCTCGCTTTCGCAAAATGGAATGTGCGCCCAGGTGAGATGCGACGTCTTGCGTGGTGGCCCGACACCCTCCCGGCGCGAAGCAGACGTGAACTGCGTCTGGCCGCCAGCGGGAACGAGGCTGCGCGGCCGCGGTCGTGATGGCACCATAGCGGCCTATGTTCAAACCCATCCCTGTCGCCATCGGCTTGCGCTACCTTCGCGCCAAGCGTCGAAATGGCTTTATTTCCTTTATCTCCCTTGCTTCCATCCTCGGCATTGCCCTGGGGGTGACCGTGCTCATCACCACGCTGTCGGTGATGAGCGGGTTCCAGCGGGAGATCCGCGACCGCATGCTGCAGATGACCGCCCACGCCACCGTGAGTGCAGCGGGCGAACCCATGGAGGAATGGCCGTACGCCATCGAGACCGCGATGAAGGATCCGCGCGTCGCAGGTGCGGCGCCCTACGTGGACGTCCAGGCGTTGATTTCCGGCGTTCGAAAGCAGCCGGCCATAGTGCGCGGCGTGGTGCCTGCGGAAGAGCGCAAGGTTTCAGTGCTGGCGGAGAAGGTCAAGACAGGCAGCATCGACGCCCTCAGCCCCGGTTCCTTCAACATCCTGCTGGGCAGTGAACTGGCCCTGTGGCTCGGCGTGGGGGTCGGCGACAGCGTGGTGGTGATGCTGGGCGAGACCCAGAGCACTCCGATGGGCGCGATGCTCAAGCTCAAGCGCTTCCAGGTGGCGGGGATCTTCGAGGCCGGCTACAACGAGATCGACAAGGGCCTGGCGGTGGCGAACATGTCCGATCTGCAGCGCGTCCTGAGGATGGGCGACGGCGTCACCGGCGTACGCCTGAAGCTGCACGACATGGACCAGGCATGGAACGTCGCACGCGACCTGGCCGAACAGTTGCCCGGGCTGTACCGGGTCAGTGACTGGACCAGCGAGAACGCCAATCTCTATCACTCCCTGAAGATGGAGAAGACAGTGATGGGCGTGCTGCTTTCGCTGATCATCGCGATGGGGGCCTTCAACCTGGTGTCCTCGCTGGTGATGCTGGTCACCGACAAGCAGGCGGACATCGCCATCCTGCGGACGCTGGGGTTGACCCCTCGTGGCGTCATGGGGGTGTTCATGGTGCAGGGATCGCTGATCGGGATCATCGGCACCGTGCTGGGCGTCATCGGTGGGGTCCTGCTGACCTTCAACCTGGAGCGGATCCTCGGCGTGATCGAGTCGACCTTCAACATCACCCTGTTGCCGTCGGACGTTTACTACATCACCGGGCTGCCGTACGACCTGCAGGCCAGCGACGTCGCGGTGATCGCAGCGATCGCCCTGGTAATGAGCTTCCTTGCGACCCTGTATCCCGCGTGGCGTGCCGCCCGCACGGATCCGGCGGAGGCGCTGCGCTATGAGTGAATCCCTGCGCCAGGTTTCCAGTACGCCGGTGGCGGTCATCCAGGCCGAAGCGCTGGCCAAGACCTACGCCGAAGGCAAGCTGCGCACGCCGGTGTTCGATGGCCTGGACCTGCGCGTGGAAGCCGGCGAGACGGTGGCTATCGTGGGCGCGTCGGGCGCCGGGAAGAGCACGCTGCTGCACCTGCTTGGTGGTCTCGACACGCCTACAGCCGGAGAGGTTTACGTGGCGGGTCAGAAGATGTCCGCGCTGTCCGACAGCGCGCGCGGCCTGCTGCGGAACCGCTCGCTCGGCTTCGTGTATCAGTTCCACCACCTGCTGCCGGAGTTCACCGCGCTCGAGAACGTGATGATGCCGGTGATGCTGGGAGGCGCGGACGTCGATGGTGCCCGTGTCAGGGCCAGGGAGTTGCTGCAGCGGGTCGGGCTGGGTCATCGCGTGAACCACAAGCCGGGAGAACTCTCCGGCGGCGAGCGGCAGCGCTGTGCGGTGGCGCGGGCCCTGGTCAACCAGCCGGCATGCGTACTCGGCGACGAGCCGACCGGCAACCTCGATGAAAATACGGCGGCGACGGTGTTCGAGCTGATGCTGGAGCTCAACCGCGCCCAGCGCACCAGCCTGATTCTGGTGACCCATGACCGGCGCCTGGCGCGGAAGCTGGACCGGGTCCTTGAGCTGCACCAGGGGAAGCTGCGGGAGCTCGCGCCGGCCGACGCCTGAGCCGCGCGAACCAGACTTCCCTGACCGAACGGCGCGTTCGTCGCCGCTGTGTAACACGCAGTGATGCCCCTAGCCTTTGATCTTTCGTCAAAGGTGTCGATCCATGGAGCAGGAGGGGACCACCTGCAGACCCGCCTTCGGCATCGCCACGGCGGTCTCAATGCTGGCAGGCGCAAGTGTCGCCCTGCTGCTTCCCTGGGTACCGCTACCCTGGGTGCTGACTGCGGCATTGGCGGCAGGCGGCTGGTTCTGGTGGAGGGGTAGGCGGCTTCGCCTGGCGGGCGCCGCGCTGGCCGGTCTTGCCTGGGCGGGCCTGCACGCATCGTGGGTGCTCGGCGCACAGCTGCCCCCTTCGTTCGAATCAGGCGACCTGGAAGTCAGCGGGCGCATCAGCGGCCTGCTGCACGCCGAACCACGACGCACGCGCTTCCTGCTGCGCATCGACGAGGGGGCAAACAATCCTGTTCCGCTGCGCGGGAAGCTGGTGCAGCTGGCGTGGTACGACGACTACGGCGCGCTCCAGGTCGGCCCAAGGACACAGCTGGAGGCCGGGGCGCGCTGGCGGTTCCGGGTGAAGGTGCGCGCACCGCGGGGACTCGCCAATCCCGGCAGCTTCGACAGCGAAAGGCACGCGCTGGGCCAGCGTATCGCCGCCACCGGCTACATCAGGGATCCGCTCGCGGCCACCAGGCTTGGTGCCCCTGGCGGCATCAACGCATGGCGCGAACGGATGTCCACGCGCATCGAATCCACCGTTGCAGCCTCGTCGTCCCGCTTCGTCCGCGCACTGGCGCTGGGCGACACCCAGGCGTTGCAGGAACGTGACTGGGAGACGCTTCGCGCTGCCGGACTCACCCATCTGATTGCGATCTCCGGCTTCCATGTCGGGCTGGTCGCAGGTTTCATGGCCCTGCTGGGCAGCGCAGCGTGGCGGTGTGTCCCGCGCCTGGCGCTGCGGGTGCCACGACCCCAGGTCGCGGCCGCTGCCGCGCTGCTGGGAGCGTTTGGATACGCGGCCGTCGCTGGCTTCGCGTTGCCCACGGTACGCACCGTGCTGATGATCGGGGTGGTCGTGCTGGCTCGGGCGGCACGACGCCCCGTGCGGGTGACCGACTCGCTGTCATGGGCACTGATCGCGGTGCTGGCCTTCGATCCGCTGTCGCTGCTGGCGCCGGGCTTCTGGCTGAGCTTTGCCGGTGTCGCGTGGCTGATGTGGTGCCTGCAGGCTCCTGGGCGAGTGCTTTGGCGCGAATTCCTGTCCGCCCAGGGCGTGGCGACGCTGGGGCTGCTCCCTCTCACGGTGATCCTGTTCGGGCAGGCCTCGCTGGCCGGCCCGGTCGCTAATCTCGTCGCGATCCCGTGGTGGAGCCTGGTGGTGGTGCCTTTGTGCCTGGTCGGGACCGGCCTGGAGGCTGTGCGCGAGGGCGCCGGTGCCTGGTCATGGCAGGCAGCGGCGTGGTGCTTCGACTTGTCATGGCCGTGGTTCGAGTGGTTGGCCAGGCAGCGGTTCGCCCTGTGGTGGTTGCCGGAGGGGCGATGGTTCGCCCTTCCGCTGGCGCTGCTGGGTGCGTTCTGGCTCCTGCTTCCGCGTGCGGTGCCGGGCAAGGCCTTGGCGGCACTGCTTTGGCTGCCGCTGTTGTGGCCGGACCTGCAGCGACCGGGCA
>JBDNHW010000166.1:0-41374 GCA_041688625.1 Pseudoxanthomonas sp.
CCTTGAACTCGCCACCAAACATCTCCGCGCCAATCTTCGTCAGCGCCGCGGTCAGCGTCGTCTTGCCGTGATCCACGTGGCCAATCGTGCCCACGTTCACGTGGGGCTTGGTGCGCTCGAATTTACCCTTTGCCATGGCTGCTTATCTCGATAGATCGTTGAAGGTGGTCTTGCGCAATGGTGCTCACGAAAGGAATCGAACCTTCGACCTCCTCCTTACCAAGGAGGTGCTCTACCGACTGAGCTACGTGAGCGTGTTTCTTTTCCTGCTGTTACATGGAGCGCGATGCGCTCGTTGGAGCGGGAGACGGGGATCGAACCCGCACCATCAGCTTGGAAGGCTGAGGTTCTACCATTGAACTACTCCCGCGCCGGGAAACTGCAGTGACACTTGGAACTGGTGGAGGGAGGTGGATTCGAACCACCGAAGGCGTAAGCCAGCAGATTTACAGTCTGCCCCCGTTGGCCGCTTGGGTATCCCTCCGGATTGCGTGATTCAACAACCGGCCAAATCAAACCGGGGCGAAACAGCCGGAGATTTTGGCCTGATCCGCCTGCAGTGTCAACTGAATAGGTGGACCGATTGCATATCGAACAGCGCTGCACGCAGTCGCTGCCGAAGTCGTGCCCGTGGCGCCGGCCAATTTGGCCATTCCCCCCCCGACTGCTCTCCTGCTGGCACCCAACTGGCTGCCCCGGCCTGTCCGGGCGGGCTGCTCGTGAGCCCTGCACAGCACGCCCTCCGAAGCCTCGCCCACCGCCGACGCGTCCGGGAGGACATACCCTGGCGGGCGGCCCCGCGACCCCCTTTGGATCACCAGAACCAGCCCCTACCCGCGCGCTGCAGCCGGCGGGGGCTGGGCCGAGGCCTTGGCCCAGATGAGCACGGCGGTCGGTGAATTCATAGAACACCTCCGGGGAATCGGAAGCGGATCCTGGCGTTCAGACGTTGAAGCGGAAGTGCAGCACGTCGCCTTCCTGCACGCGGTATTCCTTGCCTTCCAGGCGCAGCCGCCCCGCCTCCTTGGCTCCGCCCTCGCCCTTGTACTGGATGAAGTCGGCAAAGGAGATGGTCTCGGCGCGGATGAAGCCCTTTTCGAAATCGGTGTGGATGACGGCCGCCGCCTGCGGCGCGGTCGAGCCGGCCCTGACCGTCCAGGCGCGCACTTCCTTGACCCCGGCGGTGAAGTAGGTCTGCAGGCCCAGCAGCTTGTAGGCCGCGCGGATCACCCGGTTCAGGCCGGGCTCGTCCAGGCCCATGTCGGCCAGGAAGGTATCCCGGTCGGCGTCGTCCATCTGCGACAGCTCCTCCTCGATGGCCGCCGAGACCGGCACCACCTCGGCGCCCTCGGCCGCGGCGCGGGCGCGGACGACGTCCAGGTGCGGGTTGTTCTCGAACCCGTCCTCGAGGACGTTGGCGATGTACAGCACCGGCTTGAGGGTCAGCAGGAACATGTCGCGCACCAGCGCCAGCTCCTCGTCGTCAAGGCCCACCGAGCGACCCGGCCTGCCCTCGGCCAGCGCCGCCTGCAGCTTGGCCAGCACCGGCTTGCGCGCGATCGCGTCCTTCTCACCCTGCTTGGCCGAGCGCTCGGCCCGGTTCAGCGCCTTTTCCACGCTGTCCAGGTCGGCCAGGGCCAGCTCGGTGTCGATGGTGTCGATGTCGGAGAGCGGATCGACCCTGTTATTGACGTGGATGACGTCGTCGTTCTCGAAGCAGCGCACCACGTGGGTGATCGCGTCCACCTCGCGGATGTGGGCCAGGAACTTGTTGCCCAGTCCCTCGCCGCTGGCCGCACCCGCCACCAGGCCGGCGATGTCCACGAACTCCACTGCAGTGGGAATCACCTTCTGCGGCTTGACGATGTCCGACAGCTGGTTCAGCCGCGGGTCCGGCACCGGCACCACGCCCACGTTCGGCTCGATCGTGCAGAACGGGAAGTTGGCCGCGGCGATGCCCGCCTTGGTCAGTGCGTTGAAGAGGGTCGACTTGCCGACATTGGGCAGGCCGACGATGCCGCATTTGATACCCATGTTTGACGCCATTTATTCAAGAGTGAAAAGTGAAGGATGGCCTCGCGGGCTTCCTTCACTCTTGGCTCTCGGCCGGCCGCGGTCGCGCCGCCTTCAGTCCTTGCTGGTGTGCAGCCGCGTCATCGCGTCCATGAAGTTGCCCGCCACCGCCAGCGGCAGCGCGTCGATGGCGTCGTCGATCGCACGCCCGATCATGGTTTCGTCGTCCTTGCCCGGCTTGCCCAGCACCCAAGCGATCACCCGATCCTTGTGGCCCGGATGGCCGATACCAATGCGCAGCCTGTGGAAGCGGCCGTGCCCCAGCAGCTGCACGGTGTCGCGCAGCCCATTCTGGCCTCCATGGCCGCCGTCGAACTTCAGCCTGGCCACGCCCGGCGGCAGGTCGAGGTCGTCATGTGCCAGCAGCGCCTGTTCGGGCTCGATCTTCCAGAAGCGCAGCGCGGCGGTCACCGACTTGCCGCTCAGGTTCATGTAGGTGGCCGGCTTGAGCAGCCAGACCGGCTCGCCGCCGATGGTGGCGCGGGCGGTTTCACCGAACAGCTTGCTCTCCAGCCCGAAGCGCACGCCTTCCTTTTCGGCCAGCGCGTCCACGAAGCGGAACCCGGCGTTGTGCCGGGTCCGCGCATGTTCCGGGCCCGGATTGCCCAGGCCCACTATCAGTTTCAGTCCGGTCATGACAGCCATCGCCAGGGATGCCCGACCCGCCGAAGCGGTGCCGGGCGCCCCTCAGGCGATTACTTCTTGCCTTCGTCCTTCTTGCCTTCGTCCTTCTTGGCGACCTTGGCGGCCGGCACTTCGGCCGTTTCCTCTTCCTCGGTCTCTTCCGGCGCGTCCTCGGTGCCGTACTTGGCGATGACCACGGCCACGTCGTGCTCCTTGCCCAGCTTCAGCTCGGGAATCTCGACGCCCTTCGGCAGCTTGAGGTCCGACAGATGCAGCACGGTGCCCACTTCGAGGCTCGACAGGTCGATCTCGATGAACTCCGGCAGGTCCCTGGGCAGGCACGCGATCTCGACTTCGTTGAGCTCGTGGGTGACCACCACTTCGGCGGCCTTGCCCGCCGGCGACTTGTCTTCGCCGATGAAGTGCAGCGGTACCGAGACGCGCAGCGACTCGTTCTCGTTCACGCGCTGGAAGTCCAGGTGCAGGATCTGCTGCTTGAACGGGTGGCGCTGCATGTCACGCAGCAGTACGCGCTGCACGTCGCCGGACAGGGACAGGTCCAGGATCGAGGCATAGAACCAGTTGTTCTGGCTGGCGAGCCAGACGTCGTTGTGGTTCAGCTGGATGCTGACCGGCTTGAGGTCGCCACCGTAGACGATGGCAGGTACGGTGCCGGCACGACGCAGGCGGCGGCTCGCACCCTTGCCCTCGTCTTCCCGGCTCTCGACCTTCATTTCATGTGTGATTGCCATTTTGCTGTACTACCTTCAGTTGAAAGAACCGCTTCGCAGCGGTTTTGGTGACTCTCCCGCGACCAGGAGAGCCTTTGGTGAAGCCGGGAACGGGGAACAGGGAACAGGGAATGCGGGCTTGCCGCGACCTGTCACCTTTTCCTTCGCACCACGCTTCAAGTTTCTTTCCGGGAGTGCACTGGCGGCAGGTTTCGACATTGCGTCATTGCCTGCTCCCTGTTCCCTGTTCCCGCTATTGCTCCTCAATCCACGTAAAGCGAACTGACCGATTCACCGAAGGCGATGCGCCGGATGGTCTCGGCCAGCAGCTCGGCCACGCTGAGCTGGCGGATCTTGCTGCAGGCCTTGGCCTGCGCCGACAGCGGGATGGTGTCTGTCACCACCAGCTCGTCCAGCTGCGAGGCGTTGATGTTGTCCATCGCCGGCCCCGACAGCACCGGGTGGGTGCAGTAGGCAGCGACCTTGATCGCGCCCTGCGCCTTCAGCGCGGCGGCCGCGGCGCACAGGGTGCCGGCGGTATCGACGATGTCGTCCACCAGCACGCAGATCTTGCCCTCGACGTCACCGATGATGTTCATCACCGTGGAGACGTTGGCGCGCGGACGGCGCTTGTCGATGATCGCCAGGTCCGCGTCATCCAGGCGCTTGGCCACCGCGCGGGCGCGGACCACACCACCCACGTCGGGGGAGACCACGATGATGTTCTCGGTGCCGTAGGCGCGCCAGATGTCGGCCAGCAACAGCGGCGAGGCGTAGACGTTGTCCACCGGGATGTCGAAGAAGCCCTGGATCTGGTCGGCGTGCAGGTCCACGGTCAGCACCCGGTCGGCGTTGACCGCATTGAACATCTTGGCCGCGACCTTGGCAGTGATCGGCACGCGCGAGGAGCGCGGGCGGCGGTCCTGGCGGGCATAGCCGAAATAAGGCACGACCGCGGTGACGCTGGAGGCCGAGGCCCGCTTCAGCGCGTCCACCAGCACCAGCAGCTCCACCAGGTTTTCGGCGCTGGGCGCGCAGGTCGGCTGAATGACGAACACTTCCTGCCGACGCACGTTTTCCTCGATCTCCACCTGCACTTCGCCGTCGGAGAACGTCGAGACCAGCGCCTTGCCCGGGCGAATGCCCAGCTCGCGGCAGATGCTGGCGGCCAGCGGCTTGTTGGCGTTGCCGGAAAAGACAAGCAGATTACGGTCGTCTTGCATGTCATCCAGTCCGGGCGGGCGTTGCTGCTGCGTGGGTGATCCGGGCAAGCGATCTGCGCGGGCGGAACCGAGTGACTGGCTGGGGCGGCAGGATTCGAACCTGCGAAATGCCGGGATCAAAACCCGGTGCCTTAGGCCTCTTGGCGACGCCCCAGTGTCAAAAACTCATTGGCCAGGGCCACGTGGAGCGGAGAACGGTTGACGCCGGTCGCAGTCCAGGCCAGCAGCCCATCCGGTAGATCCGCCAGCGCGGCCTCGGCTGAGGCGCGATCGGTGAACTCAACGAAACAGCCGCTGCCAGAGCCGGTCAGGCGAGGCGTGCCGAACCGCGACAACACAGTGAACACGGACTCGATGACCGGTTCCCGGCGGCGCAGTACCGGCTCGAACGCATTCCCGAGCACGTTTCCCAAAACGAAGTCTGATATTTTCGCGGGTGCAGCATTGCGCGTCAAATCAGCGGCTTGGAAGAGCTCGCCTGTCGGCACGTGCAGCCCCGGATCGACCAGCAGGTAATGGGCCTCGGGAAGCTCGAGCGGCTGCAGGATTTGACCCACTCCTTCGGCCCAGGCGCTGCGCCCGTGCACGAATACGGGCACGTCGGAACCGAGGGCCAGCCCCAGTTCGGCCAGCTGCTGCGACGCAAATTCGAGGCCCCAGAGGCGGTTCAGCGCCACCAGCACCGTCGCCGCGTCAGAGGAGCCGCCGCCAAACCCACCACCTGCCGGTATGCGCTTTTGCACGCTGATGTCGGCACCCAAGCTTGTTTTCGACGATTTTCGCAGCAGAATGGCCGCCTTCACCATCAGGTCGTCGCCTGCCGCCACACCCTCGGCAGACGGCCCATGGCGCTCAACCACTCCGTCCTTGCGGACCCTCAGCCGCACGGTGTCGCCCCAGTCCAGCAGCCGGAACACGGTCTGCAGGCAGTGATACCCATCGGGGCGACGGCCGGTGATGTGCAAGAACAGGTTGAGCTTGGCCGGCGCCGGCCACTGCGACCAGCCCCCAGCCTCCGGTTTGGCGCTCATCGCGCGGGAAACGCCCAACTGTCGATGATCAGGCGGACCTTCGCGCCGCCCCTCTGGGCTTCGATGCGCGCCGGCAGCGCCGGTCGGTCGCCCGCAGGCATCTGCCATTGCAGGTAGTCGATCTGCCAGCCGTCCTGCTGCAGCCGCTGCAGGCGTCCGTCCTGCGCATAAGCCACCTGTGCCGGCGTGCCTGGCGCCGAAGCCTTGCCACGCGCCCAGTCCGCCAGGGCCTGAACCGGGATCTGCCAGCCGGTGGCTTCGAGCAGCAACTGCGCGGGGTCGGAGCCTTCACGCGTACCGCCCTGCACGCCTTCGAGCAGCGCGCCGTCGGGACCGCCGGTCATGCGCCAGCTCTGGCGCGTCACCGGCGCGCTCAGGGAGACGACGTACGTGTCGAGCTGCTGCTGCCAGTCGATGCGGCCGCTGCCGCCCTTTCCAGCGTTGCTGATTGCGATCCTGCCCTCCAGGCTCCACTGCGGGTGCGCCTCGAGCCAGGCCACGCGGCGGACCTGGGCTGCCTGGGCGGCGGCGATGGCGGTGGCGTCGACCAGTGTCGGCAGTGCTTCCGGGCGGGTCATGCGGCCTGCGCAGGCCGACACCAGCAGCACCATCGACAGTCCCAGCAGGACAGGCCGAAGCGTCATGCGCCGGTCTTCTCGAGCGCCCGCTGCAGCGAACGATTGTCCGGATCGAGCTTGATCGCCTCGTCGAAGAACCGGCGTGCTTCCTCCTTCTGACCGCTGAACCAGAGCACTTCGGCAAGGTGGGCAGCAACCTCGGGGTCCTTCATCAGGTTGTAAGCGCGGCGCAGTTCCACCAGTGCCTCCTCTACGCGGCCAAGCCGATAGAGCACCCAGCCATAGCTGTCGATGATCGCGGCCTGGCCAGGATCGGCGGCCCGGGCACGGCCAATCAGCTCGAGCGCCTCCTGGTAGCGCGTCGTACGGTCCGCCAGCGTGTAGCCCAGAGCATTGAGGGCGGCCACGTTGTTCGGATCGGTCACCAGGATCCGGCGCAGGTCCGCCTCGGCGCGGTCGATCCGGTCCCGTCGCTCCCAGGCCAGGCCGCGCGCGTACAGCAGCGCGCTGTCGTCGGGATAGGCGGCAAGGCCGCGGCCGAGCGCCTCGAGCTCACCTGCATCGTCCTTGTCCTTTTGCCGCAGCTCGGCTTCCAGCAGATATGCGTCGCGGCGTGCATCCTCGTCAATATCGGCATCGGCCTGCAGGCTGGCCGCCTCTTCGAAGGCCTGCTGCTTCTGTCCCATGTCGAACATGACGTTGGCGATGCGCAACCTGGCCTGGTTCCGAAGCGGACCGCCCGGCACGCTGCGATACCACTGCAGGGCCTCGGCCTCGCGCTCCAGGAATTCCGCCATCTGACCCAGCAGCATGCGCCGCTCCGGGTCGGGGTCCGAAGCATCCTTGCGCAGCTCTTCGTACAGCGTGGCAAGCGTTGCCTTGTCCTCGGCCTGGGCCAGAAGGGACGCTCGCAGCCCGTAGGTGAAGGTGTCCTGGCTGCCTTGGGCAAGGGCGGCAGCGGCGGCGGCTGGATCGCCGAGCGCGTCGTACTCGCGGGCCAGCGCGAGGCGCAGCTCCGGGTCTTCCGCGGCGCCTTCCATCAGCCCGTCGAGAATCTGGCGCGCCTGGTCGGTCTTGCCGGACCGGTTGAGCTGGCTGGCGTGGAGCAGCGCGATGCGCGGCTCCTCAGGGAATCGCGCGACCGCCCCGGAGACGATGCGCTCGACCAATGGCGCCTGACCCAGCGACTGGGCCAGGCCCCCAAAGGCCAGCCAGGCCTGCAGCTGATCCGGGATTGCATCGGCATCGACCAGCTCTCCCAGAAGCCTTGCCGACAGCTCCGGATCACGCCCGCCGCGACCCAGGACGGTGAGCGCGTGGCGCCAACCTGCCGGCTTCTGCTCACGCATCAGCGCATCGAGCTGCACGCGGGCCGCGTTCGCATCGCCCTTGCGCAGCGCCAGCGAGGCGCCCGCGCTGCGCATTGCCAGAGACTCCGGCGCGCGCTGGCGCCACAGGGACAAAGCCTCCGCAGCACGGGTGTCATCGTTGGCGAGCAGGGCGATGCGGGTGGCGCGCTCGGCAAGTCCGGCGTCCTGTTCGGCGCGTGCGGCCTGCAGGTACCAGCGTGCCGCTTCTTCCAGCTGCCCCGCCTGCAGGGCGAACTCGCCGGCCATCACCGGCGCCAGCACGCCGGGCGTCGGCGCTGTCGCGGGAGCTGCCGAAGCCGTGGCGCATAGCAGCAGGCCCATCAAGGCTGGGGCGGTGATGCGAATGAGTGCGGGCATGGAGTCCAACCGGGCCGTAAAATGGCAGCCACCAAGGCCTGGAAGCTTAGCGCAAGCACCTGAACATGACTTTGTGGGTACTCGGACTCAACCACCAGACCGCACCGCTCGACATGCGCGAGCGCGTCGCGTTCTCCGCTGATCGCGTGCCCGCGGCGCTGGCGTCAGTGCGTGCTCTGCCGAACGTGTCCGAAGCGGCGCTGCTGTCCACCTGCAACCGCACCGAGCTGTATGTCATCGCCGAAGACACCACAGCGCTGGGTGCCTGGCTGGGCGACCACGCGCAGGGACTGGACGCCTACCTCTACCAGCACAGCGATGCGAACGCGGTGCGCCACCTGTTCCGGGTCGCAACGGGACTGGATTCGATGGTGCTGGGCGAGCCCCAGATCCTGGGACAGGTGAAGGAAGCATGGGTGACGGCGCGCGAGAACGGCGCTCTTGGGAACCGGCTGGACCGGCTGTTCCAGCAGAGCTTCGCGGTGGCCAAGCGCGCACGCACCGACACCCGCGTCGGCGCCAATCCGGTCTCGGTCGCCTCGGCCGCGGTGCGCCTTGCGCAGAATTCCTTCGCCCGGCTGAACGAGTCGACGGTGCTGCTGATCGGCGCTGGCGAAACCATCGAACTGGCCGCACGCCACCTCAGCGAGGGCCGGGTGCGGCGCCTGCTGATCGCCAACCGCACGCTGTCCCATGCGCAGGAACTGGCCACGCGCCACGGCGGGTTCGCACTGCCGCTGGCCGAACTGGATCGGCACCTGGCCGAGGCCGACGTGGTGTTCTCCGCCACCGCCAGCCGTGAGCCGGTGCTGAGCCACGACCAGGTCGCCGCAGCGCTGGCCCTGCGCAAGCGCAAGCCCATGCTCCTGTTCGACCTGGCGATGCCGCGCGACATCGAGGCCGAGGTGGCCAAGCTGGGCGATGCGTACCTGTACACGATCGACGACCTCGAACGTGCGGTGGAAGACAATCGCCGCAGCCGCCGCGAAGCTGCCGAGGCGGCCGAAGTCATCATCGACCTGCAGGTCGCCCGCTACATCGAGAACCTGCACGCCAGCACGCGCCAGGAGCCACTGAGGCGGCTGCGTGCGCAAGGCGAGGCAGCGCGCGCCGACGTGCTGGCCAAGGCCCGGCTGCAGCTGGCCCAGGGCCGCGACCCCCAGGAGGTGCTGGACTTCCTCGCCAGCACCCTGACCAACCGGCTGCTGCACGCGCCGACCGCCGCACTGCGCGAAGCCGCGCTCAGCGGCGATGCGGAGCTGGCGCGCGCGGTCGACAGGCTGTTCCCGGCCAGTGCCGCCATCCCTCCCCTTCACGAACAAGACCTGCTGATCAATGACCCCGACGCTGCGCCGAAAACTTGAGGCCCTGGCCGAGCGTCGCGAGGAGCTCGAGCGCCTGCTTTCCGACCCCGCCGTGGTTTCGGACAACGATCGCTTCCGCCGCTACTCGCGCGAGTTTTCGCAGCTCGAGCCGGTCGCCGTGGCGCTGGCCGAGGAGGCGCTGGCCAAGCGCGACCTCGACGCGGCGCAGGCGATGCGGGGCGATCCGGAGATGCGCGAATTTGCCGAAGAGGAAATATCCACGGCACAGGCGCGCCTGCTGCAGCTGGAAGACGACCTGTCGCTGCTGCTCGTGCCCAAGGATTCCCGCGACGATGCCGACCTGTTCCTGGAAGTACGTGCCGGCACCGGCGGCGACGAGGCGGCCATCTTCGCCGGCGACCTGTTCCGCATGTACGCCCGCTACGCCGAGCGCCAGGGATGGAAGGTGGAGGTGGAATCGGAAAGCCCGGGCGAACACGGCGGCTACAAGGAGATCGTCGCCAAGGTCGTCGGACGCGGCGCATTTTCTCGATTGAAGTTCGAATCCGGCACGCACCGCGTGCAGCGCGTCCCCGAGACCGAGTCGCAGGGGCGTATCCATACCTCGGCGGCCACCGTGGCGATCATTCCCGTTGACGACGCGGTCGAGGAGGTCGAGATCAACCCCGCCGACCTCAAGGTCGACACCTTCCGCTCATCCGGCGCAGGCGGGCAACACGTCAACAAGACCGAGTCGGCGATCCGCATCACCCACATCCCCAGTGGCCTGGTGGTCGAGAACCAGACCGAACGCTCGCAGCACGCCAACCGCGAGCGCGCGATGAAGCGGCTCAAGGCGCAGCTGCTGGAGGCCGAGCGCAGCAAGCAGGCGGCGGCGCAGGCGCAATCGCGCAAGCTGCAGGTGGGCAGCGGCGACCGCAGCCAGCGCATCCGCACCTACAACTTTTCGCAGGGCCGCATCACCGACCACCGGGTCGAGGGCCTGACCCTCTACGACCTGCCCAACATCCTGCAGGGCCACCTGGACGAACTGGTCGAGCGGCTCACCCGCGAACACCAGGCCGATGAGCTGTCCCGGCTTTCGGAGGCGGCGTGACCGCGCTCGTGCGGCGGGCCACAGCCGATGACGTCGAACATCTGGCGCCGCTGTTCGATCGTTACCGGATGTTCTATGGGCAGGCGTCGGACCTGACGCTGGCCTCGAACTTCCTGACCGAGCGTCTCACCGGAGACGAATCGCTGGTGCTGCTGGCGCAGGATGGCGATGCACTGCTCGGTTTCACCCAGCTCTACCCCTCGTTCTCCTCGGTGCGCGCACGGCGCACGTGGATCTTGAACGACCTGTTCGTCGCCGCCACTGCGCGACGGCGCGGGGTCGCAAGCCTGCTGCTGCAGTCCGCTGCACATTTCGCGCGCGGTGACGGCGCGCTTCGCCTGGAGCTGGAAACGGACCGCGACAATACAGGCGCGCAAGCGCTGTACCGCAGCCTTGGCTGGATCGAGTTCGATGAAAGCCTGCGTTTCCATCTGCCGCTGCAGGCACAGGTTAGTCTGCCTGCGTGAGGGTCGACCCAGCTCGCCACTCTTCGCACGCGATTGAAGGAATGACCGCATGACCATGGAAAACACCCTGCGCCTGCTGGCGCGCGCCAGCGGCCTGACCCCGACCGACATCGCCACCGCGATTCCGCGCGCCGGCGTGGCCACGGTCAAGGCCTGGATGAATGGCGAGAAGCTGCCGGGCAAGGACCAGGTCACTGCCCTGGCCCGCGCCTTCGGCGTGCCCGCCGGAGTGCTGCTTTCGGAGCTGGCCAGCACCTTCGACCCGGCGCGTACCAAGGGCGAGCACGACCTGCTGGGAGCCTATCGGGCACTCAATACGCGCCAGCAGGGTGCCCTGCTCGAAGTGGCGCGCACCATGGCCGATACACACGCCACCAGCGCGCGCAGGAAGCCTGTACGTTGATTCCGATGACCACCGCTACCGCCAATGCGACCAGGGAACGAAAACGATGAAGGGCAAAGAATACCGGCAGCACCTGGAACCACTGCAGCTGGAGCTGGTGCGGATGGCAAGATGGCTCAAGTACAGCGGACAGCGCGCGGTGGTGATCTTCGAAGGGCGCGACACCGCCGGCAAGGGCGGCGCGATCCACGCGATCTCCGAATACCTCAACCCACGCCAGTGCCACGTCGTCGCACTGCCCAAGCCCAGCGAGCGCGAGAGCACGCAGTGGTACTTCCAGCGCTATGTCCCTCACTTTCCCGCGGCCGGCGAACTGCTACTGATGGACCGCAGCTGGTACAACCGCGCCGGCGTAGAGAAAGTGATGGGCTATTGCACGCAGGCGCAGTACCAGGCTTTCCTCAAGCAGGCGCCGCTGTTCGAGAAGCTGCTGGTGGACGACGGCATACTGCTGTTCAAGTACTGGCTGACCGTCGACCAGGAGGAACAGGAAGTGCGATTCCAGGAGCGACTGGACGATCCCCTCAAGCGCTGGAAGCTGTCGCCGATCGACGTGCAGGCGCGGCAGAAATATGCGGACTACACCGCGGCCCGCGCCGCCATGCTGGACGCCACGCACACCGGCCACGCGCCGTGGACGCTGGTTGATTTCAACGACCAGAAGCACGGACGTCTCACCCTGATCCGTGATTTGCTGGCGCGCCTGCCCAACACCGACGTGGCGCATGTCGAGATTGAATTCCCACCGCTGGAGGGCGCGCCGCTGAAGGAACAGTTCGACAGGCTCGAACCGATCCAGCCGTACCCGATCGATGAATGAACCGACCGGCCGGGTCAGCCGGAGGGGTTCACCGCCGCCACGCCCGCCTCGGCAATCACCGATTCGATCTGGACCGCGGTGACCGGCCCAAGGAACTGCCTGGCCACGGTACCGTCGGGCGCGATCAGGTAGGTCATCGGCAGGCCGCGCGGGGTGGCGAAGTCGGCGGGCGGCGCATACACATCGATTAGCGCAATTGGATACACCACCGGCCGCTTCTCCAGGAAATCGCGCATGGCCGCCATGTCGATCTCCTCGTACGCCAGCCCGATCACCTCGATGTGCTCGTTGGCGGCGTCCAACTCCGAGAGCTCGGGCATTTCCTTGATGCACGGCGCGCACCATGTGGCCCAGAAGTTCACCACCACCCAGCGTCCACGCCGCTGCGAAAGCTCGTACGGATCGCCATCCAGGGTAGTGACCTGCAGTGTGGGGACAGCGGCGGTGGCGTCGGCAGGGCGCGCCTGCACGGCCTCGGCAGACGCCGTTGCGGCCCCGGGCGCTGGAGCGGCCGGAACCGCCGACGGATCCTGGCTGCAGGCGCTCGCGGCAAGCAACGCAATCGCCGATGCGATGCATCGCCTGCTCACTTCGCTGCCTCCGGATACACATCACTGACGCGCCGCTTGAGCGCGACGCGCAGGGGGATGCGCAACTGGTCCAACGCGTCGCGCGCGGCCACGCCCAGCGCGTCGCTCTGGCACGGCAGGTGCGCCTCGGCCACCGGGATGCGCAGCTGGCAGGCTTCGTAGAGTTCGGCCAGGGTCATGTCGTCCAGATCGCGCGCCAGCAGCCATTCGCCGTCCTCGTCGCGACGCAGCAGCTTGATCTTGACCAGCTGGGCGAGGATCTGCTGCAGCAGCGAGTCGGTCAGCATGGGCTCCATCTCCAGCATCTGATCGGTATGCAGTCCCTTGCCCTCATCGCGGGCCTGGTCGAAGCGGCCCAGCAAGCGCAGCAGTCCGTAGATCTCGTAGCCCAGCGGCAGCCGCATCGCGGCCGGCTGATAGCGGAACGCCGAAAGCGTCGAAGCCAGCGACGCACCGAGCAGGATCGCGATCCACAGCAGGTAGATCCACAGCAGCAGGATGGGGGCGGCGGCAATGCCCGCGTAGACCTTCTGGTAGGACTCGAAGCTGGCCAGGTACAGGCCCAGCCCCCACTTGATCAACTCCAGCAGGATCGTCGCCAGCAGGGCGCCGGCCATGGCATGTCGCATCTTCACCGTGCGGTGCGGGACCACGCGGTAAACGGCGGTGATGGCCGCAAACGCGATGAGCACCGGCGCCACGCCGATCGCAAAGCCCTGCAGTACCTGGCCCTGGTCGGTTTCGAACACGGGGAGCGCGAAGATCCGCGCGGAGACCGCCAGCGAGGACGCCGCCGCGATCGCTCCCAGGGTGAGGACTGTCCAGTAGGTCACGAAGCGGCCCAGCAGCGGCCTTGACGATGCCACCCTCCATATCCTGTTGAACGTGGTCTCCACGCTGTTGAGGGTGATGAGCAGCGAGATCAGCAGCGCGATGACGCCTGCGGCGGTCAGGGACCTGGCCGTCGTCGAGAACTCGGTCAGTTTGGCCTCGACCTCCCTGGCCGCCGCAGGCACGAAGTTGGCAAAGACATAGGTGCTGAGTTCCTTGCTCCATTCTTCGAATACGGGGAACACCGACAGCACGCCGAACACCACCATGGCCAGCGGCACCAGCGCGAAGACGGTTGTATAGGCGAGCGCCGCGGCCGATTCGAACAGGCGATCGTCAAGGAACCGCCTGGCCATGAATCGGGAAAAGGTGCCGGCCCGCGCGCGGTCTCGCAGGCGCCGGGACCAGCCATGAAGGGCGGCTTTGGGTTTCATCGCCGCAGGTTAACCGATGCATGCCGGGGCGCACATCGCCGATACTGACGGTCGTTGAACGCAAAGGCGCTGCCCATGTCCGAAATCCTGGTGCTTTATTACAGCCGCGGCGGATCCGTTGCGCGCCTCGCGCGCCAGGTCGCGCGCGGCGTGGAAGAAGTGGACGGCATGGCGGCGCGCGTGCGCTCGGTGCCGCCGGTCAGTCCCATCACCGAACAGGCCGCCCCACCGGAGCCGGAGGAAGGCGCGCCCTACGTGCAGCGTCGCGACCTGGACGAGTGCAGCGGGCTGCTGCTGGGCAGTCCCACCCGCTTCGGCAACATGGCCGCGCCGCTGAAGCACTTCATCGACGGGCTGGGCGCCGAATGGGCCAGCGGCACCCTGGTGGGCAAGCCTGCAGGCGTGTTCACTTCCACCGCCACCCAGCACGGCGGACAGGAAGCCACGCTGCTGTCGATGCACGTGCCGCTGCTGCACCACGGCTGCCTGATCGTCGGTATCCCGTACACCGAGCCGCTGCTGAGCACCACGCGCGGAGGCGGCACGCCCTACGGTGCCAGTCACGTGGCGGGCGGCGACAACGATCCGCAACCGAGCGACGAGGAAGCAGCGCTTGCACGTGCACTGGGGCGCCGGGTGGCCGATGTCGCGCGTCGCCTGGGGCAGACGCCATGAAGGGGTCGCGCTTGGTGCTGGGGGTGGCGCTGTTTGCGCTGTCGGTGCTTTTTTCGGTGTGGATGCACGAGGATCGCTACCGGGTTGCAGCGTTGCTGGTGTTCGCGCTGCCGCCGCTGCTGCTGCTTGCCGGCGTGATGCGCGGCTCGCACAAGGCGGCGTTCTGGTCGGGTGTGTTCGGCCTGTTCTGGTTCAGCCACGGCGTCATGGTGGCCTATGGACGCCCGGCTGAGCGCGGCTTCGGATGGGGCGAGATCGTGCTTGCATTGACCATCGTGCTGGCCTCGAGCTGGCCCGGGGTCGCGGGCCGGTTCCGCAAGAAAAAGCCTGCCGCGCCGTGAACGAATCGGTGGTGCCGCCGCTGAAGCTGAGTGTGTTGCCCGGACGCTTCGCCGTGTGCGGGCTGCCTGCGGGTTCAACGCTGCCCACGTGGTTCCAGCCTGGGCCATTTGCCACGGCGTCCTGGGCGATGGATGAGCTTTCGCTCGTCTGTGCGCAGGAGCAGGTGCCGGCCGATGTGTTGGCACGCTGCGAACGCGACTGGTGCTGCCTGATGCTCCACGGACCGATCCCGTTCCAGTCCACCGACATCCTGTTTCGCATCCTGCAGCCGCTGGCCGCCGCCGGGATCGGCATCTTCGCCATCTCCACGTTTGACACCGATTACGTGCTGGTCAAGGAGGCGTCGCGCGAAGCGGCGATCGCGGCGCTGGTCGATGATGGCCACCGAGTGATGGACCGGAACTAGCTCAACCCGGTTCTTCGACCAGCCGCACCTGCCCGTCGCGCACTTCCACGGCCACCGCCCGCAGCCGGTCACCGCGGCACGGGCCAGCGATACAGTGGCCTGTGTCGGGTTCGAAGGTTGCGCCGTGCACCGCGCAGACCAGGTGACCCTCCTTGCTTTTCAGGAACTTGCCCGGGGCCCAGTCGAGTCGGCGCCCTGCATGCGGGCATACGTTCAGCCACGCGTGCACCCGCTGTCCCCGTCGATGCAGGATCAAGGATTCAGGATCGCCACCCACCACGCCCTCCGCCTCGGCGTAGCCTGCGTCTTCGATCGATTCAAGCGTCATCAGCGGCATGGCGTTTAACGAACTTCTCACACTGTCACGGTTCGGTCATCCGATACTGGCGCACCGGCCCCGCCGCATTCTGTCACGACCCTCTGCCATGTTCGCCACCAGCTTCCGCTTCGACAGCTCCCGCATGCGCTCGGCCTTCGCCCCGCGCAAGCCGCGCCATCCGCTGCTGCGCCTGGCCTTCGGCCTGGTGGGTCTGGGTCTGTTGTGCCTGCTGATTTTCTTCAGCGTGTTCGTCGGCGCCGCGATGCTCGCCGCTGGCCTGGTCTACAAGTTGCTGAGCCAGCGGGACAAGCCATTCGCCGTTCGCGACGCCAGCGTCGTCGAAGGCGAGTACCGCGTGCTGCGCAAGCCTGCACTGCCCTTGTCGCGTTGACCCGCGGCACACGCGCCATCCCCCTCGCACTAGACTGTCGCGTCCCAGGCGCAGGCATGACCCAATGAACGATCTGATTCCCGCGGCCGCGACGCCGCGCGTGCCGGTGCGCGGCGGCGGCACCTTCCCGGTGCGGCGCATCTATTGCGTAGGCCGCAATTTCGCCGACCACGCGCGCGAGATGGGCGCCACCGCTCCTGCATCCAAGGCAGAGCGCGGGCAGCCGGTGTTCTTCCTCAAGCCCGCCGACGCCATCGTGGTCGGCGGTGCCGATGTGCCCTACCCGCCCGGCACCAGCGACCTGCACCACGAGGTTGAACTGGTGGTGGCCGTGGGTACCGACGCGCCGACGGGAGTGATCGACATCGAAGATGCGCCTGGCCTGGTGTTCGGCTACGGCGTCGGCCTGGACCTGACCCGCCGTGACCTGCAGGCCGCCGCCAAGGCCAAGGGCATGCCCTGGGACACCGGCAAGGCGTTCGACCATTCGGCACCCGTCAGTGAGCTGGTCCCCGCCGCCCAGGTACACGGACTCGAACATTGCCGGCTGAGCCTGCAGGTCAACGGCAGCGTGCGCCAGCAGGGCAGCCTGCAGGACCTGATCTGGGACGTGCCGGACATCCTCCACGAACTTTCGAAGCTGTTTTCGCTGCGCGCGGGTGACCTGATCATGATGGGGACACCGGCCGGCGTGGGACCGATGCAGCCGGGTGACGAGTTCGTCGCTTCGCTGGAAGGCGTTGCCGAACTGCGCGGCCGCATCGTCGAATGACCACATGCGCGTGCCTGCTGAAGCTGCGCCCGTGGCACCACCCGGGGAAGTGATGCTGCTGCGCGAAATCCGCGATTCTTTGCGGAATCATTCACTTCAGAACTAACCACTACACAACGATTCACCGCAAAAATAGAAGGCTGTTTCCTGCATGCAGGGCCAGGGCCGTGGGCTGCTAAGCTCCCGGCCCCGCTCTTTCACCGGATGGTCAATGCGCTGCATCCCGCTGTTTCTTGCCCTCGCCCTTGCCGCTCCGGCACTCGGCCACGAAAACGCCACCCGGATTCCCAAGGCTTCCATCGACACCGCCGCGCAGCTGCGCGAGCAGGCGCTGGCAGGCGACACCGGCTACCGGATCGTCGAATCACTGACCACCGAAGTCGGCGCACGACTGGCCGGCAGCGAAGCCGACGCGCGCGCGGTCGCCTGGGCCAGGGCCAAGTTCGAGGCGCTGGGCTATGACCGCGTCTGGCTGGAGCCGGTGACGTTTCCCAAATGGGTGCGGCGCAGCGAAAGCGCCTCCGTCGTGGGGGCCAACGCACAGCCGTTGACGATCACCGCGCTTGGCGGCAGCCCGGGCGGCACGGTCGAGGCCGAAGTGGTGCGGTTCGCCGACCTGGCGGCGCTGGAAGCTGCACTGGCCGGCTCGCTGCAGGGACGCGTGGCCTTCGTCGACTACCAGATGGTGTCCGCGCGCGACGGCAGCGGCTATCGCAACGGCAGCGCGATTCGCGGCCGCGGTCCTTCCGCGGCGATCCGCGCCGGCGCGGGCGCTTTCCTCATGCGCTCGGCCGGCACCGACAACCACCGCGTTGCCCATACCGGCATCACCCGTTTCGACGAGGGGCTCACCCCCATACCTGCAGCGTCGCTGACCATCCCCGATGCCGACCAGCTGGCGCGCCTGCTCGCGCTGGGGCCGGCGCGCGTGCGCGTGGCCATCGATGCGGGCTGGGATGGGGAGGCGACCTCGCACAACGTGATCGGGGAGATCACCGGACGCGAGCTGCCGGAGGAGGTGGTGCTGATCGGCGCCCACCTGGATTCGTGGGATCTCGGCACCGGTGCGGTCGACGATGGCGCAGGCATCGGCATCACCATGGCGGCCGGGCACCTGATCGGCCAGCTGGAGCGTGCGCCGAAGCGCAGCATCCGTGTGGTCGCCTTCGCCAACGAAGAGCAGGGGCTGTACGGCGGCAAGGCTTACGCCGCGAACTACGCCGGCGAGCTCGCCAAGCACCAGCTGGCCGCCGAGAGCGACTTCGGCGCCGGGCGCATCTACGCGTTCAATACCGGGGCGCCCGCCCATGCACGTGCGGCCACCGAGCAGATCGCCGCCGCGCTGGCACCGCTGGGCATCGAGTACGCGCCGGACAAGGGCAGCGCCGGTCCAGACATCAGCCCGTTCGCGGCACAGGGACTGACCTGGGCATGGCTGGGACAGGACGGCACCGATTATTTCGACCTGCACCACAACGCCGACGACACCTTCGACAAGATCGATCCGCAGGCGCTGGCGCAAAACGTGGCGGCCTATGCGGTGTTCGCCTACCTGGCCGCCGAGGCCGAAGGCAACTTCGGCAGCGCGCCCAAGACGCAGGAGCCGGCCGCCGACTGAGCGGCATCGGCAGCGACTCAGCCGTCGCGGCGGGTGCTCGCCCAGCGCGACAGGAACACGGCCGTCGCAGCAGCCACGTTCAGGCTTTCGACGGCACCGCTGCCTGGTATCGACAGGCGCAGGTCGCACTGCCCGGCAAGCTCCGCGTCCATCCCCTGTGCCTCGGCGCCCATCACGTAGACCAGGCGCTGCGGCAAGATCGTGGCAAACAGATCGCCGCCCCCGCTGGCCAGAGTGGCGGCCAGTTGGAAGCCCGCGTCGCGCAGCGCCTGCAGGGATTCCTCGACTGCCGCCATGCGCACCAGCGGCACCTGTTCGGCACCGCCTTCGGCGACGCGTGCCGCCGCGCCGGACAGTGCAAGATCCGAGGATGGCGGCTGCAGGATGCCCGCTACGCCAAAATGCGCGGCAGAGCGCAGGATCGCGCCGAAATTGTGCGGGTTGCCCACCCCATCGAGCCACAGCGCCACGGTCGGGCCCGGCGGCAGGTCCTGCAGCCACTGCTCCAGCGGAAGCGCCCGCGTCTTCAAGACATCGGCGACCACGCCCTCGTGGTGCGAACTTGCCGCCAGCTTGCCCAGGTCGGCCTCTTCGACGACGCGATATCCGATGCGCTCCTTGACGCACCAGGCCAGCAGCGGCTGCAGCTGCGCAATGCGCGGCTCGCTCAGGTAGACCTTGCGGATCGCCTCCGGGCGCCTCGCGAACACAGCCTGCACCGCGTTGAAGCCGTACAGGCGCAGCTCGTCCTTCGATGCGCCGGCCACACGCATGGCAGGCTCTTTCGCGGGGGCAGCGGGAGTCCCGCGCTCACGACCGGGCTTTCGCGCCGGGGGCTTGCCCGTCCAGCTGTCCCAGGGATTGCTCACGGCGCGGGTTTCTTCCAGAAGTCGGCGTTCTCGATGCCCAGGGCTTCGGGATCGAACTGCGGATCCTTGCCCGCTTTCCTTTGCGCCTCGTAATCACGCAGCGCCTTGAGCGCTGGCTTCTGCAGGATCAGGATCGCGATGATGTTGAGCCACGCCATCAGCCCGACGCCGACATCGCCCAGCGCCCAGGCCGCACCGGCGCTGCGAACAGCGCCCACGCTCACCGCCACAAGCAGGCCGATACGCAGGGCCAATGTCATCCACGGACGATGGATCTTCCTGTTGATGTAGGCGATGTTGGTTTCGGCCATGTAGTAATAGGCCACGATGGTGGTGAAAGCGAAGAACAGCAGCGCCAGCGCCACGAAACCGGCACCGTAGCCGGGCAGCAGCGACTCCACCGCATTCTGTGCGAAACCCGGGCCCGCCTCGATCCCCGGCAGTGCTTCATACAGCATGGCCCCGTCCGCACCGACCACGTTGTACATGCCGGTCGACAGGATCATGAAGGCCGTGGCAGAGCACACCAGCAGCGTGTCCACGTACACCGAGAATGCCTGCACGTAGCCCTGCTTGGCCGGATGCGAGACCTCGGCGGCGGCCGCGGCATGCGGGCCGGTGCCCTGTCCGGCCTCGTTGGAATAGATGCCGCGCTTGACGCCCCACTCGATGGCCAGGCCGAGCACCGCGCCGATGCCCGCCTCGAGCCCGAACGCGCTCTTGAAGATCAGCGCCGCCATCGCCGGCAGCTGTTCGACGTTGAGGACAAGCACGAGCAGGGCCACCAGCATGTAGGCCAGCGCCATGAACGGCACCACCGCGCCGGCAAAGCTGGCGATGCGCTTGACCCCGCCGAAGATGATGAAGGCCAGCGCGATCACCACACCGGCGGCGGTGATACGGGGATCGACGTTCCATGCGTTGGCCAGTCCGCCGGCGATGCCGTTGGCCTGGACGCCGGGCAGCAGGAAGCCGGTGGCCACGATGGTCACGATGGCGAACAGCCATGCGTACCACTTCTGGCCCATGGCCTTCTCGATGTAGTACGCCGGACCGCCGCGATAGCGCCCCTCATCGTCGACTTCCTTGTAGATCTGGCCAAGAGTCGACTCGACGTAGGCGGTAGAGGCGCCCAGGAAGGCCATCACCCACATCCAGAACACCGCGCCCGGCCCGCCAAAGGCGATGGCCGTGGCGACACCGGCGATGTTGCCGATGCCGATACGCCCGGACAGCGACATCGCCAGCGCCTGGAACGAGGACACGCCGGCGTCGGACTTCTTGCCGGCGAACATCAATCGCACCATCTCCGGCAATCCGCGCACCTGCATGAAGCGGGTGCGGATGGAGAAGTACAGGCCGGCGCCGAGGCACAGGACGATCAGCGGCGTGCTCCAGATGATGCTGTTGAGGGTGCCGATCAGTTCATCCACGCTTTGTCTCCCAGGTTTGCTGGCGCGCACGGCGCCGCGGTCGAAGCCGATTGTCCACGATAACCAGCGGGAAGGGGCGGTGCAGCGCTGCCGCCAGCGCAAAGCCGCGAGCGCTTTCGCGGCGAATCGCCGATGGCCAACGGTTGTTGGAACTGCAGCCTTCCGGCCAACGCGCCGCGATTTCGCGCGACGCGTGGTGTCTCAGCCGTGGCCACCCACTTCGGGCGTCGCGTCCTGCAGCTTGTGCAATTCTTTGGACACCGCATCTGGCGAGCGCGTGAACGGCGCCAGCAGCGCATAGAACACCGGCACCACGAACAACGACAGCAGCGTGGAGAACGCCACGCCGAAGATCACCACCACGCCGATGGTCGCGCGGCTCGCCGAGCCCGGCCCGCCGGCAAGCACCAGCGGCAATGCGCCCATGATCGTGGCGATGGACGTCATCAGGATCGGCCGCAGGCGAACCCCGGCCGATTCGACGATCGCCTCCAGCACGGTGCGACCGTCGTCGCGCAGCTGGTTGGCGAACTCCACGATCAGGATGCCATTCTTGGCCGCCAGGCCGACCAGCATCACGATGCCGATCTGGCTGAAGAGGTTGAGCGTCCCTCCGGTGAGCGCAAGCCCCAGCAGCGCGCCCAGCACGCCGAGCGGAACGGTGAGCATGATGACCAGCGGATGGATGAAGCTTTCGAACTGCGCGGCCAGCACCAGGTACACCACCAGCAGGGCCAGGGCGAAGGTCAGGATCACGGCGCTGCCGGCCTTCTGGTATTCACGCGACTCGCCCTTCCAGTCGACCTGCGCGTAGTCGGGCAGTTCGCTTCGCACCGTCTCGTCCAGGAACGCCAGCGCCTCGCCCATCGTGTAGCCCGGCGACAGCCCGGCGGTGATGGTGATCGCGCGCAGCCGGTTGAAGCGGTTTAGGCTGGCGGCCTCGGCCAGTTCGGTGAAGGTGACCAGATTGGACAGCGGGATCAGGTCGCCGTTGCGCGCGCGCACCTCGATGGCCGACAGGTCGGCAGGCTCTGCTCGCCCTTCGCGACCGGCCTGCAGGATGACGTCGTACTCCTCGCCTTCCTGCACGAACGTGGTCACTCGGCGGCTGCCCATCATCGTTTCCAGCGCTCGACCGATGTCGGCGACGCTGACACCGATGTCGGCGGCACGCTGGCGGTCGATCTGGACGCGCATCTGCGGTCGGGTTTCCTTGTAGTCCGAATTGATCGAGAACAGTCCCGGGTTGGCCTCCATCCGCTCCATCACGATGTCACGCCAGCGCGCGATTTCCTCGTATTCGGGTCCTCCAAGCACGATCTGGATCGGCTGGCCGCGGCTGCCGACGAGGCCGCCGCCGACCCGCGGCTGGGCGCTGACGCCGGTCAGCTGCGACAGGTCCTTGCGCAGGTCGTCGGCCACCTCGGCGGTGCTCTTGTCGCGTTCGTTCCAGTCCTGCAGGAACACGATCACCGTGCCGGTGTGCATCTCTTCACTGGCGCCCCAGCCGCCGGGGACGCGGGTGTTGTAGCGGCGCACCGGCTGGTCGTCCCCGGTCTGCCCGACGAACACGTCTTCCACCTGCTCGATCTGCTGCACCGTGTAGTCGAAGCCTGCACCTTCCGGCCCTTCGATGGAAACGAAGAACACGCCGCGATCCTCGGCCGGAGCCAGTTCGCGCGGAATCAGCGATCCCACTCCGACGATGGCGGCCACTACGACGACCAGCAGCGCGCCGAACAGCCAGTAGCGCTGCACCAGCCGCTGCAGCACGCGCCTGTAGAGGCCGCTCAGGGACTCCAGCCGTGCCCCCACCCAGCGATGCAACCGGTTGCTGTTCTCCTCGCTGCGTGGGCGCACAAGCTTGGACGCCATCATCGGCGTGAGCGTGAGCGCGACGAACGCGGAAATGGCCACCGCGCCTGCCAGCGCCACCGAAAGCTCGCGGAACAGCCGACCCGAATCGCCCTCCATGAAGCCCACGGGCAGGAATACGGCCACCAGCACGGTGGTGGTGGCGATGACCGCGAAGGACACCTGGCGGGTGCCGCGGGACGCGGCGACCAGCGCCGGTTCGCCCAGGTCGGTGCGACGCTGGATGTTCTCCAGCACCACGATCGCGTCGTCGACCACCAGCCCGATCGACAGCACCAGCGCCAGCAGGGTCAACAGGTTGATGGAGAACCCGAACAGGTACAGCGGGATGAAAGCGGCGATCAGGCACACCGGCACCGTGAGCGCCGGGATAAGAGCGGCCCGGAAGCTGCCGAGGAACAGATAAATGACCAGCAGCACAAGGGCGACGGCTTCGAACAGGGTCCAGTAGACCCGTTTGATCGAGGCATCGATGAAGACGGTGGCGTCAAAGGCCACGAAGATGCTGGTTCCCTTCGGCAGCGACTTCTGGATTTCCTCGCCCATGGCCGCCGCGGCCTTGGTCACGTCCAGCGCGTTGGCCGTCGAGGTCTTGATGATGCCCAGGCCGATGTTGGGCTGGCCGTTGCTCTGGTAGAAGGCGCGCCGATCGGCCGAGGCCAGCTCCACCTTGGCGACGTCGCCCAGGCGCACCACGTAGCCGTCCTCACCCTTGGTCAGCGGGATCTCTTTGAAGTCGGCCGGGCTCTCGTAACCCCGCGCGACGCGCAGGGTGAAGTCGCGCGTTTCCGATTCGATGCGCCCTGCCGGCAGCTCGACGTTCTCCGCGCGCAGCGCGCTCTCCACGTCCAGTGCGGTGATGCCGCGCGCGGCCATCGCCGCGCTGTCCAGCCAGATGCGCATGGCGTAGCGCTGGCGTCCGCCGATGCGAACCTGCGCCACGCCGTCCAGGCTCGACAGCCGGTCGACCACATAGCGGTCGGCGTAGTCGGACAGCTCGAGCAGGTCCATGGTCTCGGAGCTCATGTTGAGCCACATGATGGTGTCCGAATCGCTGTCGGCCTTCTCGACCTCGGGCGGGTCGGCCTCGTCGGGCATGCGGTCGGCAACGCCGCTGATCGCATCGCGCACGTCGTTGGCCGCCGCCTCGATGTCGCGCCCCAGGGTGAATTCCATGGTCACCGAGGAGCGCCCGTTGACGCTCCTGGACTGGACCGTCTCCACGCCCTCGATGCCCGACAGCGCGTCCTCCAGCACCTGGGTGATCCGGGTCTCCACCACCGCCGCCGAGGCGCCCGGGTAGCTGACATCGACCGAGACGATCGGCGGATCGATGGCCGGCAGCTCGCGCAGGGTCAGGCGCGAGAACGCCATGATCCCGAGCACGATCAGCAGCAGGCTCATGACCGTGGCGAAGACCGGGCGCTGGATCGACAGGTCGGAGATGGTCATCGGTGGATCATTCCCGTGGCGCAGCCACGGCGGTGGGCGCAAGGGAGCCTTCGGCGGCCGCATCGCTCGCGCTTTCCACGATCTTCGACCCTTCGCGCAGCTTGCCGGTGCCGTCGACGACAAGGCGGTCGCCCGCTGCAAGCCCTCCAAGGATCTCGACCTTGCCGGACCGTCTCACGCCGGTTTCCACGCCCGCCTGCTCGACCGTGTCGTCTCCCTTGACGCGATACACGAACGAATCCCGTCCCACCTGCACCACCGCAATCTCCGGGATCACCAGCGCCCGGCGCTCGGGCCGGTACAGCGCCACCTGCATCAGCATCCCTGGACGCAGCAGCTTGTCCGGATTCGGAAAATCGGCGCGTACGTTGACCGCGCGCGTGGCCACGTCCAGTCGCGCATCGATCGTGGACACCTCGCCCTCGAACGTGCGGCCCGGATAGGCCGTGCTGGTGCCGGTCACCTCATTGCCGGGCTGGACTGAGGCCAAGGCTGCTTCGGGAACCTGGAAGTCGACGAAGACGCGGGAGATATCGTCCAGGGTTGCGATCACGGTGGCAGGCGTAATCAGCGCCCCCGGGCTGACCTGGCGAGTGCCGAGCACGCCGCCGAAAGGCGCGCGCACCGATCGGTCGCCAATGTCGCTGCGCATCTGCCGCACGCGGGCACGCGCTGAATCGCGCGCCGCACGCTGGGTGTCCAGGGTGGCACGGGCGATCAACTGCTGTTCGGCCAGCTCGCTCTGGCGCTTGAACAGGCGTTCGGATTCGTCGTAGCTCGCCTGCGCCTCGGCCAGCGCCGCCTGTTGCGCTTCACCGCGCAGGGTCACGATCGGTGCGCCCGCCCTGACCTCGTCACCGCTGTCGAAATGCACCTCCCGCACGACCTCGCTGACCTTCGAGGTGAGAGTCACCGACTCCCGCGCCTTCACCGTGCCCAGCGCCTGCAGCGAATCGCTCCACGGGGACGGCTGCACCACCGTCGTGGTCACGGGGACGGCGCGTTCTTCGCCGCCCCTGCCCTGCACCGACGGTGCGTCACCGCCGCACGCCACCAATCCGGGCAGCATGAGCAGCGCCGCAAAGGCAGCGCGGATTGAACATCGACTCAACATGCATCCGTCCGTAATTGCGATTAGCGGAGTTTACTGGCCCGTACATTACCGTGCGTAAGACGGTGCGAACCGGATGCATGACCAAAGACCCTTGCCAGGGTCACCTCCTGCAAGGCTTCTCTAGCCGAGACCGAGGCGCTCCAGCACCCTGGCGGCCAGCTGTTCCGGCGACTCGACACCGGCATCCAGTGTCATCTCGGCTCGCTCTGGCTTCTCGTAGGGTGAATCGATGCCCGTGAAATTGGGTATCTGCCCGGCCCGCGCCTTGCGATAAAGCCCCTTTACGTCGCGCTCCTCGGCCACGGCCAGCGGCACGTCGACGAAGACTTCCAGGAATTCGCCTTCCGCAAAAAGCTCTCGCGCCATGCGGCGCTCGGCACGGAATGGCGAGATGAAACTCACCAGCACGATCAGCCCCGCATCGGCCATCAGCCTGGCCACCTCGGCCACCCGCCGCACGTTCTCGACGCGGTCCTCGTCGGTGAATCCCAGGTCGCGATTGAGGCCGTGGCGCACGTTGTCGCCGTCCAGGATGAAGGTGTGGTACCCGAGCGCGTGCAGGCGCTTGTCCACCAGGTTGGCGACGGTCGACTTGCCGGCACCGGACAGGCCGGTGAACCACAGCACGCGCGGCTGCTGTCCCTTGATCCGGGCGCGCGCCGCACGGTCGACGTCCAGGTGCTGCCAGTGCACGTTGCCGGCGCGGCGCAGCGCGAAATCCAGCGTGCCGGCGGCGACGGTGTCGTTGCTGTGGCGATCGATCAGGATGAAGCCGCCGAGCGTGCGGTTCTCGGCGTACGCAGCGAACGCAATCGGCTCGTCCAGGCTCAGGTTGACGTAGGCGACCTCGTTGAGTTCCAGACGCTTCGCCGCGAGGTGCTCCTGGGTGTTCACATCGACGCGATACTTGATTTCGCTCACCGTGGCCGGGACGGAGCGGGTGCCGATCTGCAGCCAGTACGGCCGCCCCGGCAGCAGCGGCGCATCGTCCATCCACAGCAGGTGGGCAGCAAACTGGTCCGACACTTCCGGCGGATCATCGGCCGCGGCGATGACGTCCCCGCGACCGATGTCGATTTCGTCCTCCAGCGTCACGGTCACCGGCTGGCCGACGCCGGCCAGTTCGACGAGTCCGTCGGCCCCCAGCACGCTGGCCACGCGCGACCGGCGGCCGGAAGGCAGCGCCACCACCGCATCGCCCGCCTTCACTTCGCCGGCCGCGATGGTGCCGGCGAATCCGCGGAAGTTCTGGTTCGGCCGGCTGACCCACTGCACCGGAAGGCGCAGGCCGCTGCCGGTGCCGGGGACCTGGACCGCGACACTTTCGAGGTGCTCCAGCAGGCTCGGACCCTGGTACCAGGGCATCGCATCGGAGCGTTGCGACAGGTTTTCGCCGTTCAATGCCGAGAGCGGGATGCAGGTCACCTGCGCGATCCCCAGCTGTTGCGCCAGTGCGCGGTAGCCCTCGACGATCTCGTCGAACACCGGTTGCTGGTAGTCCACCAGGTCCATCTTGTTGACCGCCAGCACCACGTGGCCGATGCCCAGCAGCGACACGATGTAGCTGTGCCTGCGTGTCTGGGTCAGCAGCCCCTTGCGCGCATCGACCAGCACCACGGCAAGATCCGCGGTCGAGGCGCCGGTCGCCATGTTGCGCGTGTACTGCTCATGCCCCGGGCAATCGGCCACGATGAACTTGCGCCGCTCGGTGTCGAAATAGCGGTACGCGACATCGATGGTGATGCCTTGCTCGCGCTCTGCCGAAAGCCCGTCCAGCAGCAGCGCATAGTCGATCTCCCCCCCGCGCGTGCCGTGGCGCTTGCTGTCCGAGGCCAGCGCCGCCAGCTGGTCATCGAACAGCTGCTTGCTGTCGTGCAACAGCCTCCCGATCAGCGTGCTCTTGCCGTCGTCCACGCTGCCACAGGTGATAAAGCGAAGCAGTGGCTTTTCCTCGTGTTGCTTTAGGTAATGTGCGATGTCAGACATGAGTAGTCATTAGTATTCGCCAATTGCGGATTCGGCAGGGCAAGCAAAGGCGACGGCAAGAGCTTTCGCACCTTGCGCGAAAGCTCTTGCCCTGCTCTTGCTCTTGCCGTTGCCGTTGTCGTTGCACTCTCGTCCTGCCGAGCCGTAAAGCGAGCCGAGCACCGCAGCGGCGGGCGGCCGAAGAGGCGCCCTTGTCTGAGCGCAGCGAGTTTGGGCGCCGTGCCGCCTGCCGCGAGGAGCACAGGGCACCGATGCAGCTCCACCGCATCGGCTCGTGTCCGGCTCAAACGGTTTTACTTCGCGCTGCGCGCTCGCCCTTCGGGCCGGCTTTGCCGTTCGCTTCGCTTCGCTTCGCAGTGCTTCCTTTTGCCAAGACAAAAGGAAGTCGCGCAAAGCGCGAAAGCTTTTGCTCTGGCCGTTGCCGTTGCCGTTGCCGTTGCTGTAATCAAACTCAAAAGAAAAAAACTGAAGCCCCATCAGAAATACCCCTCCAGTTTCTTCTTCTCCATCGAAGCCGACGGATCCCGGTCGATCACCCGCCCCTGGCGTTCGGACGTCGTGGCCACCAGCATTTCCTGGATGATCTTTTCGAGCGTATCGGCCTCCGACTCGATCGCACCGGTCAGCGGATAGCAGCCCAGCGTGCGGAAGCGGACCTTGCGCATCCGCGGCACTTCGCCCTCGCGCATGGGCAGGCGCTCGTCGTCGACCATGATCAGCGCGCCATCGCGCTCGACCACCGGGCGCTCGGCGGCCAGGTACAGCGGCACCACCGGGACGTTCTCGCGGTAGATGTACAGCCAGATATCGAGCTCGGTCCAGTTGGACAGCGGGAACACGCGTACGCTCTCGCCGCTGTTGATGCGCGCGTTGTACAGCCTCCACAGCTCCGGTCGCTGGCGCTTGGGGTCCCAGCGGTGGCGGTCGTTGCGGAACGAGAACACGCGCTCCTTGGCCCGCGACTTTTCCTCGTCGCGCCGTGCCCCGCCGATCGCGGCATCGAAGGCATGCTGGTCCAGGGCCTGCTTCAGGCCCTGGGTCTTCATCACATCGGTGTGCACGGTGGCCCCGTGGGTGACGGGGCTCATGTCGCGTGCCACGCCGTCCGGATTGATGTGCACGCGCAGCTCCACGCCGGTTTCGGCCGCGCGGCGGTCACGGAAGGCGATCATCTCGCGAAACTTCCAGCGCGTGTCAATGTGCAGCAACGGGATCGGCGGCGGCGCCGGGGCAAATGCCTTGAGCAGCAGGTGCAGCAGCACCGAACTGTCCTTGCCCACCGAGTACATCATCACCGGGTTGCGGAAGCTGGCCGCGACTTCGCGCAGGATGTGGATGCTCTCGGCCTGCAGCTGGTCGAGGTGGGATTGGTGCGATGCGGGGCTGGGCAACGTCGTTGTCGTCATCGGGGGCGCGTGCGTCATGTTATCCCGAAGTCTGCCGCACGCAGCGTCATGCGCGGACATGGCGCATCCACAGGGTTCGCAGGCTCAGGCCGATCACCAGCAACCCGACCAGCGCAAGGACCGGCCGCGGCCGCACGTACTTCACCAGCCACGCGCCCAGGGGCGCGGCCACGACACCTCCGATCGCCAGGCCGGCAATGATGTCCCAGTGCGCCAGGCCCAGGGTCAACAGGAACACGATGGAGGCGGTGAGGGTGACGAAGAATTCCACGGCGTTGACCGTTCCTACCGTCAGCCGCAGATCGTTGCCTCGCGCCAGCAGGTTGCTGGTCACGATCGGGCCCCACCCGCCTCCGCCGATGGCGTCGACCAGCGCGCCGAAGAACCCCAGCGGGCTCAGGTAAGAGGCGACGTTGCGCGGCCGGTAGGGAAACAGCGACCGGGCCACGAGCAGTAGTCCCATGAGCAGCAGGTAGCCGGCAATCCACGGCTTCATCACTTCGCCCGGCAGGCTCGCCAGCAGGTAGGCGCCGATGGCCGCGCCCGCCACGCCCGGCAGCAGCAGGCGCTTGAACAGCGCGCGGTCTATGTTGCCGAACGCGCGGTGGGCCGACGCCGACGCACCGGTGGTGAAGCATTCGGCTGCATGCACCGTTGCGCTGGTGATCGCTGGCGGCACGCCCAGTCCCAGCAGCAGGCTCGATGCGGTGATGCCGTAGGCCATCCCCAGCGCGCCGTCGACCAGCTGCGCCCCGAACCCGATGGCGATATAGGACAACAGGTCGGGAGGCAGGTCCATCGTATTCCGGGCACTAGTGGTGGCCGAAGTATCTGGATCGCACCGGCGGAGCGGAAATGCGCACAAGGCATAAGCGCATAACCAGCCGTTGTTTCCGCCAGCGCGCGGGTCTCTCTAGGGTGGACGTCCACACTCACGGTGCCTGCCAACACCCCAATGCATGCCCCGGCCCTGCCCCTTACCCCTGGCGGTCTACATGGGCGTCGCCGGTCTGGATCGACTGCAGTCGCGGCTGCTGAATGCCGGTTCCAGGCACTCGCTGCCGTTCGCACTCATCGAAAACGGATCCCGCGCCAGCCAGCGCGTGGTCACCGGCACCCTGGATTCGTTGGCGGAGACCGCACGCCAGTTCAAGGTGCAGTCGCCTGCCCTGCTGATCCTCGGCGAAGTGGCTGCGCTGGCGACGCCGCTGCACTGGTTCGGCGCGGCACCGCTGCAGGCGGCAGTGCGTCCGCAACGAATCGACAACCCCGATGAGCCTAGACTCCACCGGGCCGCCTGATCCCAACGCCTTCCGGAGACATCAATGGCCATCCACGACAGCATCCTCGACACCATTGGCCGCACCCCGATCGTGCGCCTGCACCGCCTGGCGCCTGAGCACGTCACCCTTTACGTCAAGGTCGAGTCGTTCAATCCGGGCGGCTCGGTCAAGGACCGGCTGGCGCTGGCGATCGTGCTCGATGCCGAGGCCAAGGGGCTGCTGAAGCCGGGCGACACGATCATCGAGGCGACCTCCGGCAACACCGGCGTGGCCCTGGCCATGGTCGCCGCCGCGCGCGGATACAAGTTCGTCGCCACGATGGTGGAAACCTTCTCCATCGAACGTCGCAAGCTGATGCGTGCCTACGGCGCGAAAGTGATCCTGACGCCAGCGGCCGAGCGCGGCAGCGGCATGGTCCGGCGCGCCGAGGAACTTGCTGCAAAACACGGCTGGTTCCTGACCCGGCAGTTCGCCAACCCCGCCAATCCCGCTTACCACCGCCAGACCACCGCCGCCGAGATCCTGAGCGACTTTGCCGGCCGGCGGCTCGACCACTTTGTCACTGGCTGGGGCACTGGCGGCACCCTGACCGGGGTCGGCGAAGTGCTCAAGGTCGCGCGACCGGAAGTGAAAGTCACCGCGTCCGAACCTGCAGCGGCCTCACTGTTGCTTGGCAAGGAATGGGCGCCGCACAAGATCCAGGGCTGGACTCCGGACTTCATTCCCGAAGTGCTCAACCGCGAGGCCGCCGACCAGGTCCTCACGGTCACCGACACCGATGCGATCGCCGTGGCGCGTCGGCTTGCCGCAGAGGAAGGCATTTTTTCCGGCATCTCCGGCGGCGCCACGGTGTCTACCGCGCTGGAAGTCGCACGTTCAGCCGAACCCGGCTCGGTGATCCTGGCGATGGTTCCGGACACCGGCGAGCGCTATTTCTCGACGCCGCTGTTCGAGGGCGTCAACGAAGGGTCCGACGACGACTGGCTCGCGGGATTGAGCGACGCGGCATTGCCGTAAGGCACGCAAGAACTGAATCGAGGCCTTTGAAGGTTCGGTCCCGACACGTGGAGTTGCTGCTCGCTGATGTGCTGATCCGTTTGTGGGAGCGGCGTTCCGCCGCGAACTCTTGCTTGGGTTCGCAGGAAAAGCTCGCGCCCAGAGGGCGCTCACACAACAAATCAGCTGTAGATCCAGGCTTGCCCGGCTGCGTTGTAGATCCGAGCTTGCCCGGATGCGTGTTGGTCGGTCAGAAGCATCCGAGCAAGCTCGGATCTACCCACACCGGCTCTTCCCGCCTTTCGAAAGGGAGCAGCCAAAAAAACGCCGGCTCAAGGCCGGCGTTTGCTTAATCGCTAACGCTGATCACCGATCAGCCTTCCCACTTACCCATCGCGGCCATGCCATTGGCCTTCGCCCGCTCATAGACCGTGGACTGCGCCTTGGCGAAGTTGCCGCTGAGGTCCTTGGACCAAAGCTGCAGCGCCGCCGACTGCATGGCGCGGCCGTAGGAGAACGACAGCGGCCACGGCAAGTTGCCGATGCGATTCATCGCATCGAGATGCGCGGTGGCGTCTTCATCGCTCTGGCCACCGGACAGGAACACCACGCCCGGCAGGATCGCCGGGACCGTGCTCTTCAGGCACATCACCGTGGCGTCGGCCACTTCCTCGACGCTGGCCTGCTCGTCCGAGTCGCTGCCCGGCACGACCATGGAGGCCTTGAGGATGGTGCCTTCGAGCATGACGTTCTGCTCGTAGAGGGCCCCGAAGAGCGCACGCAACGTGGCCTCGGTGACCTCGTAGCAGGTTTCGATGTCGTGGTTGCCGTCCATCAGCACTTCCGGCTCCACCATCGGCACCAGGCCCGCTTCCTGGCACAGCGCTGCGTAACGGGCCAGGGCGTGGGCGTTGGTTTCGATCGCGGTGCCGGTGGGGATGTCGTCGCCTATGTTGATCACCGCGCGCCACTTGGCGAAGCGCGCGCCCAGCGAGTAGTACTCCTTGAGGCGTTCGCGCAGGCCGTCGAGGCCTTCGGTCACCACTTCGCCCGGGCAGCCGGCCAGCGGGTGCGTGCCCCTGTCGACCTTGATGCCGGGAATGATGCCGTTGGCGGCCATGTACTTGGCGAACGGCACGCCGTCCCTGGTCGACTGGCGCAGGGTTTCGTCGTACAGGATCGCGCCGGAGATGTAGTCGCTCAGCTTGGGCGTGGTCAACAGCAGTTCGCGGTAGGCGCGGCGGTGTTCCTCGGTGTTCTCGATACCGACGCCGGCGAAGCGCTTGGCAACGGTGCCGGTGGATTCGTCGATCGCGATGATGCCCTTGCCCGGTGCCACCATGGCCTGGGCGGTTTCGGCAAGCTGTTCGATGCTCATGGGGGTCCTTGGAAGCACTGGAATGGGGCAGGAAGTATAGCTCGGCCCCTATCGTTGGCCCCGTCACGGGATGCCCGTGAACAGGCGCAGAGCCTCCTTCCCGGTGGGAGCGGCTTCCAGCCGCGAGTCGTTGACTCGTCTTTTGGCACCCGGACGAGAGCTCGCGGCTGGAAGCCGCTCCTGCAGCAGGGTGCTTCCATGCGCCGAGGTCAGTATCCGCACCGCCATTTCGGTGCAGGCCAGACCACCTGCTGCCGGAGGAACAGATGCCAATCCCCGAAATCTGTGGGAGCGGCTTCCAGCCGCGAGTTGCTGCCGTTCTTTTGCCGCCGGACGAAAGCTCGCGGCTGGAAGCCGCTCCTACTTGCAGGTATTTCTACAGTTCGCCCAGGCCCTGTGCCTTGCCGTCCGCGCCGATCTGCAGCAGGCGCAGCGTGTTGGTGGCGCCGTGCTGCTCCATGTGGTCGCCGCTGGTGAAGATCACCCGATCCCCGGGGACCAGCAGATTCAAATCGCCAAGGCAGCGCAGCGCATCACGCGCGGCTTCGCGCGGAGCCAGGCCGCGGCTGTCGAAGGCGATCGGGAACACATCGCGGATCATCGCCATCCTGCGGCGCGCGCCGTCGTGGCGAGAGAACGCGTAGATCGGCGCGTTCGAGCGAAACCGGGAGAGATAGCGCGCAGTGCCGCCTGATTCGGTCATCGCCACGATCGCGCGCACGCCAATGTGTTCGGACAGGAACATCGTGGCCATGGCGATGGCCTGGTCGGCGCGCTCCAGGTTGCGCGGCGCCTTCTCGAAATCGGTATCCATCTGGAACTGCTTTTCCGCCCCCAGGCAGATGCGGGCCATGGCCTCGACCGCCTTGATCGGATAGGCGCCCGCCGCGGTTTCGGCCGACAGCATCACCGCGTCGGTGCCGTCGATGACCGAGTTGGCCACGTCCAGCACCTCGGCACGCGTCGGGATGGGGCTTTCGACCATCGACTGCAGCATCTGCGTGGCGGTGATCACCACCTTGTTACGTGCCAGCGACTCACGAATGATCTTCTTCTGCAGGCCGGGCAGCTCGGCATCGCCGATTTCCACGCCAAGATCGCCGCGGGCCACCATCACCACGTCGCTGGCGTCGATGATCTCGGCCAGGTTCTCGATGGCCTCGGTGCGTTCGATCTTGGACACCAGCGCCGCGTCGCAGCCGTGCTCGCGCGCGATGCGGCGCGCATCGTGCATGTCCTGCGCGTTGCGGCAGAACGACACGGCGATGAAATCGACCCCGATCTTGGCCACGATGCCGATCAGCTCCTTGTCGCGCTCGGTCAGCGCGCCCAGCGACAGCCCGCCACCCTGCTTGTTCAAGCCCTTGCGGTCGGACAGCACGCCGTCGTTCAACACGGTGTTGACGATGCGCTCGCCCTCCACCGACACCACCTGCAGCTGCATCAGTCCGTCGTCGAGCAGCAGGATGTCGCCGGGCTGCACGTCGCCGGGCAGTCCGAGGTAGCTCACACCGACCTGCTTCTCGTCGCCGGGCGGCGCGTCGCCACTGGCGACCAGGTCGAAGCGGTCGCCCATGCGCAGCTTGACCTTGCCTTCGGCGAACTTCTCGATGCGTATCTTCGGCCCCGGCAGGTCGGCCAGGATGCCAACTTCAGCCCCCACCCGCTGCGCGGCAGCGCGCACCGCGGCGGCGCGCCTGGCCTGCGAGGACGGATCGCCGTGCGAGAAATTCAGCCGCACCACGTTGACGCCGGCGCGGAACAGCTGGTCGAGCATGCCCGGCGGATCGGTCGCAGGCCCGAGCGTGGCGAGGATTTTCGTGCGGCGCTGGCGTTCAGTCATCGGTGGTATCTCCTAGTCAGGGAAACGTAGCACAGGCTCCGGTCGTGAAGTCCGGCGCGCGCCGGTCAGATGCGATGCGCGGCGACTGCGTACGAATACAGCACCCGTCCGGCCGCCGGCTCAGCCGCTCCCGTTGCCTCGCTCGGCGAGCGCGGCCACTGCCGGCAGCTCCTTGCCTTCGAGGAATTCCAGGAACGCGCCGCCACCGGTCGAGATGTAGCTGATGTCGCTGGCAATGCCGTACTTGTCCACCGCCGCAAGTGTGTCGCCGCCGCCGGCGATCGAGAACGCCGGCGATGCGGCGATGGCACGCGCCAGGGTCTCGGTGCCGTTGCCGAAGGCCTCGAACTCGAACACACCAACCGGACCGTTCCAGACCACGGTGCCGGCGCTCATGATCATCCGGGCATAGCGCTCCGCTGTTTCCGGACCGATGTCCAGGATCAGCTCGTCATCGCCTACGGCGTCCACGGCCTTGACCTGCGCCGGAGCGTCGGCCGCGAATTTCGTGGCGACCACCACGTCGGTGGGCACCGGGATCTCGGCGCCCCGCGCCCGCGCATCGGCTCCGATCTTGCGCGCGACCTCGATCAGGTCGGCTTCGTACAGCGACTTGCCTACGCCATGGCCATCGGCGGCAATGAACGTGTTGGCGATGCCGCCGCCGACAATCAGCTGGTCGACCTTGCCCACCAGGTTCGACAGCAGTTGCAGTTTCGTGGAGACCTTGCTGCCGGCCACGATCGCCAACAGCGGGCGCGCGGGCTTCTCGAGCGCCAGCGCCAGCGCGTCCAGCTCGGCCATCAACAGCGGTCCACCGACCGCGACCGGTGCGAAGCGGATGACGCCGTGGGTGGAGGCCTGGGCGCGATGGGCAGTGCCGAAGGCGTCCATCACGAACACATCGCACAGCGCCGCGTACTTGCGCGCCAGCGACTCGTCGTCTTTCTTCTCGCCCACGTTCATGCGGCAGTTTTCCAGCAGGACGACCTGGCCCGGCTGCACGTCCACGCCGTCGACCCAGTCGCGGATGAGCGGCACGTCCCTGCCCAGCAGTTCGGACAGCCGCTGCGCCACCGGGGCCAGAGAGTCCTCCTGCGACCAGCTGCCTTCGGTCGGGCGGCCCAGGTGCGAGGTCACCATCACCGCGGCGCCCTTCTGCAGCGCCAGCTCGATGGTCGGCACCGAGGCGGTGATGCGCTGCTCGGAGGTGATGCGGCCTTCGTTGATCGGCACGTTGAGGTCCTGGCGGATCAGCACGCGCTTGCCGTCGAGGTCGATGTCACTCATGCGAAGGATGGGCATGCGGAGCTCCGTCGGGTCAGGCGTCATTGTCGGCGCTGGCGCTGCAGGCAGCAATGTGGATGGTGTCGGAGGGCCAGTGGTAGCAGCGGTGGCGGTGAGAAGCAGCGGTGGGAGCGGCGTCCCGCCGCGAGCTCTTGCCTCTGCTTCCCGGCCGGAAACAGACACTCGCGGCGGGACGCCGCTCCCACGGGCACTGTCTACAGCGGGGGCATCGCGTCGACTTCTTCAGCCAGCAGCTCCATCGCCATCACCAGTGCGTCCTCGCGGCCGTGGTGCGCCGGGTAGTAACGTGGACGGCGACCGATCTCGTTGAAGCCTTCGCTGTGGTAGAGCGCGATGGCCCCCGGATTGGACGGTCGAACTTCCAGGAAGATGCGTACTGCGCCCCTGTCCCGGGCCATCCGCGTGAGCACGCGCAGCAGCTCGCGACCCAGCCCTCGCCCCTGGCGCTCCGGGGAAATGCAGATGTTGAGCACGTGGGCTTCGTCGGCGGCCAGGCTGATCACGCCGTAGCCGATTGCCAGGCCGTGCTCGTGCAGCAGCCAGGCCGGATAGCCGGCGAGCAGGCAATCGCGAAAGATGCCGCGCGTCCATGGAAACGGGTAGGCGCGCTGCTCGATGGCGATGACGGCCTCGAGATCGTCCTCGCGCAACGGGCGCAGGGTCGCGGCGGAGGGCCCCGGATCCGAGGCGACGGCACTCACGGCAGCGAGTGTTTTCGCAAGGCCCGCAGCTGCGGCCACAGTGCGCGCTTGGCCGCGGGATTCCCGCGAAGCTGGCCCGCCGTCGGCCATTGCGCGATCAGCTGCGCTGAGCCAGGCGCATTGGGATTGCAGCCCGAGGCCCGGATCAGCGCGAAATGGAGCCGGTCGGGCATGCGCGTCGTCTGTCGCGGCGTAGTTCGCGCCTCGATGGTCTCTCCTGACAGAACTTCGCCTGGAGGCCGAGACGCGCGCACGGGAGATTGCGACGGACGCGGGCCCGGCGACGCACGCTGACTGACACGCGGAGCCGGGAGAGGGACGGCGGCCGTTTCAGGCAGCGCGCCCAGCACCAGCACCTCGTGCCCCAGGGCCGCCAGCCACGAGTGCTGCTGCGCTGACCAGAGCTCGATCATGCCGCCGCATCCGGCGTCTTGCGCCAACGGCGCCACGCCCAGTAGCCCGGCCCGGACAGCGCGTAGAACACGCCGATTGCCAGCAACGCGCGCGGCAGGTCCATCGCCAGCACCGCAATCACCACCGGGACCAGCAGCAATACATAAAAAGGAACGCGGTCGGCGCGCGCGCCGCCTTCGCCGGTGCCCTTGAAGCTCCAGAAGCGGATGCGGCTGACCATCAGCAACGCGGCCGCCAGCGTCACGCCCAGGGCCACGTAGCGCAGCTGTCCACCGGTCCAGCCCAGTTCGCCGTCCGCAAAGGCCCAGACGAACGACATCATCAGCCCGGCTGCGGCCGGACTGGCCAGGCCAATGAACCAGCGCTTGTCCGCCGTGCCCACCTGGGTATTGAAGCGGGCCAGTCGCAAGGCTGCACAGGCCGCGTACAGGAAGGCGATCGCCCAACCCACCCGCCCCATCACGCTGCCGTCGAATTTCAGCGCCGACAGCGACCAGTGGTACATCACCAGGGCTGGCGCCATGCCGAAACTGACCAGGTCGGCCAGCGAGTCGTATTGCACCCCGAAATCGCTGCTGGTCCCGGTAAGACGGGCTACGCGCCCGTCGATGCCGTCCATCACCGCGGCCACGAACACCGCCACGGACGCCTGCACGAAGTCGCCGTTGGCCGCGGCGATGATGGCGTAGAAGCCCGCGAACAGGCCCGCCGTGGTGAACAGGTTGGGCAGCAGGTAGATGGTCCGCGAGCGCCCGACGTGCTTGTTTTCGTCCATGCCTCGCAGTTTAGCCCAAGCCTGCGACTTGCCAGCCCGCCCCTGCGCTGCTGCAATCAGCGTCCAACCCCCACCCGCCACCCTGGAGGCCGCCATGCGTGCCCTGTCCACGACCTCGCTCCCGTTCCGCGTCGCAATGCTGGTGCTCCTCGTCGGCTTCGCCTCGGGCGCCGCAGCGCAGCAGGTGTACCAGTGGAAGGACGCCAAGGGCGTGACCCACTATTCGGACAGACTGCCGGCAGGCGAAAAGTACCAGGACCGGCGATTCAACCAGCGTGGCGCGTCCGTGGTGGAGGCCGGCGCTGCCGAGCCTGCTGAAAACCCGATGTGCATCACCGCCAGGGGAAACCTGAAGCTGCTCGGCGGCGGTGCGGCCGTGCAGCAGGATACCGACGGCGACGGCAAGGCCGACAAGACCCTCAGCGACGCCGACCGCGACAACCAGCGCAACCTGGCCGAAGCCGCAGTCAGGGCGTACTGCAAGCCAGCACCCGCCGCCGAAGCCTGAGTGCGTGAGGGCGGCCTGGGCCATTGTCGCCGGGGTCTCCATTGGAGCGGGGCTGGCCTGGTGGCTGTCCCGCGAGACGCCCCAGCGCGCGGAGTTGAAGCAGCAGCGGGCCGAGGAGGCCGCTGCTGCGCAGGCCCGCGATGCACGACCTTCCCTTTACCGCTGGCGTGATGCCGCCGGGGTGCTCCAGATCACTGACCAGCCGCCCGAAGGACGGACGTTCGAGCGTATCGACGCAAGTCACAGCGGGGCCATCGAGATCCGCGGCGACCGCACCGATTGAGTGATCCGGGCCCACGGCCGAGCCGCAGCTGGCAAAATGCCCGATTCCCCGCTGGCGAAACCCACGCATGCGCCTGTCGCAGTTCCACCTCCATACCACCAAGCAGACTCCCGCCGACGCCGAGATCACCAGCCATCAGCTGATGCTGCGCGCGGGCATGATCCGCAAGCTGGGTTCAGGCATTTATACCTGGTCGCCGCTGGTGCTGCGCGTGCTGCGCAAGGTCGAAGCGATCGTGCGCGAGGAGATGAACCGCGCCGGCGCCATCGAGCTGCTGATGCCCGCCATCCAGCCGCGCGAGCTGTGGGACCAGACCGGGCGCTGGGAGAAGTTCGGCGGCCAATTGCTCAAGATCAACGACCGCAAGGGCGCCGACTATTGCTACGGCCCCACCCACGAGGAAGTGATCACCGACTTCGCCCGCAATGAGCTGGCCAGCTACAAGCAGCTGCCGGTGACCTTCTTCCAGATCCAGAGCAAGTTCCGCGACGAGATCCGCCCGCGTTTCGGCGTGATGCGCGCCCGCGAATTCCTGATGAAGGACGCCTACTCGTTCCACATCACCGACGCGGACCTCGAACGCGAGTACGCCAACATGCATGCGGCCTACACGCGGATCTTCACCCGCCTGCAGCTCGACTTCCGTGCGGTGCAGGCCGACACCGGGGCCATCGGCGGCGACGCGTCGCATGAGTTCCACGTGCTTGCCGATTCGGGAGAAGACGCGATCGCCTTCTCCAGCGACTCGGCATACGCGGCCAACGTGGAAAAGGCCGAGGCCGCGGCGCCCGGACCCAGGCCGGCGCCTGCCGAAGACATGCGCAAGGTGCCCACGCCCACGCAGCGGACCTGCGAGGACGTCGCGGCGCTGCTGGGTATTTCGCTGGATCGCACGGTCAAGTCGCTCGCGCTCATGACCGATGAGGGCTTCGTGTTGGCGCTGGTGCGCGGCGACCATGCAGTCAACGAAATCAAGCTGCGCAAGGTTCCCGGCCTGACCGACTACCGCATGGCCACCGAGGCGGAGATCGCGCAGGAGCTGGGCAGCGAGCCGGGCTTCCTGGGTCCGCTGCGGCCCGGCAAGCCGCTGCACGTGGTGGCCGATCGTGACGTGGCGGCGCTGGCCGACTTCGTCGTGGGCGCCAACGAAACCGGTTTCCACATCGCCGGCGTCAACTGGGGCCGCGACCTGCCCGAGCCCGGGACCGTAGCCGACATCCGCAACGTGGTGGCCGGCGATCGTGCCCGCGACGGCGGCGAACTGCGCATCGTGCGCGGCATCGAGGTCGGGCACATCTTCCAGCTGGGTCGCAAGTACGCCGAGGCGCTGCAGGCGACGGTGCTGGACGAGAATGGCAAGGCCGCCGTGCTTACCATGGGCTGCTACGGCATCGGCGTGTCGCGCATCGTCGCCGCGGCGATAGAGCAGAATCACGATGCGGCCGGCATCATATGGCCGGAGCCGATGGCACCCTGGGCGGTGGCGATCTGCATGATCAACCCGAAGAACGATGAGGCCGTCAACGCGGCCGCGCAGGCCCTGCTCGAGGACCTGACCGCCGGGGGCATCGAGGCGGTCATCGATGATCGCGGGCTGCGTCCGGGGCCGATGTTCGCCGACATCGAGCTGATCGGCATTCCGCACCGGGTGGTGGTATCCGAACGCGGCCTGGCTGCCGGCACTTTCGAATACCGCGCACGCCGCGCCGAGGCGGCCGAGACCATGTCGCGCGAGGAGCTGCTGGAGAAACTGCGCTCCTGAACCTGCTGGCGCGGCTCAGAGGTTCTTGCGCGCCGGCACCAGCAGGTTGCCGAACAGCAGGCCCGCCACCAGTGCCAGGACGATATTGAGCACCGCGAGCAACGCGGTGTTGCCTGCGTCCACGTCCTGCTGCTGCACCAGGCTCATGAGCCCGCGCAGGCTGGCGCTGCCGGGCACCAGCATGATGATGCCGGGCACGCGGATGATCGCGCCCGGCTTCTTGGCCCAGCGCGCGAACACGTTGCCCGCGGCGGTCAGCACCAGGGCGGATAAGAAGATCCCCGCCGGGCTTCCCCAGGCGTTGCCCGCAAAGCGCGCAATCGCGTAGCCGCCGATGGCGGCAAGCATCACCCAGCCGTAGTCGCGGCGATTGGCCTTGAACAGGATTGCGAAGGCGTAGGCCGCCAGCACCAGCGAAACCCATTCGACCCACTCCGGCTGCGGGCGCAACGCCCGGATGCCGGGGTAGACGCCCAGCAGCTGGGCCACGTTGATGGCGATCACGCTGCCCACGGTCAGCTTGAGGATGGTGGCGATGGCCCCCGCGAAGCGCGCCGTGCCTGACACCAGATGCTGGCTGGTCAGCTCGTTGACCGCGTTGGTCAAGGTCATGCCGGGCAGCAGCACGACCAGCGAGGCGATGATGACGGTATTGAGGTTCAGCGGCTGCACCAGGTTGGCCACCAGTACCGCGACGGTGCCGGCCACCAGCCCGGCGACCGCGTCGCTCGCCTCCCTCAATCTCGGGCGGGTCTCGGCCAGCAGCGACAGCACGCCGATCAGCAGTCCGATCAACGCGGCGGTTGCGATATCCACCAGCGGCAGTCGCCACAGGCCCGCCACCGCGCCCGAAGCCAGGGCGAAAGCCGCAATCTGGGTGATTCGCCAGCGCAGGCTGGGCCGCCGGTCCAGTTCGCGCAGTGCGGTGTGTCCCTGGGCGATGGTCATGGTGCCGGTGGCCACCGCATCGGCGATCCGGTCTGCCTCGCACAGCTTGTAGAGGTCGTTGTCCCCTGGCGCCAGGCGTATCACCCGCGTGGCATCGCTGGCCCCGAGTGGCCGAGTCGGGTCGTTGAAGCTCAGGATCAGGCCGGTGGGGCTGGACCATGGCTCGCAATCCAGTCCCAGCTGCGAAGAGAGCGAAACCAGTGCACCTTCGAGGCGCTGCGCCGTCGTGCCATAGGCGTGCAGCCGACTGGCGATCTCGCAAACGAAGGCGATCCGCTGCGCATAGGTGGCACTGGAGACGGGCTTGGACATCACGATAGTTTAGGGCCAGTTGCCGTATGCTCGCGAACGCGTGATGACCCCGACCGACGCCCTTCCACGTTTCGAAACCGACGCCGACGAACCCTCGCGGATACGGCTGGCCGGCCAGTGGACGCTGGCCACGGCGCTGCAGGTCGCCGAGCGCCTGCGCGAGATGCCCGACAGCGCCATGGAAGTCGACGCCACCGGCATCACCCGCATCGACTCGGCCGGGGTGCTGCAGCTGCTGCGCTACGCCAATCG
>JBDNHW010000167.1:0-2318 GCA_041688625.1 Pseudoxanthomonas sp.
CCGCACCATGAGCGTGGTCACCGCCCTCACCTATGTCCTGCCCCACCGGCTGCTGTCCTCGCTGGCGCGAAGGCTGGCGTTCTCCGGACACCCCGGGCTCAGCCGCTGGCTGATCGACACGGTGGCGCGGCGTTTCCAGGTGGATCTGTCCGAAGCGGCCGATCCGGACCCACGCACCTACCCGACCTTCAACGCCTTCTTTACCCGGGGCCTGAAACCGGGCGCGCGGGTCCCGGATCCCGATCCCCTTGCGTTGCTGATGCCTGCCGACGGACGCATCAGCCAGTGCGGCACGATCGGCAGCGGTAAAGAGCGTGGCCGGATCTTCCAGGCCAAGGGCCAGTCCTTCACCACCGCCGAGTTGCTGGGCGACGACGACGCGGCCGAGGCATTCGACGGTGGCCTGTTCGCCACCGTCTACCTGTCACCGCGCGACTACCACCGGGTGCACATGCCCTGGGCCGGGCGCTTGCGGGAAACCGTGCACGTGCCGGGGAGGCTGTTCAGCGTCGGGCCGGACGCCGTGCGCGGAGTGCCGCGCCTGTTCGCGCGCAACGAGCGGCTGGTGTGCCACTTCGACACCGACTTCGGCCCGATGGCTTCGGTGATGGTCGGCGCGCTACTGGTTTCAGGCGTGGAAACGGTGTGGAGCGGAGAGGAGATTCCTCACTACGGCGGCACGATCACGGTGAAGGACTACCGGGGTGAGGATGTGGTTCTCGGGCGATTCGAGGAGATGGCACGCTTCAACTACGGGTCGACCGTGATCATCCTGCTGCCGCCCGGCGTGGCGAAGCTGGAGCCGGGGCTTTGCGCAGAGAGCCACGTACGGCTGGGGCAGGCCCTCGCTCGCTTGGTCGGTGAAAAAGCGGCCTGACCGGAGGCTTCGCGGCGCGTTGCGACGCGCTTGCCGATACGTGCTGTCTGCTGATTCCGGGGCGCGGCACGCTTCAACTAGCGCTCCACCGTGATCATCCTGATGCCGCCTGGCGCGGCAGAGCTGGAGCCCGGGCTATGCGCGGAATCCCACGTACGCCTGGGCCAGGCGCTGGCGCGGCTGCTTTGGAACGCGCGCTGGCCGGCAGCATCCGGAAGTGTCCTGAGCGGCAGCATTCTGGCGCGTTGCGGCGCGCTCGCTGCTACAGGCTCGTTGTTGCTTCGCGGCGCGGGCGCGCCTACTTCTTGCAGCTCTCCAGCTCAAGCGACTGACCCGGACGCAAGTCGTAAGCCGGGGCGCGCAAACCATTGGCGTTGGCCAGCTGCCTGAGGTTGCAGTCGAATTTGCGCGAAATCTTGCCGAGGCTGTCGCCTTTGGCTACCACGTAGTTGCGCGCTTGCTGGGCCTTGGGTTCGGCCGGCTGCGGCTGGCCCGTGGCGACCGTGGTGGGCACGCCCGTCACCTGGCTCACGTCACCCACAGCGACGGTACCCGGACGCGGCGTGCGCACCAGTGCGGCATTCAGATCGGCGGTGACCAGGGTGCGCGCCAGCTCGGCGCGTGGTCCGCTGACGCAGTGACGGCTGTACAGGCTGGCGATGTCCCGGGTTCCGCGCAGGCTCGTGCCGGCGGGAATCCAGGCGTCCGCCTCGTAGCGCGGATTGAGGTTGCGCAGCGCGCGCATGTAGCCGTCACGGGTGGCGCCGTTGCCCAGGCAGATGGTCAGCTCGTAGATCGACGCAGGCCTCGCCAGGCGGAAGCTGGCCTGCTGGGTACTGACCTTGGGGAACTCCAGCCCGTACTGCCTGGGATGCAGGAACAGCCACGCCGCGGCGATCACCATCGGCACGTAGTCCTTGGTTTCGCCAGGGAACTCGCTGTAGACCACCTCGTCCCAGAAGCCTCGGCCCGGATACTGGTTGTAGATCCTCTGCGCCCGACCCTCGCCACCGTTGTAGGCGGCCAGCGAGTATTCGATGTTGTTGTTCAAGCCACGCATGCGTTCATTGATGTAGGCCGCGCTGGCCATGCCGGCAAGCCTGGGGTCGAAGCGGGTATCGAAGCCGGTGCCGTCGTCGCCCAGGCCGAATCGACGTCCGGTGGCGGGCATGAACTGCATGGGTCCGGCGGCACCGGCGCGCGAGCTGGCATGGACCCGGCCGTTGGACTCCTTGGCCATGATCCCGAACAGCAGCGCCTCGGGCAGGCCGCGGCGCTCCCACGCCGGCCACATGTCATCGCGCATGTACTGGTAGTTTTCGTAGCTGGTGATCAGCGCCACCCGCATGTCGGTCAGCCAGCGCCGGATCCCGGCCTGCACGGCGGGGTTGTATTCCACCATCTTGTCGAACGCATGACGCTGGTCGTTGAGCAGCCGCGA
>JBDNHW010000168.1:0-7102 GCA_041688625.1 Pseudoxanthomonas sp.
ACGCCACCGGCGACCAGCAGTGGATCCACACCGATCCGCAGCGTGCCGCCCTGGAATCGCCGTACAAGAGGACGATCGCGCACGGCTACCTCACGGTCTCGATGCTGTCGCAACTGGTGGAATCCAGCCTGCGCATCAACGGCTTGTCCATGGCGCTCAACTATGGGCTTGACCGCGTGCGCCTGCCCGCACCGGTACTGGCCGGCCAGCGCATCCGCGCGCGCACTTCGCTCGAACGACTTGAGCCGGTGCCGGGTGGCGTGCAGGCCCACTGGACCGCCACGGTCGAGATCGAACACGGCAGCAAGCCGGCCTGCGTTGCGCAGATGCTGGTGCGTTACTACCCAAACACAAAAGAAACCGCCTGATGCGCAACGGAGCCACGCATGGATCTTGATTTCAACCCACAGGAACTGGCTTTCCGCGACGAGGTGCGCCAGTTCCTCGCCAGCGAGCTGCCGGATGACATCTGCGACCGCGTCAGCCGCGGCGACGACAGCCATGTCAAGCAGGATATCCAGCGCTGGCAGAAGATCCTGCACGCCCGCGGCTGGGGCGCGCTGGACTGGCCGGTCGAGTTCGGCGGCACCGGCTGGAGCAATACCCAGCAGTACATCTTCGAGGTCGAACGCGCAATGGCCGATGCGCCGGTGCAGTTGGCCTTCGGCATCAAGATGGTGGCGCCGGTGCTGATGCGCTACGGCAGCCCGGAGCAGCAGCAGCATTTCCTGCCAAGGATCCTGAGCGGCGAGGACTGGTGGTGCCAGGGCTATTCGGAGAACGGCTCGGGTTCGGACCTGGCGTCGCTGAAGATGAAGGCCGAGCGCGACGGCGACCAGTACGTCCTCAACGGCAGCAAGGTGTGGAACACGCTGGGCCAGTTCGCCGACTGGATCTTCTGCCTGGTGCGCACCGACAGCACCTGCAAGCCGCAGAAGGGCATTTCCTTCGTGCTGGTCGACATGAAATCCCCCGGCATTACCGTGCGTCCGACCCGGCTTCTTGACGGCAGCCACGAGGTCAACGAGATCCGTTTCGAAGACGTGCGCATCCCGGCGAGCAACCGCGTGGGTGAGGAGAACCAGGGCTGGACCTACGCGAAATTCCTGCTTGGCCACGAGCGCACGAATATCGCGGGCATCGGCATGAGCAAGCGCGAGCTGCAGCGCCTGAAGCAGATGGCTGCCGCCCAGCCCAAGGGCGACTCGAACCTGCTGCAGGACCCGGTCTTCGCCACCCGCATCGCGCAGGTGGAAATCGAACTGCGGGCCTTGGAGATCACCAACATGCGGGTGATTTCGGCCGAAGGGCGCAGTCTCGCGCCGGGGCCCGAAGCGTCCATCCTGAAGGTCCGCGGCACCGAAATCCTGCAGCGGATGTCAGAGCTCCAGGTCGAAGTACTGGGCCCCCAGGCGGTGGCCTACGATGACGGAACCGGAGACCACGCGCGCGCCACGGCCGCCTACCTCAACCTGCGCAAGCTGAGCATCTACGGCGGATCCAACGAGATTCAGCGCAACATCATCGCCCAGATGATCCTGGGCCTGTAAGGGAGCACTCGCATGGACTTCTCATTTACCGAAGAGCAGCAGATGCTGCTGGACACAACGCGCCGCTACATCGCCGAGCGCTACGACTTCGACTTCCGCAACCGCGTGCGCAGCTCGGAAGCGGGCTGGTCGCGGGAGGTGTGGACGCAGCTTGCCGAACTGGGCCTGCTGGCAGTCAATGTTCCCGAAGAAGACGGCGGCATCGGCGCCGGCCCCATCGGCACCATGCTGGTGAGCAACGCGGTGGGGGAGGGCATGCTGCTGGAGCCGTTCCTCTCCAGCGCGGTCATCGCCACGCAGGCAATCGCCACGATGGGTAGCGCCGAACAGCGTTCGCGCTGGCTGCCCGCGCTGGCTTCAGGCGAAACGATCGCGGTGCTCGCCCACGACGAAGCGTCGACCCGCCATGATCCAGTGCGCATCGAAACCACCGCCACGGTTGATGGCGACGGCTGGCGGCTGAGCGGCCGCAAGACCTGCGTCTATCACGCACCTGCTGCCCAGCTGCTGCTGGTGTCGGCACGGCTGGAGGATGGCGGGCTTGGACTGTTCGCTGTTCCAGTGGACGGCGAGGGCGTGACGCTGCATTCGTTCAAGACGGTGGATGAGCAGGTTGCCGCGGACATAACGCTCGACTCGGTCCAGGTGGCAGGCGATACCCGGCTTGGCGGGGAAGCAGGCGCCGCGCTGCAGGATGTGCTGGATTACGGACTGGCGGCGCTGTGCGGCGAAGCATTCGGCGCCATGGACCGGATCCTCGCGGCGACCATCGAATACAGCCGATCGCGGGTCCAGTTCGGACAGCCGATCGGGCGCTTCCAGGCGCTGCAGCACCGCATGGCCGAGATGCTGATGCACCTGGAGCAGGCGCGTTCGATGTCGTTCCTGGCCACGGCCCAGTGTGCGAATCCGGACCGGATCGAGCGTCGCGCGGCGCTGGCCGCGGCCAAGGCGTTGATGGGCCAGGCGGCACGTTACATCGGCCAGCAAGCGGTGCAGCTGCACGGCGGCATGGGCATGACCGACGAACTCAACGTCAGCCATTATTTCAAGCGGCTGCTGGCATTCGAGCTGCGCTGCGGAACCACCGACCAGCATCTTGAAAACTATCGCAGGCAATTGCAGGTGGCGTAGTCCGGGCAGCTGCACGTCGAGCTTCGTGAGCGTTGAAGCAGACTTCATGTGGAGTGCGCGACCAGCGCATCTGTTGCCAAGCGGAGCGTCATGTTCTTCTTGCCTCTGCCGCCATCCCTGCGCAAGCCGGGACCCAAGCTTCAGGGCTGGCCGGGCTTGGGCCACTGAAACATGGTCATCACCGGAAGTTGGGTCCCGGCGTTCGCCGGAATGACGAACCTGGGGAAGTTCTGATCAATTCGTGGCCCGTCATCCGGGCGCAAACTGAAGTGCTCTCCAACAGCCGCAGGCTGGTCCACCCATTTGAATGTTGATACTCCTGCGAAAGATCGATGGGCCCCAGCTTGTGCGGCGCGGCGCCATCGTACTGCGCACGATCACGATCTTCGTCGGCGGCATGCTGCTGGCCAAGTTCCACTGGATGCTCTGCGTGTTCGGTGGGTTCCTGCTGCTGACCGGCATCAGGATGCTGGGGGCGGCGGGCAAGGCGCCGGACTTCGAATCCAGTACCGCGCTCAAGTGGATGCGCAAGCACCTGCCGTTGACGCCGGACTATCACGGCAGCCGGTTCGTGGTGACGGTCGAGGATGTGCGTCGTTACACGCCGCTGTTCGTGGTGATCGTGCTGACCGCGGTGTCGGCGTCAAGACGCCGCTGGTCGATGTCTACGAGATCCCGGTGCTGTGGGCGCTGGCGGTGGTGGCGATGACGCTCGGTGCTACCGTGGTGATCAGCCTGGTTTTTCCTCCCAAGGACCAGGCGCAACCGGAGGCCCCTTGAAGTGTTGAACCATGCCGCGCCCGCGTCGAGTGCCGAGGTTGCCATCGACGGTTACCAGGGACAACCTGTTGCCCTGCTCACCCAGCACGGCAAGGAGCATGTGATCGCCTCGGTGCTGGGCCCTGCGCTGGGCTGCCGGATCGAGCGCGTCAGCGGCTACGACACGGATCTCTTGGGCACCTTCACCCGCGAGATTCCGCGCGCCGGCACGCAGATCGAGGCGGCGCGCAGGAAGGCGCGCCTGGGAATGGAGCTGGCCGGATGGCCGCTCGGACTCGCCAGCGAGGGTGCGTTCGGGCCGGATCCCATAGCGGGGATGGTTCCCTGGAACGTGGAAATTCTGCTGTGGATCGACGACGTGCGCGGACTGGAGGTCGTCGGGCAGGCGCAAGGCAAGGCGAACTTCGCGCACCTGCTGACCGCGGACTGGAAAGCTGCTGGGACTTTTGCCTGCCACTGGGGATTTCCCGAACATCAACTGGTATTGCGTCCGCAACGGGAGGACGATCCGCGCATCCGCAAGGGCATCTGTTCCTGGACAGAACTCGAGGCCGGCTTCGCCTGGGCACAGGCGCAATCGGCAGATGGCCTGGTGTTCCTGGAGACCGACGTGCGCGCGCACGCCAACCCCACGCGCCATGAGAACATACGCCTCGCGGCCGAGGACCTGGCGGCGAAGCTCCGCTCCCTCTGCCCGCAGTGCAGTGCCCCCGGATTCTGGATCGTCGAACGTGTCGCGGGACTGCCTTGCGAATTCTGTGACGCACCGACGCAGGAAGCGCAAGCCGATGTGCTGGGTTGCGTGAAGTGCCCGCATCGGGAAACCCGCGAACGCGAGATCAAGCACGCCGACCCTGGACGCTGCGATTACTGCAACCCCTGAACCTTCTCCCCCAAGGAAAATTCCATACTGTGTCCCGCCTGCAAACAAGTGAATCTGTCCATGACCGACCGACAGGGTATCGAGATCGACTACTGCCAAGTGCCGCGTTATCTGGCCCGACCGCAGTGAACTGGACCGGCTGATCTGGCGTGCAGAACAAACCGAGGCCCAGCCCCACAACACAGCACGTGCGGGCGACGAATGCTGCGCCGAGCAGCGTAACGAGCCTTGCCAACGGCGCCCTGCACCCATGGCGCGCAAGTCGATGCTGGGTAAATTTTCGAGTTTTGACTGAATTGATGCGGAAATGATGACACCAATGACACGCGGCATTTTCATCACCGGTACCGACACCGGGGTCGGCAAGACCCGCGTCGGCACCGCGCTCACGCATGCGCTGACCAGGCGCGGCTGGCGCGTGCGCGTGCGCAAGCCGGTGGAGTCGGGCTGCCTTGCCGGGCCTGGCGGCGAGCTGCATCCACAGGACGCCGCGGCCCTGTGGCACGCCGCGGGCCAGATAGAACCACTCGAAATCATTTGCCGCCACCGCTTGCGGGCGCCGCTGTCTCCCGAACGCGCGGCGGCGCTGGAAGGCACGGCGCTGGACCTCGGCGATCTCCACACCGCGTGCCTCACCGATGTCGGCGAGGACGATTTTCTGCTGGTCGAAGGCGCCGGCGGCTTCTACGCACCGATTGCCCGCGGCGCGCTCAATGCCGACCTGGCCGGTGGGCTGGGCCTGCCGGTGCTGGTGGTCGCCGCGGACCGGCTAGGCACCCTCAATCACACACTGCTGACCGTCGAGGCGATAAGGATGCGCGGACTCGCGTTGGCCGGCGTGGTCCTGAGCCAACCACTCCCGCAGACGGATCCGCAGATGGACAACGCGGCCGACCTCGAACGCTGGCTGCAGCGGCCTGTGCTGCGTTTGCCACATGGCAGCGACACCGGAGCCGACGCCTGGCAACGGGAGGCTGCGGGGTTGTCGCCCCTGTTGGACGCCTGGATCGCCAGCGCATGCTCGGAGCGCCCCAGTCGATGAACCTCTTGCCTGCGTGTGCGCCGGAGTTGACTCAAGCCGCCGCCTTGCTGCGTGCAGGCGGACTGGTCGCTTTCCCCACCGAAACGGTTTACGGGCTGGGCGCCGACGCGCGCAATCCGGCGGCGGTCGCACGGATTTTTTCAGCCAAGGGTCGGCCCGCCGATCATCCTCTCATCGTGCATCTGGCCGACGCCGGACAACTGGCCCTGTGGGCGCGGGACATTCCCGAGACCGCCTGGCGATTGGCCGCAGCCTTCTGGCCGGGGCCGCTGACCATGGTCTTGCCGCGCATGGCCGGCCTGCCGGATGCGGTGACGGGCGGCTTGGACACAGTGGGCTTGCGGGTGCCTGCCCATCCCATGGCCCTGGCATTGCTGGCCGCATTCGACGGCGGGATTGCCGCGCCTTCGGCCAACCGCTACGGGCGTGTGAGTCCCACCTCGGCCGAGGACGTGCGCGAGGAATTGGGCGATGCGGTGGATCTGGTGCTGGACGGCGGACGCTGCGCGGTCGGCATCGAATCCACCATCGTCGACCTGTCGTCGGCAACGCCGCGCATGTTGCGCCCGGGCGCGATCACCGAGCGCGCCTTGCGCCGCGTTCTGGGTCGTCCACTGGCCACTACAGCCGGCGCGCACGTGCGCTCTCCCGGCCGCAAACCCTCGCACTACTCGCCCCAGGCCCGTGTGGTCCTTGCATCGTCGGATAATGTGCTGCAACAGGTGGAAGCGTGGCGCCAGCATGGTCAACGGGTTGGCGTGCTGGCGCCGCATCGGCCCACCGCGTTGCCGGACGATGTGACCTGGCTGCACCTGGCCGGTGGATTCCGAGAACAGGCGCAGGTGCTGTATCGCCGCCTGCGCGAGGCCGATCATCTGGGCTTGCAGGTGCTGGTGGTGGTGATGCCGGAAGATACCGGGCTCGGCCATGCGCTGCGCGACCGGTTGCGCCGCGCCGCCGGCCTCGGCGATGATGCCGACACCTCGGTTCAACCGCTGGAAATGTACGGGAGCGATGCATGACTCAAGAAAAACCACACGGAACGTCGGCGGCGCGTACGCGGCTGGTCCTGACTCGCCCCGACGACTGGCATCTGCACCTGCGCGATGGCGAGATGCTGGCCGCGGCGCTGCCGGACACCGCGCGGCAGTTTGCGCGCGCCATCGTCATGCCCAACCTGCAGCCGCCGGTGACCAGCGTCGAGCACGCCCGCGCCTACCGCGATCGGATCATGGCGGCGCTGCCGCCCGGCATGCGCTTCGAGCCGCTGATGACGCTGTATCTCACTGATAATACTCCGCCAGCGGAAATCGCACGGGCCAAGGCGAGCGGGTTCGTGCACGCGCTCAAGTACTACCCGGCAGGCGCGACCACCAACGCAGAAAACGGCGTGACCGACCTGAAGCGCATTCATGCAGTGCTCGGGGCGATGGAACAGCATGACGTGCCCTTGCTGCTGCATGGCGAGGTCACCGACGCCGCAATCGACATCTTCGACCGCGAAGCGGTGTTCATCGAGCGCCATCTGGCGCCGCTGGTGCGCACGTTTCCCGGCCTGCGCATGGTGCTGGAGCACATCACCACCCGTGCCGCCGCACAGTTCGTCAGCGAGGCACCTGGGAATGTCGCGGCGACCATCACTGCACACCATCTGCTGCTCAACCGGAACGCCCTGTTCGCCGGCGGATTGCGCCCGCACCACTACTGCCTGCC
>JBDNHW010000039.1:0-42630 GCA_041688625.1 Pseudoxanthomonas sp.
GCCCTGCATGCAGGAGCCGTTACGGTTTGGGGATGCGAATGGTCTTGCTGATCATCAGCGACCCGGACAGCGCGAACATCAGCACCAGTGGATGCAGCTGCCACGGCCCCAGCTGGACGCTGCCCAGCCAGACCTGCTCTCCGATCCGGCCCGTGGCCGCGGCGATCGCGAGCACCACCACCAGCGCCAGGCTGGTGGGGATAGGCGTGCCTTCGAAATACGGCACCTTGTCGCCCTCGCCGGAAAGCGCTTCGGCGGTGACGTTGTACCGGGCGAGCCGGCTGACGCCGCAGCCGACGAAATAGCTCAGCACCAGCCAATCCCAGCCGCCCTGCAGGCCGCAGCCGTAGGCAAGCGCCGCAGGAGCGAGGCCGAACGAAATGACGTCCGCCAGCGAGTCCAGTTCCCGGCCCAGCGTGGATGACGACTTGCGCCAGCGCGCCACGCGGCCGTCAAACGCGTCGAAGATGAAGGCCAGCGGGATCAGCGCCATGCCCAGCAGCAGGTCGCCTACCCTTCCCTCCTGCAGGAAGCGCATCGAGGCGAACACCGCACCGGTGCCACAGAAGGCGTTGGCCAGGGTGAACCAGTCGGCCAGATGGAAGTCGCGGAGCATCGAAAAGTGGCGTGGCATGGGTGTCCTGTCGGGTTCGCGTAGCGACAGGGTGCCAAAACCGGTGTTAACGCACCAACCCGACGCCTACTCCGGGATCGCGAACTGATATGCCTGGACCGCCCCGGCGCCGCGTGGTTTCGCCTCGATGACGGCATCGGAGGGCATCGCGCCCTTTCCATCCAGCGCCGCACTCACCCGGTCCAGCGCCGCGTACACGTACGGCAGCATCGGCACGTAGCGCGCGCCATAGGCTGGCAGGGCCAGAAAGCCATCGAAGTGCTGCGCGTTGCGGACCTGCCAGTAGCTGACGTCGCGACCGGCCGCCTGCGCGGCCGCCACATAGGGCGCGCTGCTGAACGCCGCCGGGACCAGGCCGTCATCCAGCCCGTGGATCACCACCACCGGCAGCCCTGCGCGAGGCGGCGCAGCGCCTGTGGCGGCCACTGCGCGCTTGAAGTCGGACTGCGCGGGCAACTCCTGCAGCGCCCGCAGGCACAGCAGGCCCGGCAGGGCGAGGTCACGCAGGGTGACATCCGGCGGTGCCAGGTTCGGATCGACGATGCCGACGCCGGCACCGGGCGGTATGCCACTGCCTTCGGCGAACCAGGCCGCCCGTTCGGCAGCGGTGGCCTGACGCGAGGAGAAGTCCGCATTCTGCGCGGAGAACGAAAAGCCGCAGGGGTGCGCGCCTTGACCGGTCAGGCTGTACGCGGAAGCATAGGTCACCGCCACCGCGCGCCACCGGTCGAAGCCCGCGCTGAGGGCACCGGCGGTCAGGGCGGCGTCGGTCCAGCCGTTCGCGCGCAGCTGCCGGTAGGCCGATTCGGCCTGGGCACGGGTGTCCTCACCGGTCACCAGGCCGGCATCGCGCAGGGCGCTGCAGCGTGCGGTCCAAAGAGGCTCCACCTGCGCGCGCAACGGCGGCTGCGGCAACGAGTCGGCGGGCAGGTGCAGCAGCGCGCAAGGCATCAGCAGCGCCGCTTCGGTGGTGTAGTCGTAGAGCGTGCGGCTGCCAGGGCCCTCGGCGGAATACACATTGGGCTCTGCGGCGATGACTGCATCCAGCCACGGCGCACCGCCATCGACTTCGATTTCGGCGGCGCGCAACACCGCGCCGGCGCCGTTGGAGATTCCCACCGCAATGACCCGCGTGTTGCCGAAAGTGAAGGGTGCCGCCTGCGGGAATGCCGCATCGAGCGCCGACATCGCGAAGTCCGCCGCCTGCTTCACGTGCAGGCCCCAGTCGGCCTCGGGATTGTCGCCAGAGTGAGCGTGCTTGACCGCAACCCCAGAGGAGCCGACGGGGATATCGGGCACGAAGGCCAGGTCCTCGCCCGCCTCGCCCGCCGCGCCGCGTGTCCCGTCCAGGCGTACGCCGGTGTGGGTGTCGATGTCGTAATAGTCGGTGCCCGCGCCCTTGTCGGTGTAGGCCACGGCACACCCCCTGGGCAGGCCCCAGGCGCCGGCCACGGCGATGGCGCCGTAGATCCCGCGCGAGCCGGACGACGCCGTCACCACCACGCAGCGCCGCGCCGCGTCGAAGGTGTCCGGCACCTGCACCAGCACGCGGTGCGGCTGGCTGGCGCCTGAAACGCGCGCGAAGGCGGTGAATTCCCTGCCGGGCACCGCTGCCACGCTGCCGTACACCTCGCCATAGCCACCGCTGGCGGACAGGTCGGCAATGCCGCGCCAGTTGTTCCATATGGCGCGTCGGCGCAGCTCCTCGGGCGTCGGCTGCTCCGGGTCGGCGAACGAGGGGGCCTGCATCGCGCGCAGTCCCACAATGCCCAGCCCTGCGGTCAGCAGGTCGTCAGTGCCTCGATGGATGGTCTGGCGCTGCGGTTCGATCATCGGGGCCTCCTGCATCGGGCGTTGCATGGGCGAGGTGCTGCAGGCGGCAAGCAGGCAGCACGGCAGGACGAACGACAGCCGGGAAAGTATTGTCATGTGGACACGCTAAGGCCGGGTCGGCGTTGGCGTCATCGTACTTTGGTACCACGCCGCCCGCCTCGCTATGCTGGTACGGTGATGCGTCCATTTCGCAACTCCATCGACAAGCCCCGCACCGAATGCCCAAGCTGCTGATCGCCGACGACCATCCGCTGTTCCGCGCGGCGCTGCGTGGCGCTGCCATCGATGCGGTGGCTGGACTGGTGGTGCTGGAGGCGGAGTCGCTTGAAGGCGTGCTTGCGCTGCTGGAATCCAACCGCGACGTCGACCTGGTCCTGCTCGACCTGCACATGCCGGGCAACCACGGTCTGGCGGGACTGGCGGCGATCCGCGCGCAGTATCCGGAGGTTGCCGTGGTGGTGGTCTCGGCCAACGATGATCCGCGCGTGGTGCGCCGCGCGCTCGACCACGGCGCAGCGGGCTACCTGCCGAAAAGCTCAGGGCTGGATGAGCTGCGCGAAGCCATACGCTGCGTGCTGGCGTGCGAGCAGTGGCTGCCAGCTTCCCTTCGGGCTTCGGTGGCGCGCGCGCAGTCCTCCCAGCACGACACCGAGCTTGCCGCCCGCCTGGCCAGCCTCTCGCCGCAGCAGTTCCGGGTCCTGACCCTAGTGGCCGAAGGCCTGTTGAACAAGCAGATCGCCGACCGCCTCGACGTGCAGGAGCGCACGGTGAAAGCCCACCTGACCGCCATCTTCGAGCGCATGGGCGTACGCAACCGCACCCAGGCAGGCGTGGTGTTGCGGGAGCTGGAACTGCGCGATCCGGCGCGAGACCTGGAAGGCTGAGACCGGCGCCAGCCGCAATGCGTTGCGCGCTGCCGGCACCACGGGCCGGCTCAGATGCGCGAAAAACTCCACGACACCAGACGCCCGTCGCGGTACGGCATGATGCCGTGGAAACTGCGCGGATCATCGTCGAACACCAGCGGCAGGAAGTGACGGTCTCCCTCCCACAGCGGCAGATCCAGGATCCGCTCCACCGGCACCCACTCCAGCGTGCCTTCCACGTTGCTTGCGTGCGGCGCGCCGGTGTAATCGGAGACCAGGAACACGAAGCCAAGCCAGTCCTCGCCGTGCTTGCCGAAGCCGGGCCAGCTTATGGTCCCGCGCAATGACAGCGTGTCGCAGCGGATACCGGCTTCTTCCTCGATCTCGCGGCGCATCCCGCTCACGACGTCCTCGTCATTCTCCAGCTTGCCTCCCAGGCCGTTGTACTTGCCCAGGTGCTGGTCGTCGGCACGCGCGTTGCGATGGATCAGCAGGACCTGGGCGCGATCAGGCGACAGCACGTAGCCAAGGGTGGCGACGATCGGTGTGTAGGGCATGGGTGGCAGGTCGCAAGGCAGGCCGCCCAGTGTAGTTTCTGCAGGCAACATCGCTTCATGACGCGGCCGCGGTTTCGTCCACCTGTCCCGCCGCCCGCGCTGCCATCAGGCGGTCGAGCACCGATTTCAATGCAAGCGGACGTACGGGCTTGGCGAGGAACACGAAGCCGGCTTCATGCACGGCGCGCCGCACGACATCGCTCTGGTCAGCACTCAACAGCAGGCATGGACGCGGTCCGATACGCTCGCGCAATCGCTGCGCCAGCGCCACGCCGGTATCCCCGTGTTCCAGGTGGTAGTCGAATACCCAGAGCTCCGCCGTGTCCCGTTCAAGTGCGCCTGCGGCCTCTTCGCCATCACCGGCGCTGGCCACCTTGCAGCCCCAGCCTTCCAGCACGGCGCGAAGTGCGGCCAGCGCCTCGGGATCGTTGTCCACCGCCAGCACTTTGCGGCCGTGCCAGCCGCCACGATTGCCACCACTCATCGCTTGCGGCTCGTTGGCCTGCACGCGCGGCACCTGCACGGCAAATACCGAACCCGCACCGGGGCGGGAGCGCAGCGTCAGCGCCGCGCCGAGCAGACGTGAGATGCGATCGGCGATCGAGAGCCCCAGGCCCAGGCCCTGGCCTCTGGCGTCTTCGCCACGCCTGAACTCCTCGAAGATCGACTGCCGATCGCCCGCGCCGATGCCGGGTCCGGTGTCGTGGACCTCGATCCGCAAGCCGCCCTGCACCCGGCGTACGCCGAGCAGGATGCCGCCGGAGTCGGTGTAGCGCACGGCGTTGGCCAGGAAGTTCTGCAGGATGCGACGCAGCAGCTGCGGGTCGCTGTGGGTCCATGCGCGCGTGGGGAGGAAGTGGAAGCCGAGACCGCGCTCGGCCGCCATCGCCCGGAATTCGGATACCAGTGGCTCCAGCACTTCGGCCAATGGAAGGTCGCGAGGTTCGGGCACCAGGCCGCCGGCTTCCAGGCGCGACATGTCGAGCAGGCCGGTGAGCAGGTCGGTGGTGGAATCCAGGGCGCCGCGGATCTGCTGCACGGACAGGCGCTGAACCGGATCGCGCAGCTGCTGCCACAGCGCATCGGTGAACAGATGCGCGGCGTGCAACGGCTGCAGCAGGTCGTGGCCGACCAAGCTGTTCACCGTGTTGATCCTGGATTACTACGGCGACAGCCACTCGTTCGTACCCGCGGTGGTGGGCGCCACCACCCCGGTAGTCCAGGAAATCTCGCGGGTAGCGGCGATCTGGGCGGTGGAAGGCGCGCTGCTGGTCGGCATCCTCAGTGTCATCGCGCTGGCATGGAAGCCGGTGACCCGGCGCTTCGCCGAGGGCAGCAAGAGCGCGATCTCCGGCGCCCTGCTCGCGGGCATGAACACCGCATCGGAGTACGGGTTCGGCGCGGTGATCGCAGCACTGCCGGGCTTCCTGGTGGTGGCGAACGCGCTCAACAAGATCCCCGATCCGCTGGTCAACGAGGCCATCACCGTCAACGTGCTTGCCGGCATCACCGGCTCGGCGTCCGGCGGCATGAGCATCGCCCTGGCGGCCATGGCCGACAGCTTCATCGCCAGCGCGCAGGCGTCGGGAATATCCATGGAGGTCCTGCACCGGGTGGCGTCGGTGGCCTCCGGCGGGCTGGACACCCTGCCCCACAATGGCGCGGTCATCACCCTGCTGGCGGTGACCGGCCTGACCCACCGCCAGAGCTACAAGGACATCTTCGCCATCACCCTGATCAGCACGTTCTCGGTGTTCCTCCTGATCGGTGTGTACTACGCCACCGGCTGGGTCTAGTTCCGCGGCGCTCCGACCCGGTCTGAGACGTGTGCATGCACCGGCCTGAGAAGTTCAACGCGCCTCCCAAGTGCGCGCACCTCCTCGCGAGCGGCCCGGTCGGTGAAAGCCGACCGGGAGCGGTGGAGGTCGCTGTTGCAGGGATTTTCAGCTTGAAACCTGGCCGAATGCTTTGACATTCCCAAGCCGGCGTCCATCATCGCTGCATGCTCACCAGAACGCCTCCAGCATGACGCCGCCCCGACCCAAGCCGGGCGCGGCGGGTTGGCGCAATGCGGACGACCTTCGCGGCATCGGGCAGCTTGCAGTCGAGGGAGTGACCGGAGTCGCCGACCTCGTCGAAGCGATGCATGCCGCGATCACGCATTTGCCCTCGGCGATCGGGCGACCCGCCCCGGCGGCAACCACCGGCGTGCCGGGGTTCGTGTACCGCAACATCCGCGGCGTCGCCAGGATGGTGGGCAGCGGGATCGACAGGTCGCTGGGTGCGCTGGCACCAGCCCTGGGCGCGGGCGGCCTCTCTTCGCAGCGCGAGGCGGCGCTGGCCATCATCAACGGCGTGCTGGGCGACCACCTGGAAGCCAGCGGAAATCCGCTGGCGATCCAGATGCAGATCCGAAGGGACGGAGTCGGGCTGCGGCCTGCTGCAGGGGTCCTTGGCGCAGACCCTCCCGAAGCCAGCGGAAAGCTGCTGGTGCAGGTGCATGGGCTGTGCATGAACGACCTCCAGTGGACGCTCCGCGGCCACGACCATGGCCGGTCACTGGCGAAAGACCTGGGCTACGCCCGTGTGCACCTGAACTACAACACCGGGAGGCACGTGTCGGCCAACGGCGCGGACTTTGCGAGGCTGCTGGAGGAGCTGATCGATGCCTGGCCAGTCCCGGTCGAGGAACTGGTGCTGCTGTGCCACAGCATGGGTGGCCTCGTCGCGCGCAGTGCGCTGGATCATGCCGAATCCATCGGGCTTGGCTGGGCGCAACTCCCGACTCGCCTGGTATTCCTGGGCACGCCGCACCACGGCGCGCCGCTGGAGCGGGCCGGCAGCTGGGTCGACACACTGGTTGGTCTCACACCTTACAGCCTGCCCCTGGTGCGCCTGGGCAAGCTGCGCAGTGCTGGAATCCAGGATCTGCGCCACGGCAACCTGCACGGTCCACACGGGCATGACAGCGAAGGCGACCCCCGCCTCGACAGGCGAAAACCGATGCCGCTACCCCCGCACGTGCTGGCGTATGCCATAGCGGCATCGACCGGCCCAGCGCCCGTGGCCGGCGGAAACAGGGCTACGCGTGGCGACGGCCTGGTGCCCATCGCAAGCGCACTGGGCCAGCACCGGCGACCGGCTTTCGACCTGCGCATTCCGCGGGCCAGGCGCTGGGTGGGATACGGCATTGGACATCTGGAGATGCTGGGCGACGCCGGGGTGTACCGGCGCATCCATCGCTGGCTGCGCGCCCCCGTGGATTCGGCGCAGCCGTAGCAAGCGCTCTGATGCAGCCCGCGTGGTCGTGGCGCCGAGGACGGTCACGCTCCTTGAATGACAGGCAAAAAAAACGGGCCGAAGCCCGTCTTTTTTTGCGGATGTCGCAGCTTACTCGGCCGCGACGCCCTCGCCTTCTTCCACGGCCTTGATCGACAGGCGGATGCGGCCCTGCTTGTCGACTTCCAGCACCTTGACCTTGACGATGTCGCCTTCCTTGAGCTTGTCGGAGACCTTCTCGACGCGCTCGCTGGAGATTTGCGACACGTGGACCAGTCCGTCCTTGCCCGGGGCGATGGTGACGAACGCGCCGAAGTCCATCAGCTTGGCGACCTTGCCCTCGTAGATCCGACCCGGCTCGACGTCCGAGGTGATCTGCTCGATACGCGCTTTCGCGGCCTGGCCTGCGGCGCCATTGACCGAGGCGATGGTGATGGTGCCGTCGTCCTGGATGTCGATCTGGGTGCCGGTTTCCTTGGTGATCGCCTGGATGACGGAACCGCCCTTGCCGATCACTTCCCGGATCTTGTCGGGGTGTATCTTGATGGTGATCAGGCGCGGCGCGAACTCGCTCAGCTCTTCGCGCGGCGCGGTCAAAGCGGCTTCCATTTCCTTCAGGATGTGCAGGCGGCCCTGCTTGGCCTGGGCCAGCGCCACCTTCATGATCTCTTCGGTGATGCCCTGGATCTTGATGTCCATCTGCAGGGCCGAAATGCCCTTGGCGGTGCCGGCGACCTTGAAGTCCATGTCACCTAGGTGGTCTTCGTCACCGAGGATGTCGGAGAGCACGACGAACTCGTCGCCTTCCTTGACCAGGCCCATGGCAATGCCTGCCACCGGCGCGGTGATCGGCACGCCCGCATCCATCAGCGCCAGCGAGCTGCCGCAGACCGACGCCATCGAGGACGAACCATTGGACTCGGTGATTTCGGAGACCACGCGGATGGTGTACGGGAAGGCTTCCATCGTCGGCATCACCGCCAGCACGCCGCGCTTGGCAAGGCGGCCATGGCCGATCTCGCGACGCTTCGGGCCCATCATGCGGCCGGCTTCACCCACCGAATAGGGGGGGAAGTTGTAGTGGAACAGGAAGTGCTCCTTGTACTCGCCGGCAACCGCATCGATCACCTGCCCGTCGCGGGCGGTGCCCAAGGTGACGGCGACGATGGCCTGGGTCTCGCCGCGGGTGAACAGCGAGGAGCCGTGAACGCGGGGCAGCACGCTGACGCGCGAGGTGATCGGGCGCACGGTGTCCAGCGCACGGCCGTCGATGCGCACCTTGGTCTTGAGGACCGAGTCGCGCATGGTCTGGTATTCCTGCTCGCTGAACTCCTTGGCCAGGTCGCCGTGGGTCCAGGCGTTGGCCTCGGCATCGGCCGCCAGCGCGCTGATGGTTTCCTTCTTGACGCCGGAAATGGTGTCCTTGCGCTCGAGCTTGTCGCGAACCTGGAAGGCTGCGGACAGGCGCTCGCCGATGGCGTGGCGGATCGCGGCCACCAGTCCTTCCTTCGCCTCGGGCGCGGACCAGGTCCACTTCGGCTTGCCGCCTTCGGCGACCAGCTCGTTGATCGTGTTGATCGCCACCTGCATCTGCTGGTGGCCGAACATCACCGCGCCCAGCATCACGTCTTCGGACAGCTCGCGAGCCTCGGATTCGACCATCAGCACCGCGTCGGCGGTACCGGCAACCACCAGCTCCAGCTCCGAATCCTTCAGCTCGCTGACGGTCGGGTTGAGCAGGTACTGGCCGTTCTTGTAGCCCACCTTCGCGGCGCCGATCGGGCCGTCGAACGGCGCGCCGGACAGCGACAGTGCGGCGGAGGCGCCGATCAGGGCGAGGATGTCGCCGTCCACTTCCGGGTTCATCGACATCACCGTGGCGATGATCTGGACCTCATTGCGGAAGCCGTCGGGGAACAGCGGACGGATCGGGCGATCAATCAGGCGCGAAATCAGCGTTTCCTTCTCGCTCTGGCGACCTTCACGCTTGAAGAAGCCACCCGGGATGCGGCCGCCGGCGTAGAACTTCTCCTGGTAATCGACCGTCAGCGGGAAAAAGTCCTGTCCTTCACGCGCGGTTTTGTTGGCCACTGCGCTGACCAGCAGCACGGTGCCTTCGCAGGAGACCATGACCGCGCCGCCTGCCTGGCGCGCGATCTCGCCGGTTTCCAGGGTGATCTGGTGCTTGCCGTACTGGAAGGTTTTGGTGATTTTTGCCACGAGGATTCCCTTGGTTTCTTTTGCTTGGTTGAACCGGGCACGACCCATGTCGCGCGCGGGTGGCCGGGTCTGTCCGGCCATGGAGCTGTTGCTGAATGAGCTGTTGCTGGATTTTCGTGTGCTGGAAACAAGACCGCGGCGCATCACTGCGCCGCGGTGGGGTTCGGTTTAGCGACGCAGGCCAAGTTTCTGGATCAAGGTCTTGTAACGCTCGCTGTCCTTCTTCTTGAGGTAGTCGAGCAGGCTGCGGCGGCGGTTGACCAGCTGCAGCAGGCCTCGCCGGCTGTGGTGGTCTTTCTTGTGGGTCTTGAAGTGGCCGCTCAGCATCTCGATGCGGGCGGTGATCAGCGCGACCTGGACTTCCGGTGAGCCGGTGTCGGCAGCGCCGCGCTTGTTGTCTTCAATGACTTTCTGGGTATCGATGGGCATGTGGATTCTCTTGAGATGCGTGGCCTGCAGGAACGTCGTGTCGATGGAATGACCGAGCGCACCGCCGGGCTCGCCGATTGCGATGGAATAATGCGATGGGATCGAACGACCGAAAGGGTGTCTGATCAGGATGCCGAAAAGGCCGCGACATTGTAGGCGGACGGCCCTTTCGAAACAAGGTTTTACTCGACTTCGGCAGGACGATGCGGCCAGTTGAACAGGCGCTGCGGCGACAGCACGCCTGTACCGTCAAGCTGCGCCAGACCCAGCACCCGTCCGTCGGCGCCGTAAACGGCACATGCCCCTGCGCTGCCCGGGATGCCTGGCAGGCGCTGCCCCTGGCCAAAACGCTTCGCCGCTTCCTCCACGAGCTGGACCTGGCGAAAACCCACCAGGCCGGCGTCGATGGGCAGCAGGCAGGCCTCCAGGCTGCGATCGTCCCGCTGCGCAAGGGCCTGCAGCGCGTCCAGCGTCCACATCCGGGGCTCGCGGAACGGCTCGACCCACAACCTGCTCAGTTCCACCACGTGGGCCCCGCAGCCCAGCGCCTCGCCAAGATCACGGACCAGGCTGCGCACGTAGGTGCCGGAACCACATTCCACCTGCAGTCGCAGCAGCGGCTCGCCTCCGTCGAGGAGGCCGCCGGAGGACTGCAGCTCGAAGCGATGCACCTCGACCGGGCGCGGCTCGATTTCCACCAGCTCGCCGCGTCGCGCCTTGGCGTAGAGCGGCTCGCCACCGCGCTTGAGCGCCGAATAGATCGGCGGCCGCTGCTGGATCCGGCCGGTCAGGGTGCGCAGCGCGGCATCGATCTCGTCCACGCCATGGCGGCCGACCTCGCGCTCGCGCAGCGGCTGACCCTCGGCATCGTCGGTATCGGTGGTAATGCCCAGGCGGGCAACGGTGTCGTAAACCTTGCGCGCGCCCAGCAGGGTTCCTGCGATCTTGGTGGCCTCGCCGAAACACAGCGGAAGCAGCCCGGTAGCCAGCGGGTCCAGGCTGCCTGTGTGGCCGCCCTTCTCGGCGCGGAACAGGAATCGAGCCTGCTGCAGCGCCTGGTTCGAGCTCAGGCCCTGCGGCTTGTCCAGCAGCAGGATGCCGTCGAGGCGGCGGAATTTGACCTTGGTCCTGGACATCGTGCGAAGCATGATCCTTGTAGGAGCGGGCCCTGCCCGCGATGCTCTTGCAAGCTGCAGGAAAAATCTCGCGGGCAGGGCCCGCTCCTGCACGATCACGCGTCGCCGTCTTCCGGTGCAGGCAGCTTGTCGCGCAGCAGGGTCTCGATGCGCTCGCCCCGGTCCACCGAGTCGTCATAGTGGAAATGCAGCTCCGGCACGTGGCGCAGCTTCATCGCCTTGCCCAGCTGGTAGCGGATCTGCGGCGCCAGCTCCTTGAGTGACTTCACCGCCTCGGCCGAGCGCTCCTGCATCAGTGCGGTGACGAAGACCTTGGCGTGGGCCAGGTCGCGGGTCACCTCCACGTCGGACACGCTGACCGAAGGCAGGTCGTGCTCACGCGAGAATTGGTGGACCAGCGTCCCCAGCTCACGGCGGAGCTGGGCGGCGACGCGATCGCTGCGATGGAATGATTTGGTTGACATGGTTGGCTCCGTTCGCTGTCGGCTGAAGCTGCACCTGCGGGAGGAGCCCTGCAGGTGCATCGCAGCCTGGACCGCTTACAGCGTGCGCTGCACTTCGATGCGCTCGAAGCACTCGATCTGGTCGCCCGGCTGCACGTCGTTGTACTGCTTGACGCCAATGCCGCACTCGGTGCCGTTGCGCACTTCGTCCACGTTTTCCTTGAACCGGCGCAGCGACTCCAGCTCGCCCTCGAACACCACCACGCTGTCGCGCAGGACGCGGATCGGCTTGCTGCGCTTGACCGTACCCTCCACGACCATGCAGCCGGCGACGGCGCCGAACTTGGAGCTGCGGAACACGTCGCGGACTTCCGCAATGCCGATGATCTCTTCGCGGATCTCCACGCCCAGCATGCCCGACGCGACCTGCTTCACCTGGTCGATCACGTCGTAGATGATCGAGAAGTAGCGCATGTCCACGCCGTTGGATTCGACGATGCGTCGTGCGGCCGCGTCGGCGCGGACGTTGAAGCCGATCAGCGTGGCCTTGGAGGTCAGCGCGGAATTGGCGTCCGATTCGGTGATGCCACCTACGCCCGAATGGATGATGTTGATCCGGATCATCTCGTTGGACAGCGCCACCAGCGCATGCTTCAGCGCCTCTGCCGAACCCTGCACGTCGGCCTTGATGACCAGGTTGAGGACCAGTTGGCCCTCGCCCTTGCCCAGCTGCGACATGATGTCTTCCATGCGGCTGCCGGCAGACTGCAGCATGCGCGATTCACGGCGATTGGCGTCGCGCTGCTGGGCCACGTCCTTGGCCAGGCGCTCGTCCTCGACGACCACGAAGTCGTCGCCTGCGTCCGGCACCCCGGACAGGCCGAGCACCTGCACCGGAATCGACGGGCCCGCCTCGTTGGGCTGGCCGCCGGTCTCGTCGAACAGCGCCCGAACGCGGCCATACTGCGTGCCGCAGACCAGGTAGTCGCCCTTCTTCAGCACGCCCTGCTGGACCAGCACCGTGGCCACCGGGCCACGACCCTTGTCCAGGGCCGATTCGATGACCACGCCGCTGGCACGGCCCGAGACCGGGGCCTTGAGCTCGAGCACTTCGGCCTGCAGCAGGATCGAATCGAGCAGGTTGTCCACGCCGTCGCCGGTCTTGGCCGACACCTCGACGAATTGCACCTCGCCGCCGAAGTCTTCTGCGACCACGTCATGGGTGAGGAACTCGTTCTTGACGCGCGACGGATCGGCGTCGGGCTTGTCCATCTTGTTGACCGCCACGATCAGCGGCACGCCGGCCGCCTTGGCATGGTTCACCGCTTCGATCGTCTGCGGCATCACGCCGTCGTCGGCCGCAACCACCAGCACCACGATATCGGTGAGCTTGGCGCCGCGCGCGCGCATCTGGGTGAAAGCCGCGTGACCGGGGGTGTCGAGGAAGCTGATGACGCCCTTTTCGGTTTCCACGTGGTACGCACCGATGTGCTGGGTGATGCCACCGGCTTCGCCCGTGGCCACCTTGGTGCGGCGGATGTAATCGAGCAGCGAGGTCTTGCCGTGGTCGATGTGGCCCATGATGGTGACTACGGGCGGACGCGCTTCGAGCTCGCCCTGGTCGACATCGCCATGCGCGATCAGGTCGTCCTCGACATCGTCTCCGCCGGCCTTGACCACGTTGTGGCCCAGCTCCTCGGTGACCAGCGCCGCGGTGTCGTGGTCGATGCTCTGGGTGATGGTCGCCATGACGCCCATCTTGAACAGCGCCTTGACGACGTCACCGCCCTTGAGCGCAAGCTTCTGCGCCAGGTCGGCCACGGTGATGGTCTCGCCGATGGCCACCTCGCGCACGACCGGCGCGGTGGGGCGCTCGAAGCCGTGGCTGCCGCTTCCGCCGCGGGACTGCTCCAGATGGCGTCGCGGCTTGGGCTTGCCTCGGGTGGTGGTGCGACGCGCACGGTCGGCCGCCGACAGATGCAGCTGGCCAGCGAAGCGCTGGGTGGAATCGTCATCCTCCACGCCGGCGACCATCGCATGCGAACCGCGGGTCTTGTGCTTGGCCGCGGTGGTGCCGCGGTCGTCGGTGCGCGGCGGATCCTTGCGCACCGGTGGCTTGGGCACATGGTGTCCGCCGACCTTGGCCGGACGGGCGACCGCGCCCTCCTCGTCGGCGGGTGCCGCGCCGGTGGCCACGGCCACGGCTTCGACATCGGCCTGCACGCGCTCGGCCTCGAGCTTGAGCTTGGCTGCCTGGTCTTCCTTGCGCAGGCGATCACGTTCGTCGGTCCGACGCTTGTCGGTCTCGGCCAACTTTTGCTGCTCTTCCAGGTTGCGCTGCTTGGATTCCTCCAGCTTGCGCAGCGCATCGGCGCGCTCGTCGGTGACGGGGGCACCAGGCTCGTCGGACTTGATGTAGGTGCGCTTCTGGCGGACCTCCACGTTGACCGTGGTTCTGCTGCGGCCCGCGGCTACCGTCACTTCCTGCACCTTGCGGCGGTTGAGCGTGATCTTCTTCGGTCCTTCGGCATCGTCGGCAGGCAACTCGGCCTTGCCGTGGGTGCGGCGCAGGAAACCGAGAAGCTTCATCTTCTCGGTGCTGGTCACTTCCTGGTCGGGGCCACTGAAGCTCATGCCGGCCTCGGCTAGCTGCTCGAGCAGTTTCTCGACCGGCGTGTTGACCAGTGCGGCAAGCTTGCGGATGGTGGTTTGCTGCGTCATTCGGATCCTGTGACCTTCGTTTGCGCCCCCGCCTAGCGCGAAGGGAACGCGGATTCTAGCCCCCTATGGTGCAGGGCGGGGTTCATTGCCTTGTCATTCGCCGCGCTCCAGGCGGGCGATTTCCTCGGCGCGGGCGGACAGGATCAGCGCCGCGGCGCGGGCCTCGTCCAGGCCTTCGATGCCGAATTCCACGACCTCGTCGGCCGCCAGGTCGGACAGTTCCTCGCTGGTGCGGACGCCGTGCGAGGCCAGCGCGAAGGCCGTCCTCTGGTCCATACCCTCCAGCTCCAGCAGGTCTTCCGCCGGCTGGCTGTCGCCCAGGCTCTCTTCCTCGGCCAGGGCCTCGTTGAGCAGCGCGTCGCGGGCTCGGGCCCGCAGCTCCTCAACGATGTCCTCGTCGAACCCTTCCACCGCCAGCAGCTCGCCGACCGGTACGTAGGCGATTTCCTCGACCGTGTTGAAGCCCTCGGCAACCAGGATGGTGGCGATCTCCTCGTCGACCTCGAGCTTGTCCACGAACAGCTGGCGCGCCACGACCTGCTCGGCCTCAGACTTCGCCGACACCTGGTCCTGGGTCATCACGTTCAGCTGCCAACCGGTCAGGCGGCTCGCCAGGCGAACGTTCTGGCCGCCCTTGCCGATCGCCTGGGCAAGCCGGTCTTCGGCCACCGCCAGGTCCATCGAGTGCTTTTCCTCGTCGACGATGATCGACTGCACCTCGGCTGGCGCCATTGCATTGATGACGAAGTTCGCCGCGCTGTCGTTCCACAGCACGATGTCAACGCGCTCACCGTTGAGCTCGTTGGAGACGGCCTGCACTCGCGAGCCGCGCATGCCGATGCAGGCGCCGATGGGATCGGTGCGAGTGTCATAGGCCACCACGGCGATCTTGGCGCGGTCGCCCGGGTCGCGTGCGCAGGCCTTGATTTCCACCAGGCCCTGGCCCACTTCCGGCACTTCGAGCTTGAACAGCTCGATCATGAATTCAGGTGCCGCGCGGCTGATGAACAGCTGCGGGCCGCGGGGCTCGTGGCGCACATCGAACAGGTAGCCGCGCACGCGGTCGCCGGCGCGCAGCACGTCTCGCGGGATGCCCTTCTCCTTGGGGATGAACGCCTCGGCGTTGCCGCCCAGGTCCACGTAGATGTTGCCGCGCTCGGCGCGCTTGACGATGCCGGTCACCAGCTCGCCGATACGGTCCTTCCAGGCGTCGACGACCTGCGCGCGCTCGGCCTCGCGCACGCGCTGCACGATCACCTGCTTGGCGGCCTGGGCGGCGATGCGCCCGAAGTCCGGGTTCTCGATCTGCTCTTCGACGAAGTCGCCTACCCCGGCGCCTTCGCTCTCGTCGAGCGCGTCCATCAGGCGCAGCTGGAAGTCGGGCGACTCCATGACCACGTCGTCGGCCACCACTTCCCAGCGGCGGAAGGTCTCGTATTCGCCGGTCTTGTGGTCGATGGTCACGCGGGTCAGCACTTCCTGTTCGGGATAGCGCTTCTTCGCAGCCGACGCCAGCGCCGCCTCGATGGCGTCGAAGATGACCTCGCGCGGCACGCCCTTCTCGTTGGCGACCGCGTCCACTACCAGCAACAGTTCCTTACTCATCGTTCACTCCGCGCGCGGCCGCTTGGCCGCCGGTTTGTTGGTTGTTTTGGGGGCCGGCTTCTTGATGCCGGGCTTCCGAGCTGCCGGCTTCCTGGCCGGCGTTTTCCTGGCTGCGGCCGCCTTCCTGGCGGCGACCTGCTTTGCATTGGGCGTGGCCGGCAGCGGCTTGGCGGCGCCGGCCTTCTTTGGTTGCGGTGCGAAACCCAGCGCCACCCAGTCGGGCATCACCCGGGCCTTGTCGATATTCTCGAAGGCCACGGTCATTTCGTCGGCGTCGACCTGGAAGACGATGGTCTCGCCTTCGATGCGCAGGATCGGCCCCTGCAGGCGCCGGCGCCCGTCCTGCGGCAGACGCAGGACGACCTTGGCCGACTCGCCCATGTGCCTCGCGAACTGCTCCAGCGTGAACAGCGGGCGGTCCACGCCGGGAGAGGACACCTCGAGCGTGTAGTTGCCGGTGATCGGGTCCTCGACGTCGAGCTGGGCGGAGACCTCGCGGCTGACCGCCTCGCAATCCTCGATGTTGACCAGCCGCGATTCCTGTTCGGAAGCGGGCACGTCGATGTACAGCCGCAGGGTCGCGCTGCCGGGTGCCGGCAGGTACTCCGCTCCCAACAGCTTCAGGCCCAGGGCCTCGACGGTCGGAGACAGCAAACGCGTGATTTGTCGTGCCTTGTCGCTCACGTATCGATATTGTCCGTTGGATCTCAGGGAGGAAAAGCAACTTCCGGAAACAACAAAGGGCCCGATGGGCCCCTTGTCCGATGCTGCTGGATTCCGGTGCGAAAGCAGGAACATCCACTTTCGCAAGCCCGAGCCTTGTTCAACAAAAAAGCCTCTTGTGGAGGCTTTCCTGACGAAAAGCTTGGTAGCGGGGGCAGGATTTGAACCTGCGACCTTCGGGTTATGAGCCCGACGAGCTGCCAGACTGCTCCACCCCGCATCAGGAGCGGAATTATGGTCACTCAGTTGGGAATATGCAAGCCCGGGGCGTTGCTGGCGGCAGGCATCCCGACACGACACGGCTGCTCCCTGTAGATCCGAGCTCGCTCGGATGCATTTCGCTTCAAAGCCAGGGCATCCGAGCAAGCTCGGATCTACGACGCTGGCGGCTGTTCAAGCAGGCTGTGACCAATGCATCGACCCATATAGGTCCGAGCTTGCTCGGATGCGGTTTGCTTCGACGCCAGGGCATCCTACGAGGATAGCGCCCACCGAAGCAGGCTGTTACCAGCGCAACGTGGTGTGGAACGCGTTTCCACGTGCATCGCTCAGCTATGCGAACGCCAGCTGGCACCACGCCATGATCGGGCTCCAGAAGATGCCCAGCACCAGCAGCGCCAGCGCATTGACGCCAAACACCGCCGGCACCACGCGGTCGCTGCGCGGCGCCACCAGTTCACCCACCGGCTCGTCGAAGTACATCACCTTGATCACGCGCAGGTAGTAGAAGCCGCCGATCACCGCGAAGATCACGCCGAGGATCGCCAGCCATGTCAGTCCCGCATCCAGTGCCGCGCCCAGCACCACGAGCTTGGCCCAGAACCCGAGGAACGGCGGAACCCCCGCAAGCGATGCCATCACGCACAGGACCAGTCCTGCCTGCCAGGGGTTGCGCGCGTTGAGCCCCTTGAAGTCGTCGATCTGGTCGGCCTCGAACCCTTGCCGCGAAAGCACGATGATCGCTCCGAACGAGGCCGCCGACATGATCGCGTAACTGATGCCGTAGAACAGCGCTGCCGCATAGCCGCGCTCGTCGCCACCAGCCAGCCCGAGCAGCAGGAAGCCCACGTGGGACACCGTGGAATACGCCAGCATGCGCTTGAGGTTGGTCTGGGCGATGGCGATCAGGTTGCCTATGATAAGCGACGCTGCGGCGAGGCCTGCCAGCAGCAGCTGCCACTGCTCGGCCATCGGACCCAGTCCTTGTTCCAGCATGCGGAAGGCGATGCCGAAGGCGGCCAGCTTGGGTCCGGCGCTGATGAACAGTGTCACCGGCGTGGGCGCGCCCTGATACACGTCCGGCAGCCACATGTGGAATGGGGCCGCGCCCAGCTTGAACGCGAGGCCGGCCACCAGGAACACCACGCCGGTCAGCAGCATGGTGCGCTCGGTGGTCAGACTGGCCGCGGCGTTGATGCCGGCCAGGTCCAGCGTGCCGGTGGCGCCGTAGACCAGCGACATGCCGTACAGCAGCAGTCCCGAGGCCAGCGAACCCAGCACGATGTACTTCATTGCCGCTTCCGAGCCCAGGCCATCGTCGCGATTGACCGCGACCAGCGTGTAGGAGCACAGAGCCAGCAGCTCGAGCCCCAGGTAGACCATGACCAGGTTGCCCGCCGACACCATCATCATCATGCCGGCGGTGGCAAACAGGATCAGCACCGGAACCTCGCCCGGATACAGCTTGCGCTCGCGCAGGTATGGCCAGGCGTAGAACAGGGTCAGCGCGCTGACCAGCAGCAGCACCACCTTGCTGACGTCGGCCATGACGTCGCGCACGAACATGCCGCTGAACACCACGCCGTGGCCGCCCACGCCGGTAGTGATCATGATGATCGCTGCGGCCAGTACGGCCAGTGCGAGGACGTGGGTCACCACGCGGCGGTTCACGTCCAGGAACAGGTCTAGGATCAGCAGTGCGAACGCGCCGCCGATCAGGACCAGCTCCGGTAGCAGCGGCATCAGGTCGGCGGTGGTGGTGGAAATCAACGGGGTCATGTCCTGTCCTTACAGCTTGCTGGCGGAGAGCTGCGCCGCCAGTTGCGCGATCGAGGGCTCCATCAGGTCGGTCAGCGGCTTGGGATAGACACCCAGCGCCAGCACGCCTGCCGCGAAAACGCCCAGCACCAGTATTTCCCTTCCGTTGATGTCCTTGAGCTCGGCCACATGCGCATTGGCGACCTCGCCGTAGAGCACGCGCTTGAGCAGCCACAGCGTGTAGGCCGCGCCAATCACCAGCGTGGACGCCGCGGCGAAGGCGATCAGCGGATGCTTCTGGAAACTCGCCACGATGACCATGAACTCACCCACGAAACCACTGGTGCCCGGCAGGCCGGCGTTGGCCATGCCGAAGAACACGAACAGCACCGCGAACCACGGCATCACGTTGGCCACGCCGCCGTAGTCCCGGATCTTGCGCGTGTGCATGCGGTCGTACAGCACGCCGACGCAGGAGAACATCGCGCCGGACACGAAGCCGTGCGAAATCATCTGCACCATCGCGCCCTGCAGGCCCAGCTGGGCCCCATCGACGTTGCCGACGTCGCGCACCAGCCCGAAGGCGATGAAGATGCCCAGGGTGACAAAGCCCATGTGCGACACCGACGAGTAGGCGATCAGTTTCTTCATGTCGTCCTGGACCAGCGCCACCAGGCCCACGTAGACCACGCCGATCAGCGACAGTGCGATCACAAGCCCCGCCCACTCATAGCCGGCATCGGGCAGGATCGGCAGGGTGAAGCGCAGGAAGCCGTAGCCGCCGATCTTCAGCATGATCGCCGCCAGGATCACCGAGCCGGCGGTGGGCGCCTCGACGTGCGCGTCCGGCAGCCAGGTGTGGACCGGGAACATCGGCACCTTGACCGCGAAGGCGACCAGGAACGCGAAGAACAGCCATGTCTGCTCGCGTGCGTCCAGCGGCAGCAGGTACAGGTCGGCGAACTGGAAGCTGCCGCCCTTGAGGTACAGGTAGATCAGGCCCAGCAGCATCAGCACCGAGCCCAGGAACGTGTACAGGAAGAACTTCACCGAGGCGTAGATCCGTCGCGGCCCGCCCCAGACGCCGATGATCAGGAACATCGGGATCAGCATCGCTTCGAAGAACACGTAGAACAGCATCGCGTCGGTCGCGCAGAACACGCCGATCATCATTCCCTCGAGGAACAGGAACGAGGCCACGTACTGGCTTACCCGCTTCTCGATCACCGTCCACGCACCGATCAGCGCCAGCGCGGTGGTCAGCGTGGTCAGCACGATCAGCGCGATCGAGATGCCATCGACGCCCAGGTTGTAGCCGATGTCGTAGGCCGGGATCCACGCCCGCTGTTCGACGAACTGCATTCCCGGGTTCGCGCCATCGACGCCGGTCAGCAGGCCCAGGCTGAAGACGAAGGTCAGCAGCGCAGTGCCGATGGCGGTCCATCGCGCCGCGCCCGGCCGCGTGTTCCCCAGCGCAAGGGCTACCGCGCCACCCAGCATGGGCAGCCAGATCAACACACTCAACAAAGGCCAGTTCGCCACGTAGTCGTATCCGTCAGGTCATTGCCAGAACACGAGGAGCACGGCCAGGAGTGCAATCAGGCCGAGGATCATCGCGAAGGCATAGTGGTAAAGGAGACCCGATTGGGTACGTCGAAGCAGGCGCGCTGCCAAATCGACCAGCTTGGCGCTTCCGTTGACCGCAGCGCCGTCGATCACGTGCCGGTCGACCGCATTGGACAGGTCGCCCAGGGCCACGCCACCGCCGGCGAAGCCGCCGATCCACATGGCGTCCATCCCGTACTTGTTCTCGAGGATGCGCACCGGCAGCGCGAAGGTGCGGCGCAGGCGTGCCGGCAGCTCCGGCGATGCGAACAGGTACAGGAAGGTGGCCAGCGCGAAGCCAGCAAGCGCCAGCCAGAACGGCGGCGTCTGCAAACCATGCAGCCCGAACTGCAACGGGCCTTGGAATTCCTCGGCCAACTGCGCCACCGTATCGCGCGCCGGATCGATGAAGTCGATGGCGCCGCTGAAGAACGTCAGCGCCTGGCCCGGTACTGCCACGACCGCCTGATGGCCGTCCCAGCCGGTGCCATACAGCATCGGCCCAATGGTGAAGAATCCGATCAGCACCGAGGGGATGGCCAGCAGGATCAGCGGGATCGTAACCACCCACGGTGACTCGTGCGGTTCGTGCACGCCGTGATCGCCGTGTGCATCGTGCGCGCCGTGATGGTCCAGCGCATGGGCCGCGTGGCCCTGCTCGTCATGCGTGACGGGCGTGGGATTGGAGTGGTCGACGCGGCCAGGGTCGACTACGGCATCGCGGAAGCGCTCCTTACCGTGGAAGGTCAGGTACAGCAGGCGGAAACTGTAGAAACTGGTGACGAACACCCCGGCCAGCACCGCCCAGTAGCCATAGTTCGCAATCCAGCCGCCGGCTTCGTGGGCGTGGTGGCCAGCGGCTTCGATGATCGTGTCCTTGGAATAGAACCCGCTGAAGAACGGCGTGCCGACCAGGGCCAGGGTGCCGATCCACATGGTCACGAAAGTCACCGGCATGTACTTGCGCAGGCCGCCCATGCGGCGCATGTCCTGCTCGTGGTGCATGGCGATGATCACCGAGCCCGCCCCGAGGAACAGCAGCGCCTTGAAGAAGGCATGGGTCATCAGGTGGAACACGGCGGCCGAATACGCCGACACGCCCAGCGCGACGGTCATGTAGCCAAGCTGCGACAGAGTGGAATACGCCACGACGCGCTTGATGTCGTTCTGCACGATGCCGATCAGGCCGGTGAAGATGGCGGTAGTCGCACCGATGAGGAGCACGAAGTTCAGCGCCGTCTGCGACATTTCGAACAGTGGCGACATGCGCGCCACCATGAAGATGCCGGCGGTGACCATGGTCGCGGCGTGGATCAGGGCGGAGATCGGGGTCGGGCCTTCCATTGAATCGGGCAGCCAGACGTGCAGCGGGACCTGGGCCGACTTGGCCATCGCGCCAATGAACAGGCAGATGCAGATGATCGTTGCCACGTCCCATGAGTAGCCGCTGAAGATCTGCGCGGTGACGCCTTCGAGCATCGGCGCGTTGGCGAACACCAGCGCGTAGTCCATGGTGCCGAACCAGAACAGCACGGCCGCTATACCCAGCAGGAAGCCGAGGTCGCCCACGCGGTTCACCAGGAACGCCTTGAGGTTGGCGAAGATTGCCGTGGGTCGCTTGAACCAGAAGCCGATCAACAGGTAGGAGACCAGGCCCACTGCTTCCCAGCCGAAGAACAGCTGCAGGAAGTTGTTGCTCATCACCAGCATGAGCATGGAGAAGGTGAACAGCGAAATGTAGCTGAAGAACCTCTGGTAGCCAGGATCGTCGGCCATGTAGCCGATGGTGTAGACGTGCACCAGCAGCGAGACCAACGTCACCACCACCATCATCATCGCGGTCAGGTTGTCGATCATGAAGCCGACATGCGCCGAATAGCCGCCGATGTCGAAGAACGTGTAGAGGTTCTGGTTGAACGGCGAAGCACCCTGCCCCGCCAGCTGGTACAGCACCCAGCACGACAGCGCGCAGCTGATGGCCACGCCGATGATGGTCACCCAGTGCGCACCTGCGCGTCCGACCTGGCGGCCGAACAGCCCGGCCACGATGCTGCCCAGCAGCGGCGCGAGCACCACCACGAGGAGCACGTTTTTCGAGAGCGTGAGTTCCATATCGGTCATAGGTGGATCAGCCCTTCAAGGTATCGACGTCGGACACGTTGATCGTGCCCCGGCTGCGAAACAGGGTGACCAGGATCGCCAGGCCAATCGCGGCCTCTGCAGCGGCCACGGTCAGGATGAAGAACACGAAGATCTGTCCATCCGGATCGCCGAACTGCCGCGAGAAGGCGATGAAGTTGATGTTGACCGCCAGCAGCATCAGCTCGATGCACATCAGCAGCACGATCACGTTCTTGCGGTTGAGGAAGATGCCGGCAACGCTGATGCAGAACAGCACCGCACCGAGGGCAAGCAGGTGGCCCAGCGCGATCATGCCTTGTCCTCCGCCGGCGGCGCAGCCGGCTCGGGCTTGATCAAGGTCTCGCGCACTGGCCTTTCGACGGCCACGTCGACCATGCGCAGTCGATCGGAAGCCTTGACCCGGGACTGCTCCGCCGGGTCCTGGGTCTTGGTGCCTTCCCGCTTGCGCAGCGTGAGCATCACCGCGGCCACCACGGCGACGGTCAGGATCACGGCAGCGAATTCGAACGGCAGCAGGAACTGGGTGTACAGCCGACGCGCCAGCCACGAGGTGTTGGACACATCGGCGGCGGCCGACGCAGCGTTGGCGACATAAGGCGTGGCCAGCTTGGCCTTGACCCCCGTCAGCATCAGGATCTGCACCAGCATCACCACCGCGACCACCAGGCCCACGGGCAGGTAGCGGACCCAGCCTTCGCGGATCCTGACGATGTCGATGTCCAGCATCATCACCACGAACAGGAACAGCACCATCACCGCGCCCACGTACACCAGGACCAGGGCGACGCCGAGGAACTCGGCCCCCACCAGCAGCCAGGTGCAGGCCACGGAGAAGAAGGTGAGGATGAGCAACAGCACCGCATGCACCGTATTGCGCACGGTGATCACGCCGCCGGCGGCGACCACGGCCACCGTGGCGAAGACATAGAACGAGAGAAGCAGCAGATCCATCATGACCTCAGCGGAAAGGAGCGTCGGCCGTGCGGCGCTCGGCGATCTCAGCTTCGAGCCGATCACCGAGCGCCAGCAACTGCTGCTTGTTGACGATGTTCTCGCCGCGCTTCTCGAAGTGGTACTCGAGGATGTGGGTCTCCACGATCGAGTCCACCGGGCAGCTCTCCTCGCAGAACCCGCAGAAGATGCACTTGAACAGGTCGATGTCGTAGCGCGTCGTGCGGCGGCTGCCGTCGTCGCGTCTCTCTGAGTCGATGGTGATCGCCAGCGCCGGGCACACCGCCTCGCACAGCTTGCAGGCGATGCAGCGCTCTTCGCCATTGGGGTAGCGGCGCAGCGCGTGCAGGCCCCGGAAGCGCGGCGACTGCGGGAATTTCTCCATCGGGTACATCAGCGTGTACTTCGGCTTGAAGGTGTACTTCAGGGTCAGCCACAGGCCCTGCAGCAGCTCGAGCAGCATCAGGCTCCGGAAGTAGTAGAAGACTTTATGCATTGGTCAAACGCCCTTCTCGAACACGCCAAAGAACACCATCAAGGTTGCGACCGCGATCCACACGATGGTCAGCGGGATGAAGACCTTCCAGCCCAGGCGCATGATCTGGTCGTAGCGATAGCGCGGGAAGCTGGCGCGGAACCAGATGAACGCGCTGGCGAAGAACAGCACCTTGAGCAGCAGCCACGGCCAGCCGCCCATCCAGATCCAGTCGATCCACGGCGAGACGTCGGCGGTGATCCAGCCCTGCAGCGGGCTCAGCCAGCCGCCCAGGAAGAAGATCGCGACCAGGAAGCTGATCAGGATCATGTTGGCGTATTCGGCCAGGAAGAACAGCGAAAACGCCGCACCGGAGTACTCCACCATGTGTCCGGCGACGATTTCCGATTCGCCTTCGGTCACGTCGAACGGGGCGCGATTGGTCTCGGCCACGCCGGACACCCAGTACACGATGAACAGCGGGAACAGCGGCAGCCAGAACCACTCGAAGAAGCCCGCGTCACCGGCCTGCGCGTAGACGATCGCGCTCAGGTTCATGCTGCCCGAAGCGATGAGCACGCCGACCAGGGCGAAGCCCATGGCGATCTCGTAGCTGACCACCTGCGCCGCCGAGCGCATCGCGCCGAGGAAGGCATACTTCGAGTTGGATGCCCAGCCGGCAATGATGATCCCGTACACGCCAAGGGAGGTCATCGCCAGCAGGTAGAGCAGGCCCGCGTTGAGGTCGGCCAGCACCAGGCGCGCATCGAACGGCACCACCGCCCACGCGGCGAATGCGGGCGCCAGCGTGATCAGCGGCGCAAGGATGTACATGGTCCTGTGGGCCTTGGTTGGCAGGATCACTTCCTTGAACAGCAGCTTGAAGACGTCGGCGAAGGCCTGGAAGATGCCCATGCCAACGTACATCGGCCCGTGGCGCACGTGCATCCAGGCAATGAGCTTGCGCTCCCACACCACGTAGAACGCGACCGCGACGATGACGGGCACGGCGATGGCCAGGACCTTGAGCACGATCCACAAAATCGTGCCCCCTGCCCCGAACCCCAGCAGCCAGTCCCGCATCGGCTCCACCCCGTCGATCAACAGCTCGTTCATGCGCCCACCACCGTCACCCGCCCGGCGCCCAAGGGTGCCGTGGCGCCGTGGCCGCTCTCGATCCACGCCACGCCGGGAGCGACGCGGCTGTCGACGAATACCGGCAGGGTGGCCGTGCCGTCGACGGTGCGGACCTTGGCCATCGCGCCTTGCGAGAGGCCCGCCGAATCGGCGTCGTCGGCGTTGAGCGTGATCCGCGGCGTGGTGTTCAGCGGATGCGCCTGCAGCGCAGCGGCGCGACGCAGCACTGCATCACCACGGTAGATGGCCGGCACCGCCGCCAGCTCGAGTCCCTCGCGGCCCGCGCTCGGGGCGGACGATGCGGCAGGCTTCGCCACGGGCGCCAGCGCCGGCGCGTTGCGCAGGCCGGCCAGGTCGGTGAATTCGAAACCATCGAGCTGCAGTTCACCACCGAGGGCGCGCAGCACGCGCCAGCCTTCGCGGGCTTCGCCGGGAGGCTTGCCGCCGGCCTGCGTGTACTGGTCCTCGCCATCGAGGTTGGTCAGCGTGGCCTGGATCTCGGGCAGCGCCGCGATGGGCAGGATCAGGTCTGCGACCTCGCGCGTCGAAGCGCAGGCGAACTGGCTGAAGGACACCACCCGTGCAGCTTGCAGCGCCTTGTGCGCCGCCGCGCCGTCGGCGAAATCCAGGCCCGGTTCGATGCCGTAGATGACATAGGCCGCGCGCGGCTCGGCGAACATGCCGACCACGTCACGCGAGCTTGGCAGCACCCCTTGGCGCGCGAGACCGACCGCGTTCGCGCCCTGCGGGATGCGACACAGCCTTGCGCCGGTTGACTTGGCGAAGCGGCGCGCGGCCGCGCGGATAGTCGACGCCTGCGGGTGGTTCTCTACCAGCGCGCCGACGATGATCACCGCGTGGGCCGCGCCCTTGACTGCCTCCTGCAGCTTCGAGTCGTCCAGGGCTTCAGCGAACCGGGACGGTGCCACGATCTGCTTGCCTGCGATGGGGAAGGTAAAGTCGAAATCGACCGGGTTGATCACGTGCACCCGCGTGCTGCGCTGGGTGTTCGCCTTGCGGATGCGCTGGTGCAGCAGCGGCAGTTCGTGGCGGATGTTGGTGCCCAGCAGGACCACGACGTCCGCCTGCTCGATCTCCGCCATCGGCGTGTCGAACGCTTCTGCGACGGCCGAATCGGAGAAATCGCGCTGCTGCAGGCGATGGTCCAGGTTGCCCGAGCCCAGGCCGGCCGCGAGGCGCGCCAGAAGCCCGCCCTCCTCGTTCGAGGTGGCCGGGTGCACCAGCATGCCCAGGCTGTCGCCCTGGTTCGCGCGCAGGATCTCGACGGCCGCGGCGAGACCTTCGGCCCATGTCACCTGACGCCACTCGCCATCGACCTTGATCTCCGGCCGGATCGCACGATCGGCCGCGTACAGGCCCTGGTGCGAGTAGCGGTCACGGTCGGACAGCCAGCACTCGTTGACTGCCTCGTTGTCGCGCGGCACGGTGCGCAGCACGTCGCCACGGCGCACGTGCAGGTAGAGGTTCGAACCCATTGCATCGTGGTAGCCGACCGATTCGCGCGCGATGAGCTCCCATGGACGGGCGCGGAACTCAAATACCTTGTTGGTCAGCGCGCCCACCGGGCACAGGTCGATCACGTTGCCCGAGATCTCCGTGGTGAGCGGCTTGCCGTCATAGGTGCCGATCTGCAGGTCCTCGCCGCGGTACATGCTGCCGAGCTCGTAGGTGCCTGCGACTTCGGCAGTAAAGCGGACGCAGCGCGTGCAGTGGATGCAGCGGGTCATCTCGGTGGCCACCAGCGGGCCGATGTCCTCGTCCGGGACCACGCGCTTGCGCTCCTGGAAGCGGCTGACGGAGCGGCCGTAGCCCAGCGACAGGTCCTGCAGTTCGCACTCGCCGCCCTGGTCGCAGATCGGGCAGTCCAGCGGATGGTTGATCAGCAGGAACTCCATCACGTTGCGCTGCGACTTGAGCGCCTTGTCGCTGCGCGTGGCGATCTTCATCCCGTCCATCACCGGCGTGGCACAGGCCGGCGCCGGCTTGGGCATCTTCTCCACTTCCACCAGGCACATGCGGCAGTTGGCCGCGATGGCCAGCTTGTCGTGGTAGCAGAAGCGCGGGATCGGGATACCGGCCTTGTCGGCGGCCTGGATGATCATCGAGCCCTTGGGCACGGCCATCGACTGCCCATCGATCTCGATGGTGACGTGGTCGGGCGGAAGGTCCGGATTCACCGGCTGCGCGCTCATGCGGCAATTTCCAGGAGCGGGAACGGGGAATGGGAAACGGGGAATGCGAGAACCAGATCATCCGGGATTTCACCGCCACAGGAAGCAATGTCATTCCCCGTTCCCCGTTCCCGGTTCCCGCATTTCAACGCCCTCATGCCGCTACCTCAAGCTTCGAATCGACAATCGAACGCCCATGCTCGATGTAGTACTCGAACTCGTTCCAGTAGTGGCGCAGGAAACCCTGCACCGGCCAGGCGGCGGCTTCGCCGAACGCGCAGATGGTGTGGCCTTCGATCTGGCCGGCAGACGCCTTCAGCGTGTGCAGGTCCTCGACGGTCGCCTTGCCCTCGACCACGCGGGTGATCATGCGGTACATCCAGCCGGTGCCTTCGCGGCACGGCGTGCACTGGCCGCAGCTTTCCTTGTAGTAGAAGCGTGCGATGCGCTGGCAGGCGCGCACCATGCAGGTGGTGTCGTCCATGACGATGACCGCCCCGGAACCCAAACCGGAACCGGCCTTCTGGATGCTGTCGTAGTCCATGGTGAGGCCCATCATGATCTCGCCCGGCAGCACAGGCATCGACGAGCCGCCCGGGATCACGCCCTTGAGCCGGCGCCCGGCGCGCATGCCGCCGGCCATCTCGAGCAATTCGGAGAACGGCGTTCCCAGCCGGATCTCGTAGTTGCCCGGACGCGCCACGTGGCCCGATACCGAGAACACCTTCGGGCCACCGTTGTTGGGCTTGCCCAGGTTGAGGAACCACTCGGCGCCGTTGCGGATGATCGCCGGCACCGAAGCGTAGGTTTCGGTGTTGTTGATGGTGGTCGGCTTGCCGTACAGGCCGAAGTTGGCCGGGAACGGCGGCTTGAAGCGCGGCTGCCCCTTCTTGCCCTCGAGCGACTCCATCATCGCGGTTTCTTCGCCGCAGATATACGCGCCGGCGCCCAGCGTGTTGTGAATGTCGATGTCCACGCCCGAACCCAGCACGTTCTTGCCCAGCCAGCCGTGCGCGTAGGCTTCGGCCGTGGCTTCTTCCAGATGCTCGAACGGCTCGTGGTGGAACTCGCCACGCAGGTAGTTGTAGGCCACGGTCGAGCCGGTAGCGTAGCAGGCGATGGCCATGCCTTCGAGCACCGCGTGCGGGTTGTAGCGCAGGATGTCGCGATCCTTGCAGGTCCCGGGCTCGGACTCGTCCGAGTTGCACAGGATGTACTTCTGCATGTCGCCCTTGGGCATGAAGCTCCACTTCAGGCCGGTGGGAAAGCCAGCGCCGCCGCGACCGCGCAGGCCGGACTTCTTCACCATCTCGACCACGCCGGCTGGAGCGATCTTCTCTTCGATGATCCGCCGCAGCGCGCTGTAGCCGCCGGTCTTGAGGTAGTTTTCGTACGACCACGGCTTGTCGAAATGCAGCGTGGTGTATACGACCTGGTGGTCCTTCGGAGCCGGTCCGACCGGGCCGGTGGTGTGGTGGGAGGCGGTCATTGGCGGATCTCGCGGGGAGGCGGGAACGGGGAACGGGGAACGGGGAATGGGTGATACCGGGCGGCGAAAACTCCACTGGCCGCGACCAGAGTTTCATTCCCGCTTCCCTGTTCCCTGGTCCTGCTCATGCTCGTGCTCGTGCTCGTGCTCATGCTCATGCTCGTGCTCTTGCCCATGCTCGCCATCGCTTATTCCAGCCCGTCCAGCAGCTCGTCCACCTTCTCGATGGTGAGGTTCTCGTGGTAATGGCCGTTGATGGCCATCATCGGCGCAGCCGCGCAGGCAGCCAGGCACTCTTCCTCGCGCTTCATGAAGATGCGGCCGTCGGCGGTGGACTGCCCGAGCTTGCAGCCAAGCTTCCTTTCAGCGTGCGCCACCAGGTCTTCAGCGCCGTTGAGCCAGCAGCTGATGTTGGTGCAGAAGGCGACGTTGTTGCGGCCGACCTTCTCCAGCTCAAACATCGAGTAGAAGCTGGCCACTTCGTACGCCCACACCGGCGGCAGGCCCAGGTACTTCGCCACCGCGACGATGAGCTCGTCGGTCAGCCAGCCGCCGTTCTGCGACTGCGCCGCATGCAAGCCCTGCAGCACCGCGGAGCGCTTGCGGTCTGGTGGGAACTTGAGCAGCCACTGGTCGATCTGCACGCGCGTGTCTTCGCTCAGGGCCACCAGCGGATCGATGTCGCGCGCCGCCTCGAAATTGCCGGTCGCCCTCATCGGTCGATCTCTCCGAACACCAGGTCGTAGGTGCCGATCATCGCCACCACGTCGGGCAGCATGTGCCCGCGCACCACCGCGTCCATCGACGACAGATGGGCGAATCCGGGCGCGCGCACCTTCAGGCGGAACGGCTTGTTGGCGCCATCGGACACCATGTACACGCCAAGCTCGCCTTTCGGGCCCTCGACGGCGCTGTAGGTTTCGCCTGCCGGTACGCAGTAGCCCTCGGTAAACAGCTTGAAGTGGTGGATCATCGCTTCCATGTCGTCTTTCATTTCCTCGCGCGATGGCGGCGCGAGCTTGTAGTTCTGCACCATCACCGGGCCCGGATTGGCGCGCAGCCAGGTCACGCACTGCTTGACGATGCGGTTCGACTCGCGCATCTCGGCCATGCGCACCAGGTAGCGGTCATAGCAGTCGCCGTTGGTGCCAACTGGAATGTCGAAATCCACGCTGTCGTATTTGGCATACGGCTGCTTCTTGCGCAGGTCCCAGGCGATGCCCGAACCGCGCAGCATCGGACCGGTCATGCCCCATGCCAGCGCCTTTTCGGGGTTGATCACGCCGATGCCCACGGTGCGTTGCTTCCAGATGCGGTTGTCGGTGAGCAGGGTTTCGTACTCGTCGACCCGGTGCGGGAAGTTGTCGGTGAAGTCCTCGATGAAGTCCAGCAGCGTGCCCTCGCGGGCGGCGTTGAATCGCTTCAGGTCCTTGCCCTTGCGCCACGGCGACTCGCGATACTTGGGCATGGTGTCAGGGAGGTCGCGGTACACGCCGCCGGGGCGGTAGTACGTGGCGTGCATGCGCGCGCCGCTGACCGCCTCATAGCAGTCCATCAGTTCCTCGCGCTCGCGGAACGCGTACAGCATCACCGCCATCGCGCCGAGGTCCAGTCCGTTGGACCCCACCCACATCAGGTGGTTGAGGATGCGGGTGATCTCGTCGAACATGGTGCGAATGTACTGCGCGCGTTCGGGCGCCTCGATGCCCACCAGCGTCTCGATGGCGCGCACGTAGGCATGCTCGTTGCACATCATCGACACGTAGTCGAGGCGGTCCATGTAGCCGATCGACTGGTTGAAAGGCTTGGACTCGGCCAGCTTTTCGGTGCCCCGGTGCAGCAGGCCGACGTGCGGGTCGGCGCGCATCACGGTCTCGCCGTCCATCTCCAGGATCAGGCGAAGCACCCCGTGCGCCGCCGGATGCTGCGGACCGAAGTTCATGGTGTAGTTGCGGATCTCCTGGCGGCTTTCGGCCACGTTGCTGGCGAAAGCGGCAGTGGCGGGCGGTATGCTCACGCCACGCCTCCGGAAAGCGGGAACGGGGAACGGGGAACGGGGAATGAAAATTCCAGGACAGCAGAGAACGCACCGGCACCAGACACGGCGTCATTCCCTGTTCGCTGTTCCCTGTTCCCTGTTCCGCTCACTTTGCAATCTCCCGTCCAGCCGCTTCACCGGCAGCTGTCGCGTATCGCGAGTCGTCGCGGATCACGCGCGGCACCAGCACGCGCGGCTCGACCGAAGTGACCGCCTCGTAGATCACACGCTTCTTCTCTTCGTCATAGCGGACTTCGACATTGCCGATCAGCGGGAAATCCTTGCGGAACGGATGACCTACGAAGCCGTAGTCGGTAAGGATGCGACGCAGGTCCGGATGGCCGTCGAAAAGGATGCCGAACAGATCGAAAGCTTCGCGCTCGAACCAGTCCGCTACGGGCCAGACGCTGGTCACCGAAGCCACCATCGGAAGATCCTCGCTTTCTGCCAGGCAGCGGATGCGCAGCACCCGGTTGTGCCTGTACGAACGCAGGTGCGCGACCACTGCGAAGCGGTGCGGCGTCCGATCGCCCTGCGGCCGCTGCTCCCAGTCGAAACGACCGTGATCGGCCTGGCTCGAGTCGACACCACGGCTGTAGCCTTCCGAGGTCACGTTCACGGTGTCCCACTCGTCAAGTCCGTAGCCCAGGTAATCGACTCCGCACAGGTCCAGCAACTGCTCGAACCCGAACTCGTCGCGCAGCGCCAGGCAAGCGGAGTACCACTGTGCGGGAGGCAGCTCGAGCGTCACCTCGCCCCGTGATTCGGCGATGTGCAAGTTGGCGTCAGCGAAAGACCGCTTCAGGCGCTCGGTGTAGTTGTCGGCTTGCTTTGCCATGGGGGCGTGGCGTGCTCTGGTGTGGGGGTTGGTGATGCCGATCAGCGCGCGATGGTCTGCGTGCGCCAGATCTTCTTCTGCAGCTGCAGGATGCCGAACGTCAGCGCCTCGGCCGTGGGCGGGCAGCCCGGCACGTAGATGTCGACAGGCACGATGCGGTCACAGCCGCGCACGACCGAATACGAGTAGTGGTAGTAGCCGCCGCCGTTGGCGCAGCTGCCCATCGAAATGACCCACTTGGGATCTGGCATCTGGTCGTAGACCTTGCGCAGCGCCGGCGCCATCTTGTTGACCAGCGTGCCGGCAACGATCATCACGTCGGACTGGCGCGGCGACGGCCGGAACACCACGCCATACCGATCCAGGTCGATGCGCGAGGCGCCGGCATGCATCATTTCCACCGCGCAGCAGGCCAGGCCGAAGGTCATCGGCCACATCGAGCCGGTGCGTGCCCAGTTCATCAGCGTATCCACGCTGGTGGTGACGTAGCCTTTCTCGAGCAGCGGATTACCGCCCTCGGGCCGCAGGATGTCGTCGACCCTGCTTTCAGGAATCGGGTTGGTCATCAACCGGTCGATGGTTCCGATCACGCTCATACGGTCACTCCCATTCGAGGGCTCCCTTCTTCCACACGTAGATGAAACCCAGGAACAACATGCCCACGAACAGGCCCATGGTCACCAGCGCGCGCGGGCCCAGCTCCATGAACACCAGGGTCCACGGCACGATGAAGATGATTTCCAGATCGAAGACGATGAACTGGATCGCGATCAGGTAGTAGCGCACGTCGAACTTCATGCGCGCGTCCTCGAATGCCTCGAAGCCGCATTCGTAGGGTGAAAGCTTGCGTGCGTCCGGATTCCTCGGCCCGGCCAAGCGGCCGATGACCATCAGCGAAATGCCGATGCCTGTGGCAACGATCAGGAACAACAGGGTCGGCAGGTATTCGGCCAGCACGCACGGTCCTCGTTGGATGGAGCCTGCGGCGACATGCCTGCAGTGGCATGCAGTGGCCGCGAGGCATGCGCCCCCGGTTTACCAGCCCGCGCGTGAAATGCGCGGAACCTGCCGAGGATTCGCATCTGGTTTGGTGCCCAAGAGGGGACTCGAACCCCTACGACTTTCGCCGCTACCACCTCAAGGTAGTGCGTCTACCAATTCCGCCACCTGGGCAAACTTCGTGTGTCCGGGAACCCCCGGACGCGCCGCATATTGTAACCGCCTTCAGTCGCCTTGCGGCGGGCTTTGCGGCGTCGGCGTCGCAGTCGTGGGCAGCGCATCCTGTGCGGGTGCCGGGACGCTGCCGGCGGGCAAGGAAGGCACGGTGGTTTCCGATTGGACGGGCGTAGCCAGCGGTGCAGTGGGGACAGTGGAACTGGAGGCGGGACGTTCACCTGCCGGAGCTGCCGGCTGCATTTCCGACATCAGGCCCAGGTCCTGCTCGACCGGTGCACCCACGGCACGCGACGCCTGCCACGCCATGAACAAACTGATGCTGAAAAACAGGATGGCCAGGTATTTGGTGCTCTTGGAGAGGAAGTTGGACGCGCCGCGCGCGCCAAACACCGTACCCGATGCGCCCGCGCCGAAGCCAGAACCGGCCGCGGCACCGGAACCGCGCTGCATCAGCACCATCACGATGATCGCAAGGGCCACAAGCACGTAAATCACATTCAGGGTCAACATCAGCATTTCAGGATCTCGATCAGTGTGTCGACGCCGGATCTGTTCCACCGGCGCCGGCGGGAGCCCCTGTCAACCGGCCGCGGCCCGGGCGATGGCGAGGAAGTCCGCGGCCACCAGCGAGGCGCCACCAACCAGTCCGCCGTCGACATCGGGCTGCGCGAACAGTTCGGCGGCATTGTCGGGCTTGACGCTGCCGCCATACAGAAGGGGCAGCGAATCCGCAATTCTAGCATCGCGCATGGCGACGACGCCACGGATGAAGGCGTGCACCTCCTGCGCCTGCTCCGGAGTAGCCGTCCGGCCGGTGCCGATCGCCCAGACCGGCTCGTAGGCGACCACGGCCCTCTCGAAAGCATCGACACCGGCCAGCTCCAAGACCGGGACCAGCTGCGACTGGAGCACCTCGCGGGTCTGGTCGGCCTCCCGCTGCTCCAGGGTCTCGCCCACGCACAGGATCGGCACGAGGCCTGCATTGACCGCGGCCAGGAACTTCTGCGCCACCAGTTCACTGCTCTCGGCGTGATACTGGCGCCGCTCCGAGTGGCCCACCAGTCCGTAGCGCGCACCCACGTCGACCAGCATCGCGGCAGAGACTTCCCCGGTGTAGGCGCCCTTCTCGTTGCTGCTCACGTCCTGCCCCCCGAAGGCGATCGAGCTCCCCTCGAAGTCCTCGATCAGGTCGCCGAGATACGGCATCGGCGGGAGCACCACGACGTCGACATTCTCCAGCGGCAGACCCTTCGCGACTTCGCCCACCAGCGACGTGGCGAACTCACGAAGTCCTTGCAGCTTCCAGTTTCCAGCCACGATCCTGCGACGCATATCGACCACCTAAACACCATTGCCAGGCGCGAAGGATACCGACTGAAGGGTGATGGCGCCCCAGCAGCATGCCATCCAGGTACCGGCCGGCCCGAATCCCACCGCTGAGTCAGCCGCGCGAGGCACAGTGGGTTCCACCCTCCTCGGCCATGCGCAGGTCGTTGCGGCACCAGGCCAGCATTTCTTCCGGAGCCAGCGGAGGGCTGAACAGGAACCCATGGCCCATGTCGCAATGGTATTCCTTGGCCAGCGCCATCGCCGGTTTGGTTGCAGGCACTGCAGGTCAACCCATTTCGCCGGTTACGGATGCAGAAATACCGATCCAGCCGCGGCCGGCCGGCGGTGCAGTGGCGCAGGCGCCGGCGCAGCTCCAACAACTCCGCGACCCCGGCACGGCCAGCGGCTACTTCAGCTTGATCTCGCGCAGTCGTTCTTCGAGATAGGCCTGGGCTGTAATGGGCTCCGGGTAGCGCGAAGGGTTGTCGGCAGTGATCGTCGAAGGCAGCACGTCGATCAGGAAATCGGGGTTCGGATGCAGGAAGAACGGTACCGAGTAGCGCGGCTGGCGCGCCTGCTCGCCCGCGGGATTGGTCACCCGGTGGGTGGTCGAGGGATACACGTGGTTGGTCAGCCGCTGCAGCATGTCGCCGATGTTGACCACGATGGTGTCGGCATCCGAAGTGAAAGGCACCCACTCGCCCTGCTGCGAACGCACCTCCAGGCCCGCCGCGCTTGCGCCCACCAGCAGGGTGATCAGGTTGATGTCCTCGTGCGCGCCAGCACGCACGTTCGGCACGTCGGGGGTGGTGATTGGCGGATAGTGGATCGGGCGCAGGATCGAGTTGCCGGAGTCGGTCTTGTCGGCGAAATAGCCTGCGTCCAGATTCAGGTGCAGGGCCAGTGCGGAAAGGACGCGCGAGCCGAGGTGGTCCAGGTCCTGGTACAGCCCGTAGCCGTGCTCACGGAAGCCAGGCACTTCTTCGGGCCACAGGTTCGGCGGCATGGCGTCGGCGTAGGGCGAGCTGCGCGCAATCTCGCGGCCGATGTGCCAGAACTCCTTGAGGTCGAAATGCGAAGCGCCCTTGGCGGTCTCCACTCCGAAAGGCGTGTAGCCGCGCGCCCCGCCGCTGCCGGTGACGTGGTACTTGCGCTTGACCTCCTCGGGCAGTGCGAAGAACTGGCGGAACACCTCGTAGGCTGCGTCGATACGCGCCTGATCGACTCCGTGGTTGCGGATACCGGCGAATCCCCACTCTCGATAGGCGGCGCCAAGTTCAGCGACGAAATCGTCGCGATGGGTGTCGAAACGGCCGATGTCCAGCGTGGGGATTGTCGCGGTCATGCGCTTGCTCTGTGTTGTCGTTCTCCCGGCGGGAGACCGTGCCCTGGAAGGGCTTGGAAATGAAAGTTCAGTGTATCTGCCGCGAACCCGGGGATCCTGCGGAATCCCCGCGCAAACGACTCAGGTCGCCGCGCATACCGCCTCTACCAGGCGATCGAGCGTGGCCTGCATCAATCCCGCGTCATCGGCCTCCACCGTCACCCGGACCACTGGTTCGGTGCCCGAGGGCCGCAGGAAGGCCCGGCCGTGGCCGTCCAACGCCGCCTGCGCCTGCGCCAGCGCGGCCTGCACGCTGGCCGCTTCGGTGGGCCTGGCGCCATCGGGCAGGCGCACGTTGGTGGTCTTCTGCGGCACCATCGCCAGACCCGCCACGGCCTCGCGCAGCGACATGCCGGTGCGCTCCAGAACTTCCAGCACCTGAAGCGCGCTGACGATGCCGTCACCGGTGCTGGTGCGGTCCAGGCACAGAAGATGCCCCGAAGCCTCCCCGCCCAGGGTGCCGCCACGTTCGACCAGCGCACGGTGCACGTGTCGATCGCCGACCTTGGCCCGGATGAACTCGATACCCGCCTCGGCAAAGGCTCGTTCGAGGCCGTAATTGGTCATCAAGGTGCCCACAACCGGCCCCTGCAGCCGGCCGCTGCGCTTCCAGTCCATCGCCAGGAGGTAAACCAGTCCGTCGCCATCGACCACGGTGCCCTGGTCGTCCACGAACAACACGCGATCGCCGTCGCCGTCGAAGGCGATGCCGAGTTGTGCGCCGGTTTCACGCACGCGTGCCGCCAGGCCTTCGGGGTGGGTGGAGCCGACTCCGTCGTTGATGTTCAGGCCGCTCGGTTCGACGCCGATCGCATCCACCCGGGCGCCGAGCTCGCGCAGCACGATCGGGCCGACCTGGTAGGTGGCGCCGTTGGCACAGTCCAGGACGATGCGCATGCCGTCGAGGTCGAAGTTGCGCGCCACCGTGTTCTTGCACGCTTCGACGTAGCGCCCGATGGCCTCGCGCGTGCGCACTGCCTTGCCCAGGCGCTCGGATTCCACGGTGCGGAATGGATGCTCGAGCGCCGCTTCGATCGCCTCTTCGGTGACATCGTCGAGCTTCTCGCCTTCGGCAGAGAAAAACTTGATGCCGTTGTCGAAGTGCGGGTTGTGCGAGGCGGAGATCACGATGCCGCCGTCGGCGCGCAGCGCGCGGGTCATGTGCGACACCGCCGGGGTCGGCATCGGCCCCATCAGCTGCACGTCCACGCCTGCAGCGACCAGGCCGGCCTCGAGCGCGGCCTCGAACATGTAGTTGGAGATCCTCGTGTCCTTGCCGATGATGACCATCGGCTTGCGCCAATCGTCGCCATTGCCGGCCGAAGCCTGCAGCGCGTGTCCGTAGGCGTTGCCCAGTCGCAGCATGAAGTCGGCGGAGATCGGGGCCACGCCGACGCGCCCGCGAATGCCATCGGTACCGAAGTATTTGCGGCTCATGGGGTGGGTCTCTGCCGGAGCTGAAGCGGGAAGGAGAAGGGGAGCCGGTAACCGGGAACCGGGAATGCGGCGGCGGCGCGATCGACCAAGGAAACAGCCCGGCCAGACATCAAGGAGTCTTCATTTCCTGTTCCCGGTTCCCGGTTTCCGCTTCCAACCCGCTTCAAGCCACCGCCTCCACGTGCTCCAGCGGCCGATCCTGCTTCATGAGCAACGCCAACAGCTCGGCAAGGCGGTCGCGTATCTCGCGGCGGTCGCAGATCTGGTCGATCGCGCCGTGCTCGACCAGGAACTCCGAACGCTGGAATCCCTCCGGCAGCGTCTCCCGCACGGTCTGCTCGATCACGCGCGGGCCGGCAAAGCCGATCAAGGCCTCCGGTTCGGCCATGTTGATGTCGCCAAGCATCGCGAACGAGGCCGAGACGCCACCGGTGGTGGGATGGGTCATCACCGAGATATAGGGCAGCCCTGCCTCCCGCAGGCGTCCGAGCGCAGCCGAGGTCTTGGCCATCTGCATCAGCGAGAACAGGCCTTCCTGCATGCGCGCCCCACCGCTTGCGGAGAAGCACACGAAGGGCGATTCGATTTCCAGCGCGCGTTCGGCACCCAGGGCAAAGCGCTCGCCGACCACCGATCCCATCGATCCGCCCATGAAGGCGAAATCGAATGCGCAGGCCACCAGCGGCCTCTGCTTCAGCGTGCCCTGCAGGGCGATCAGCGCGTCACGCTCGCCCGATGTGCGCTGGCTGGCCTTGATCCGGTCCACGTACTTCTTCTGGTCCCGGAACTTCAGCACGTCCACCGGAGACAGCGAGGCGCCGATCTCCTGCGTGCTGCCCGCATCGAACAGCGCGGACAGTCGCGCGCGTGCCCGGATTGCCCTGTGGTGGTTGCACTTGGGGCAGACCTCGAGGTTTTCCTCGAGCTCCGGCCGATACAGCACGGCGCCGCAGCGATCGCATTTTTCCCAGAGGCCCTCGGGCACGCTGCGCTTGCTCTTGGCCGCGCCGCCCTGGGTGCGAATGCCCGAAGGCATCAATTTGCTTAGCCAGCTCATTCGGTTACTTGATCTCGTTCAGGTTCGGCACGAACGCCGGCGCCGGAGTTTATCCCAGTGCACCCCTGGAAGAGATCACGCGTCGAGCGCCTCGCGCAGCGGCGACAGGAACCTGGATGCCAGGACGGCGGCTTCCTTGGGGCTGGATGCGCCAGCCAGGGCGTCGACGAGCGCACTCCCCACCACCACGCCATCGGCCTCCAGCGACATGGCCTTGGCACTGGCTGCATCCTTGATGCCGAAGCCGGCCACGACCGGCACCCTGGACTCGGTTCGAATCGCCCGCAATCGCTTTCCCGCTGCCTCGGTGTCGAGATGACCGGCCCCAGTGACGCCGGCGAAGCTCACGTAGTACAGATAGCCTTGCGCGCTTTCGCACACGGCAGTCATGCGCGATGGCGTGGTGGTCGGCGACGCGAGCGCCACGAGTGACAGGCCTTCCTGCCCAAAGATCCCCAGCAGTTCAGCCGACTCCTCCGGCGGCAGGTCGACCAGCAGGACCCCGTCCACGCCGGCCGCGACGGCCTCGATTGCGAACCGGCGGTTGCCGTGGATCTCGATCGGATTGAGGTAGCCCATGAGCACCACCGGGGTGGTGGCATCGTTCTGGCGGAACTCTGCCACCGCCTTCAGCACGTAGCGCAGGCCGGCGCTGCGACCAAGCGCCCGCTCGGAACTGCGCTGGATGGTGGGGCCGTCGGCCATGGGATCTGAGAACGGCACGCCCAGCTCGATCACGTCCGCGCCGGCCTCGACCAGCGCATGCATCACCGGCACCGTGGCTTCCAGCGACGGATCGCCGGCAGTGATGAAGGGGATCAGGGCCTTGCGGTTCGCGATCTTGAGCGACGCGAATTTCTTGCCAATACGATTCATCGATCCAGTCTTTTGTAGGAGCGGGCTTTTGTAGGAGCGGGCTTTTGTAGGAGCGGGCTTTTGTAGGAGCGGGCCATGCCCGCGAGCTCTTGCAGGGAACGCCCGGACGGCTCTCGCCCATGTACCCAAAGGGCATAAAGGGCATAAAGGGCGCTCCTACAGATCGAAGCCTTCGCGATCGGCGATGGTCTGCACGTCCTTGTCGCCGCGGCCGGACAGGTTGCACAGCACCAGCGCATCCTTCGGCAGCTCGCGTGCGAGCTTCATCGCCTGGGCGATGGCGTGCGCCGATTCCAGGGCGGCCAGGATGCCTTCGGTGCGCGCCAGCGTGTGGAACGCAGCCAGCGCTTCATCGTCGGTGATGCCCACGTACTGCGCGCGGCCGGCGTCACTGAGGAAGGAGTGCTCCGGGCCCACGCCCGGGTAATCCAGGCCGGCGGAGACCGAATGGGTCTCGGTGATCTGTCCGTCGTCGTCGCAGATCACGTAGGTGCGGTTGCCGTGCAGGACGCCCGGCCGACCGGCGCCGATGGAGGCGGCATGGCGACCGCTTGCCACCCCCTCGCCCGCCGCTTCAGCGCCCACGATCCTGACGCCCGGATCGTTGAGGAAGGCATGGAACAGGCCGATGGCGTTGCTGCCGCCGCCGACACAGGCGGTGATCACGTCGGGCAGCCGACCGTAGTCGGCGAGCATCTGCGCGCGGGCTTCGCGGCCCACGACCGCATTGAAGTCGCGCACCATGCGCGGATACGGATCGGGGCCGGCCACCGTACCGATGATGTAGAAGGTGTCCTGCACGTTCGTGACCCAATCGCGCATGGCCTCGTTGAGCGCGTCCTTGAGCGTCCGCGAACCCGAGGTCACCGGCACCACGGTCGCCCCGAGCAGCTTCATCCGGTAGAGGTTGATCTTCTGGCGCTCGATGTCCGTGGCGCCCATGTACACCACGCACTCCAGGCCCAGGCGCGCAGCGACGGTAGCGCTGGCCACGCCGTGCTGGCCGGCACCGGTCTCGGCGATGATCCGGGTCTTGCCCATGCGGCTGGCCAGCAGGGCCTGGCCGATGGTGTTGTTGATCTTGTGCGCGCCGGTGTGGTTCAGGTCCTCGCGCTTGAGCAGGATGCGCGCGCCACCGACCTGCCGCGTCAGCCGCGTGGCTTCGTAAATCGGGCTGGGGCGGCCGACGTAATGCTCGAGGTCGTGGTCGAACTCGGCGATGAAGGCCGGGTCCATGCGTGCGGCGTCGTAGGCCGCGGCCAGTTCGTGCAGCGGCCCGATCAGGGTCTCGGCAACGAAGCGGCCGCCGAAACGACCGAAATGCCCGCTGGCGTCGGGATACTGGTGGTAATCCTCAATCGCTTCCATGTTGTTGCTCTTTCCTGCTGTCTGCACGTCTGCTCTCTTCAACGAAAAAGCGCGTCTTGCCGCCGTCCTTGATGCCGGGCGCCTGCTCGATGCCGCTGGAAACATCCACGCCCCACGGTCGTGCCGTGCGGATGGCCACGCCCACATTATCGGCGCAAAGCCCACCGGCAAGGAAAAAGCGCCTCTGCGTGCCGCCGGGCGTGCGGGTCCAGTCGAAGCGCTGGCCGCTGCCACCGGCCTCACCGGGTCCGTGCCCATCGAGCAGCAGTCCGTAGGCAGAAGGAAATAAAGATGCAGCGGCCCCCGCATCGGCGGCAGCGGCGCCCATCGCGACGGATTTGAGGAACGGAATTCCGAACGAGCTGCAGTACACATCGTCCTCGCTGCCGTGGAACTGCAGCAGGTCTGGCCGCAGATCGTCGATGATCGCCTGCACCTCTCCGCGCGGGTTATCCATCACCAGCGCCACCACGGCGATTTCCTCGGGCACCAGTGATCGCAGCCTGTGCGCCGATTCGTGCGACAAGCGACGCGGACTGCGGGGCGCGAACACCAGCCCCACGTAGTCCACGCCCAGCTCGACCGCAAGGCGCACATCCTCGGGTCGGGTGAGTCCGCAGAGCTTGATGCGCGTATGGCTCACAGGGTCACCTCGGCGGGCAGGTTCCACTGCGCAGGGTACAGCGGCCCCAGGAAGACCAGGCCTTGCGACGGTGCGGTGGGGCCCGCGACCTTGCGATCCTGTCCCTCGAGCAGCTCGGCGATCCAGCCCCCTGCACGCTCACCCCGCCCCACCATCAGCAGCGAACCGACGATGTTGCGCACCATGTGGTGCAGGAAGGCGTTGGCCTGCACTTCGACCACGACTTCCTCGCCCTCGCGCCGTACGCTGATCGAATGCAGGTCGCGCCGGGCATTCGGTGCCTGGCAATGCACCGTACGGAAGGCGTTGAAGTCGTGCTCGCCACGAAGGACCTGTGCGGCGCGGTGCATCGCTTGCGCATCCAGAGGCAGTCGTTCCCAGCCCAGCCACTGCCTGCCCAGCGCCGGTCGCACCGCGCGGTTGACGAGGCGGTAGCGGTAGCGGCGCGCGCGCGCCGAGAACCTGGCATGGAAGTCCTGGGCCACCGGCACGCACCAGCGAACGCAGACGGCAGACGGCAGGCGGGTCGTGGTGCCCAGGGTCCAACTGCGGGGATCACGCGCGGCGTCACTGTCGAAATGCACGACCTGGCACTGTGCGTGGACGCCGGAGTCGGTGCGCCCGGCGCAGATGACCTCCACCGGGGCCGCGGCGACCGAGGCAAGGGCATCTTCCAGGGCCGCCTGGACTGTCGGCTCCCCCGGCTGCCCGTGCGAGCTCAGCCTTTGCCAACCCCGGAATCCGGTACCGTCGTATTCGACGCCCAGCGCGTAGCGCATCATTCGCCGCGCTGCATTCTGGAGCTCAGTCCAGCTCGCGCAGCAGCTGGCTGGCCTCGTCGCGCGCCTGCTCGTCGCCGCCGGCCACGACTTCGTTCAGCAGATCGCGAGCGGTGCGCCTGTCGCCCAGGTCGATATACGCAAGCGCCAGCTCCAGGCGCTCCCTTCCGGCCGGTGCGGCGTTCATTGGCGCGATACCGGCTGCCGCATCGCCACTGTGCCAGGTCGGCTTGCCAGGCGCGGCGGTCCAGGCCGGCGTTTCGGCAGCAGCGTGGGCTTGCTGCTCCAGCTCCGCGACCACGTCCGTTTCGGCCGGATCGCTGCGCTCGGCCGCGACTTCTCCGTCGACTGCCGGTGCGATTGCTCCGGCGTGATTGCCCGCATCGAACGCGGCGGCCATGGCCGCGCTGTCATAGCCGCTGCGTTTGACAGGGGCCGCTGCCGGTTTGCTGCGGCGGCTGAGCATGTACGCGACCGCCAGTCCAAGCACCAGCAGGATCAGCCCGCCCCACAGCCACAGCGGTTGCCCGGTGCTGTCCTGGCCTGCCGCAAGCTGCTGCTGGGCGGCGGCGAGCTCGCTGTCCTTGAGCGCGATCAGCTGCGCCTGCTGCTGCTGCAGGGTCTCCAGCTCGGTGACCTGCGCACGCAGCTCCTCGACCTCGGATTGGCGTGCCGCCAGGTCTTCCCTGGTTGCAGTGAGTTCCTGGTTCGCCAGCATGTCGCCCTCGCCCTCGGCATCGATGCCGGATTGTGTGCCCACCCGGGTCGCCGCACTGGCTGCCGGGGGTGCAATTTCGAGCCTGGCCTGCGACACGGCCGGTGCCGAAGCCGTGTCCGGCGCAGCGGTGGTGGCTTGCGTTGCAGCCGCCGTCGCTGCCGGCTGCAGGATGGGCGCGCGGGCGCTGCGCCACTGGGCGTTCTGCTCGCGCGCCAGGGCCGCCGCCTCCCGCTCGCCTAGCTGGGCGAGCTCTGCGGACGGCGGCACCCGCAGCACCGCGCCGGCCTTGAGCAGGTTGATGTTGCCCTGGATGAAGGCGTCGGGATTGGCCCGCAGCAGCGCGATCATCGTCTGGTCCAGACCGGCATCCTGGCCCAGGCCGCGCGCGATCTGCGACAGCGTCTGGCCTTGCGCCACCCGGATCTCGCCGTTGGCCGCCTGCAGCTCGCTCACTGTCGGCGCGGTCGACAAGGCGGCCGAAGGACGCGCCGCCCTGGGCTCGGGATCCGCTTCCAGGACAGTCGGCTCGGCTTGCGCCGGTTCGGTCGCGGCCGGAGTGGGCGCCGAGGCCAC
>JBDNHW010000169.1:0-5015 GCA_041688625.1 Pseudoxanthomonas sp.
AGCGCCCTCACCCCTGCCCCTCTCCCGCAAGCGGGCGAGGGGTTCTCTTTTGGTGCACGCGTGCGGATGGATGCAGCCTCAACCCTTCTCCCGCCTGCGGGAGAAGGTGCCCGCAGGGCGGATGAGGGGCGCTGTTGGCCCCAGACCAAGAGCGCCCTCACCCCTGCCCCTCTCCCGCAAGCGGGCGAGGGGTTCTCTTTTGGTGCACGCGTGCGGATGGATGCAGCCGCAACCCTTCTCCCGCCTGCGGGAGAAGGTGCCCGCAGGGCGGATGAGGGGCGCTGTTGGCCCCAGACCAAGAGCGCCCTCACCCCTGCCCCTCTCCCGCAAGCGGGCGAGGGGTTCCTTCCTCTTTAAAAATCATCGGCGAGGATCGGAATGAAGCCGCGGCTCGCTCAGCACCCGCGCCCCACCCCAACCCTTCTCCTGCCTGCGGGAGAAGGTGCCCGCAGGGCGGGCGAGGGGTTCTTGAGAATCCCCAAAAGAAGAAGGCCGCTTCAGGCGGCCTTGCCCATAACGATGATCCGACGAAGCCGAACCCCTACTTCACCAGCTTGGCAATCGCCGCGCCCAGGTCGCCGGGGGAGCGCACGGTGACCACGCCCGCCGCTTCCATCGCGGCGAACTTGCCTTCGGCCGTGCCCTTGCCGCCGGAGGCGATGGCGCCGGCGTGGCCCATGCGCTTGCCGGCCGGGGCCGAGGCGCCGGCGATGAAGCCGACCACCGGCTTGTTGACGTGCTTGGCGATGTATTCGGCGCCTTCTTCCTCGGCGCTGCCGCCGATCTCGCCCACCATGATGATGCCTTCGGTCTGCGGGTCTTCGTTGAACAGCTTCAGGCAGTCGACGAAGTTCAGGCCGTTGATCGGGTCGCCGCCGATACCGATGACCGTGGACTGGCCCAGGCCGACATTCGTCGTCTGCTTGACCGCTTCATAAGTCAGCGTGCCCGAACGCGACACGATGCCGATCTTGCCCACAGAGTGGATGTGGCCGGGCATGATCCCGATCTTGCACTCGCCCGGGGTGATGATGCCGGGGCAGTTCGGCCCCACCAGGGTCACGTCCGGATAGCCCTTCAGCGTGTTCTTGACCCGCAGCATGTCCAGCACCGGGATGCCTTCGGTGATGCACACGATGACCTTGATGCCGGCGTCGGCCGCTTCGAGGATCGCGTCGGCCGCGAACGGCGGCGGCACGTAGATCACCGAGGCGTCGGCGCCGGTGGACTGCACCGCTTCACGCACGGTGTTGAACACCGGCAGTTCGATGTGGGTGGTGCCGCCCTTGCCGGGGGTCACGCCGCCGACCACCTGGGTGCCGTACTCGACCATCTGGGTGGCGTGGAAGGTGCCCTGCTGGCCGGTGAAGCCCTGCACGATGACCTTGGTGCTCTTGTTGACCAAAACGCTCATTGCGGAATCCTTGGGTTGCTTTTGTAGGAGCGGGCCCTGCCCGCGATGAAGCGTTACCGGTGAAGCTTCTCGCGGGCAGAGCCCGCTCCTACAGGGGTGGGGCGGTTGGTGTGCGTGGGTGCGTTCGCGGGCAGGGCGCGCTCCTACAGGGAGGTGATCAGGCGACGGCGGCAACCGCCTTGCGGGCGCCGTCGTTGATGTCGTCGGCAGCAGTGATCGCCAGGCCCGAATCGCGCAGCAGGGCCTTGCCGGCTTCGACATTCGTGCCTTCAAGACGCACGATCACCGGCACCTTGACGCCCACGTCCTTGACCGCAGCAATGATCCCCTCGGCAATCATGTCGCAGCGCACGATGCCGCCGAAGATGTTGACGAAGATCGCCTTGACCTTGTCGCTGGACAGGATCAGCTTGAACGCGGTGGTCACGCGCTCCTTGGTGGCGCCGCCGCCCACATCGAGGAAGTTCGCCGGCTCGCCGCCGTTGAGCTTGATCACGTCCATGGTAGCCATGGCCAGGCCCGCACCGTTGACCATGCAGCCGATGTTGCCGTCCATGGTCACGTAGTTGAGGTCGTGCTCGGAGGCCAGCACCTCGGTCTCGTCTTCCTGGGACGTGTCGCGCATCGCCACCAGATCGGCATGGCGGAAGCTGGCGTTGTCGTCGGAGTTGACCTTGCCGTCGAGCACGGCGAGGTCGCCATTAGTGAGGATCGCCAGCGGGTTGAGTTCGACCAGGGCCAGGTCCTTCTCGTTGAACAGCGTGTACAGGCCCAGCATGATCTTGCTCAGCTGGCCGACTTGTTTGGAGTTCAGCCCCAGGGCGAAGCCCACCTCGCGGGTCTGGTAGGGCTGCAGGCCCTGCACGAAGTTGACCGTCAGGGTCTGGATCTTCTCCGGGGTTTCCTTGGCCACCGTCTCGATGTCCACGCCGCCCTCGCTGGAGGTGATGAAGGTCACCGCCTGGCTGCTGCGGTCCACCAGCACCGACAGGTACAGCTCCTTGGCGATGTCGGTGCCTTCGGAAATCAGCACCGTCTCGATCGGCAGGGCCACGCCGCCGGACTGGTAGGTCTCCATCTTCGTTCCCAGCATCGCCGTGGCGTACTGCTTCACTTCGTCCAGGGTCCTGGCCAGCTTGACGCCACCGGCCTTGCCGCGGCCGCCGGCGTGGATCTGGGCCTTGACCACCCACAGGTCGCCGGGAATGGCCTTGGCGGCCTCGACCGCTTCATCGGGCGTGCGCGCGATGCGCCCGGCCGGCACTGCAATGCCGTAATCGGCAAACAACTGCTTCGCCTGGTATTCGTGGAAGTTCATGCGTCACCTGGATAAGGAACAGAACGCATCGCGCGCAGCTGGACGGCGCTGAGGGCCGGGAGGGCACGGATGGGCCGCCCATTGTCGCCCAGCGCGTGCTGCGGTGCAAAACCCATAAGGACGCGGCACTCGCCTACGAGTGCCTCCCATTGCCCTCGCCCGCGACGCGGGGGAGGGCAATGGGAGGCGGGAAGCGCCAGCAATGCCGGCTACATGTCGCGTCTTTCCAATCCAGGTCGCCGCCATGCGCGCCCGCGCTTGCCTATACTGCGGCCATTGCCTGCGGAGGCCTCGCGTGACGCCACGCCAAACGCTGATCGATTCGATCCAGTCCGCGCCGCAGCGCGAGCTGTACTTCTTCAGCCTGTACCGTGCGCTGGAAGCGGGCATCCTGGCCGGGCTGATCTTCAGCCCGCTTTCCGGGCTGGTCGGCGAACCGCGTGCGCCGCTGCTCGGCACTGCGTTGGCCATGTTCTACCTGGTCTTCGCGGTCCTCATGATCCTGCTGGGGCGCCGCAGTCGCCGCATGGCGCCGCTGGTGATGGTCAGCGTCACGGTCGATATCGCGGTGGCGGCGCTGGCCACCTATGCCCTGCCTCCGGCCACCGCCGGCATCGCGATGATGCTGCTGGTCAACGTCTCGGCCGCGGCGCTGCTGCTGCCGGCGCGCCTGGGCAACGGCGTGGCGGCGGCGGCCACCGCGGCGCTGCTTACCGAATACATCGTGAGCAACGTCTTCGGCTCTACGCTGGGCCGCCCGCTCGCCGAAATGAGCATGTTCTCCATTACCTACCTGGCGGTGGGCTACCTGGCCAGCCAGACCGGCCAGCGCGCGCGCAGCAGCGAAGCGCTTGCCGACCAGCGCGGGGTGGAGGTTGCCAATCTGTTCGAGGTCAACGAGCTGATCATCCGGCGCATGCGCACCGGCGTGCTGGTGGTCGACGACCAGAACTGCATCCGCCTGGCCAACGAGGCGGCCAGCCAGCTGCTGGGCGACGGGACCGATGAGCGCCGCGAGGACCGGAAGATGCATCTGCCCAACCAGTCGCCCGAACTCGCGCGCCGCCTGCAGCGCTGGCGCAACAGCGGCCAGCACGACGAGACCCCCATGCAGCTCAACCACGACCAGGCCGAGGTGCAGCCGCGTTTTGCACGGCTCATGGTCGGCAGCGAGCTGTCGCTGGTGTTCCTGGACGACGCCACCGTGGTGTCGCGTCGCGCCGAGTCGCTGACTTTGTCCGCGCTGGGCCGCTTCTCGGCCAGCCTGGCCCACGAGATCCGCAACCCGCTGGCTGCCATCAACTACGCGGTGCAATTGCTGGAAGAATCCACCAGCATCATCGACGGCGACCGGCGCCTGCTGGAGATCATCCACCAGCAGTGCAAGCGCACCAACGGCATCGTCGAGAGCGTGCTGGGCCTGGCCCGACGCGAGCGCGCCACGCCCGAGCACATGGACCTCAACGCCTACGTGCGCCACTTCACCGACGAGTTCCGCCAGCACATGTCCATCGAAACCGACAGCCTGGAAGTGGTGGCCGGAACCAGGGACGTGCCGGCGGTGATCGACGTGCGCCACCTGCAGCAGATGCTGACCGTGCTGATCCAGAACGCCCTCAACTACGGGCGGCTGCCGGGCGAACCGGCGCGGGTGCGGGTGCGCATCTTCCAGGCTGGGGGACGCCCCTCCATCGACGTGCTCGACCGCGGGCCCGGCGTTCCCGAAGCCGTGGCCTCGCAGCTGTTCCGGCCGTTCTACACCACCTCCGAACACGGCACCGGCCTGGGCCTGTACATCGCCCGCGAGCTGGCCCGCGCCAACCAGGCCACGCTGGACTACGTGCCGGTACCCGGCGGCGGCAGCTGCTTCCGCATCACCATGGCCGGCCCCCACGCCCTGGTGCCGGCCTGAGCGCGTTGCCCTACCCAATGTAGGAGCGGGCCCTGCCCGCGAACGCCCCCATACGCACACAACCGCCCCACCCCTGTAGGAGCGGGCCCTGCCCGCGAGCGCTCCCCACGCACACCAACCGCCACCTGTTGCACGCGCGGCCGCTGCCCGCGAATTATTTTTTGGTTTCACGGTAAAGCCTCTCGCGGGCAGGGCCCGCTCCTACAAAAATCTCTGCTGCAGCGCCCCGTGGAAAAACCGGCCCTCTGACCAGAAGGCCCATCCCCTGTAGGAGCAGGCACTGCCCGCGAACGCCCCGCACGCACACCATCCGCCCCACCACCCTGCAGGAGCGGGCCCTGCCCGCGAACGCCCCGCACGCACACCATCCG
>JBDNHW010000040.1:0-7954 GCA_041688625.1 Pseudoxanthomonas sp.
CGCACGCCAGTCCCGATCAGGCTTGCAGCTCGCCCAGCTGCGCCAGGCGCAGCTGGAACATCACCTTGGTCACAAGCAAGCGCTCTTCGATGGGCTTGAGCACCAGGTCGTTGGCACCGGCCTGCAGCAGTTCGGACTGGTTGTCGCGGTTGTCGTCGCCGGTCATCACCAGGATCGGCATGCGCCGCTTGCCGTAGCCGAAATCAACGCGCACGCGCTGGACGACATCACGCCCGCTGAGCTCGCCCTTGAGGGTGACGTCGGTCAGGATCACGTCGAACTTGTGGGTCGAAAGCCCCAGCGATTCGGCGGTGAGCAGCGCGAAGGCGTCTTCGGCCTTGAGCACGTGCACCACCTTGAGGTCGTGGCGCTCCAGCATGCGCTTGGTGGTCTCGGCCACCACCCGGCTGTCCTCGACGTAGAGAACGGTGGCGCCTTCGACCGGCTGCGGCTGCACGTAGCCGCGGATGAAGGTCGCCAGCGCTTCGTGGCCGAGAGCCTTGTCGAAGTAATCGGTGACGTATTCGGTGAACTTGCGCTCGACCAGGTGCTGCTGCGCATCGCCCGACACCACGATCAGCGGCACGTAAGCCTGGCCGGCCGATTCGCGCACGCTGCGCGCGATCTCCAGGCCGTCGCCGTCCTTCAGCGCAAGCGCCGTGGTCACCAGGTGCACGGCACCCTGCTGCAGGATCTGCCGCGCCTCGGCGACGCTGTCGCAGCCGATGACCTCCACGCCGGGCAGGTCGCGCTTGAGCACGTCGGCGATCATCTTGCACACCATCTTCGAACCATCGACCACCAGGACCTGTGGGGTCTCGCTGATCAGGTGTCGAAGTTCCTGTGCGCGCATGCTGGACCTGCTGGCGTTGCGGGATGGCTGCGTTACGTGTGGATGCGCCGCCAAGGGTGGCCCGGAAGTGTATGTCGATATCACGACCCAGTGACGATGCGGCGCCACCGGCCAGCGTCCCGCGGTCCGCTGGATTACTTCTCAGGGCAATGCGGCCCACCAACAACCCCGAGGGCGCCTAGGTCTCCGTGGGCCGGGTCTGGCGCAGGAAGTGACCGGTCACCAGCCATGCGCCCAGCCACCCGATGAAAGTGGCTGCCAGCAGGAACAGCACGCCCCGCAGGGGATCCAGCCCGCCCAGGGCGAATCCGCTGCCGTAGCTCTGCGCCAGGGCCTGCAGCGGCTCGCGCAGCGCCTGTCCGGCGCCCACCAGCAGCGCCAGCGCCAGCGCGCCGGCCGCAACGCCGTACCAGGCGCCGAGGTAGATGAAAGGCCGGCGGATGAAGCCGTCGGTGGCGCCCAGCAGCTGCAGCACGCCGATCTCCTCGCGCCGCGACTGGATGTCCAGGCGCACGGTGTTGCCCACCACCAGCAGCGCGCCCAGCCCGAACAGCAGCGCCAGCACCCAGGCCAGCCGTTCGCCAAAACGCAGCCAGCCCTGCAGGCGCTCGCGCCAGGCTGCATCATGCTGCAGCAGGCCGGTCTCGGGCAGGCGATCGAGCGCGGCGACCAGCGAGGCGTCCTTACCCCTGGGCGTGATCACCAGCAGGCTCGGCAGCGGGTTTTCCTCAAGCGCGTCCAGCGTATCGGCCAGGCCGCTGCGCTCGCGGAATTCGGCCAGACCCTGCTCCGGCGTGCGCACTTCGATCAAGGCCACATCGCCACGACCACGCAGTTCAGCGGCCAGCGCCTGGGCACGCTCGACACTGACCTGGGTCTCCAGGAAAAGGTCGATGCGGCGCGACTGCTCCACGCTGCCGGCAAACTGCTGCAGGTTGGCCAGCGCCAGTGCCAGGCCAAGCGGCAACGCGAGGGCGACGGCCATCACCCCGATGGTCAGCAGCGTCGTCCACGGACGCTGCAGCACCCGTCCGAGACTGGAGACGAAGCTGTAGAGGTGCTGGTCCAGCCAGATGCCGAAACCGGAGCGCGGGCGGCTGGCGAGGTTGATCGCAGGCTCGCTCATTCGGCCAGGTCCGCCGGGGAGATGTCGTCCATCAGGCGGCCGTGGTCCAGGATCAGTACGCGCTTCTTCATGCGCTTGATCAGCGGCAGGTCGTGGCTCACCACCAGCACGCTGGTGCCGCGCTCCGGCATGGAGGCGAACAGCGACATGATTTCCGCCGCCAGCGCCGGGTCCAGGTTTCCGGTGGGTTCGTCGGCCACCAGCAGTCGCGGCTCGGCGACGATGGCGCGGGCGATGCCGACGCGCTGCTGCTCGCCGGCCGACAGCTGCGAAGGCAGCGCCTTTTCGCGATGCCCAAGGCCGAGGCGGGCCAGCACCTCGCGCACCCGCTTGCCGATGTCGCTGCGACGGTCGCCGCGCAGGATCAGCGGCAGGGCGACATTCTCGGCCACGCTGCGTTCGGTCAGCAACCGGTGGTCCTGGTACACGGCACCCACTTCGCGGCGGTGCAGCGGGATCCGTCCGCCGCGCACCTTGAGCAGGTTGCGCCCGCCGAACACCACCGCGCCGCGGCTGGGCCGCTCGCTGAGGTGGATCAGTTTCAGCAGCGTGCTCTTGCCCGCACCCGAATGGCCGGTGACGAACAGCATCTCGCCGTGCGCCACCTCGAAGCTGACCTCGGCCAGCGCCTCGTGGCCGCCGGGGTACTGCTTGCTGACGTTTTCGAATCGAAGCACGGTCATTGCAGGATTATGCCGGGTCCAATCCGGTCCCGTGCAGGGAGCAGGCGCGAAAGCAGCGTAAGTGGAGTCGCGCTCGCCACTGGCGGCCTGTGGCCGCGCCGGCCCTGCTCAGGATCCGGAGACAATCGATTTCAGCTTGCGTCCCAGGCGGGTCAGGAACGACGACGAGCCGTCGGCCGCAACGCTGGCGGATTTTGGCGCCGACACTGTGGTCGAGGCCGCAGCCGGCTTGCCGCCAGAACTGGTCCCTGCGTTCGCGCTCGCGTTGGTATTGGCGCTGTCGCCGGTTTCCAGCGGGCGGCCGTTGCGACGACGCCGGCGCTTGCGCGGCGCGTGCTCGACACCCTCGGTACCTGCAGCAGCGCCCTCGGCCACCGGACTTGCCAGTGCCTTGGGCGAAGCCTCGGCTTCGGCCGTCACCGTCGAAGCACTGTCGGTGCGGGGAGGACGCGGCGCGCGCGGCTTTGAATCAGCGCTTCCGCTGCGCGGGCGCGGGGCCGGCCCGGATCCTGTGCGGCTCGATCCACCAGCATCGCTGCGACCGCCGCCGCCGGTGCGTCCGCCGCCGCGCCGCTGCTCCTCGGCAGCACGCGCTTCGCGCGCCTCGCGGAATATCTCGCCGATGCTCTGGTCCTCGCCGTCCTCGGCCGGCTCGCCGCCTTCGGGGATCTCGCGCGGCTTGCGCGGCACCGGAATCAGCAGCGCGCTGGTCACCGGCTCCACCGGCAGCTTCTGCTCGATGAAGGCCTCGATGTCCGGCAGGCTCTGGGCGTAGATCTCGCAGGCGAAACTGATCGCATCGCCTTCGGCGCCCAGGCGCGCGGTGCGGCCAATGCGGTGCACGTAGTCTTCGGCGTCGAACGGCAGGTCGTAGTTGTAGACGTGCGACACACCGTCGATGTGCAGGCCACGCGCGGCCACGTCGGTGGCCACCAGGATTTCCAGCTGGCCGGCCTGGAAGCGCTTGAGCAGGCTCTCGCGCTTCTTCTGCGGCACGTCGCCCGACAGCACGCCCACGCGATAACCCGCGCGCTCCAGCGCACGCGCCACGCGTTCCACCCAGGCCTTGGTGTTGACGAAGATCATGGTGCGCGCGCCTTCGCTGCGCGACAGCAGGCCGATCAGCAGTGGGATCTTTTCTTCGTTGGCCGGGAAGTACACCTTCTGCCGCACCTTGGCCGCGGTGATGAATTCGGTCTCGACCACGAGCTTTTCCGGCTCGTTCATGTGCTCGTAGGCCAGTTCCAGCACGCGATGGCTCAGCGTGGCCGAGAACAGCAGCGTCTGGCGCGTGGTGCGCTCGGGCATGCGCCGCAGCAGGAAGCGGATGTCCTTGATGAAGCCCAGGTCGAACATGCGGTCGGCCTCGTCCAGCACGCAGATCTCGCAGGCGTGCAGCGATACCACCTTGTGCTGCTTGACGTAGTCGATCAGGCGGCCCGGCGTGGCGACGATCACGTCCACGCCCTGCTGCAGCAGTTCACGCTGCTTGTCGTAGTCGACGCCGCCGTAGACCAGCGCGAAGCGCAGTCCGAGGTCGGCGCCGAACTTGACCGCGTCCTTGTGGATCTGGATGGCCAGCTCGCGGGTCGGCGCCAGGATCAGCGCGCGCGGATCTTCAGGCTTGCGGTCGGCGAGCGCGGGCCGGGTCAGCAGCCGGTTCATCACCGTGATCAGGAAGGCCAGCGTCTTGCCGGTGCCGGTCTGCGCCTGGCCCGCGACGTCGCCGCCGGGCAGGGCCACCGGCAGGGTCAACGCCTGGATGGGCGTGCAGCGGGTGAAGCCTGCGGCTTCGAGACCGGCGAGCAGTGGCGGGGTCAGGTCGAACGTGGAAAAGGTGATGTCGGTTAGCGGCTTGTCGCTCATGCTGTCTTCTTTGTCGTTCGCGCATTGCGCGCGGGTCGATGCGCTTGCATCGTCGTGACCGGCGTCGCACACTGCGCCCAGGCCGGTTTGCGCGTTGCCTCGGGACCCAAGGTCCTTGATATGACTCGCGTAACGCCCCAGTTTACAGCAATGCGCTGGCCGGCACCCGGTCCAGAACCGGGCCGCGTGGTCCGCGAACCCCGCAGGAGACTTTGATGAGCGACAAAGTGACACACGTTGGCGATGCCGACTTCGAGACGTCCGTGCTGCAGTCCGACCAGCCGGTGCTGGTCGACTTCTGGGCCGAATGGTGCGGCCCGTGCAAGATGATCGCGCCGGTGCTGGACGAACTCGCTCAGACCTACGAGGGCCGCCTGAAGGTGGTCAAGCTCAACGTGGACGACAACCGCGCCACGGCCATCAAATACCACGTGCGCAACATCCCGCTGCTGCTGCTGTTCAAGGACGGCCAGGTACAGGCCACCCAGGTGGGCGCGGTTGGCAAGGGCCAGCTGACCCAGATGATCGACAAGAGCATCAACGGCGCCGCCGCCTGATCCAGCCTGTCGCCCCGCAACACGGCGGGGCCGGTCTTCCAGCGGCATGCATTGGCTGAACCGGCTTCTCGCCGTCGCTTGCTGCCGCTGCGGGGCGATGATAGTGTCGCCGCACATCCGGCGCGGGGTCTGCGCCGCACCCCTTCTGAGAAGCACCTTCCCACCCGTCCCGCCTGCATTCGCTGGCGCTCGCAACCATAGCGAGGAATCGCACCCTTGTCCGAGAACACCCCAGAAACCGGCGACGCCGGCGCTCCTGCCGAGAAGCGTGCGCGCAAGCCGCGTGCACCCAAGGCCAGTCCCGACACGTCGGGCGACTCTGCTTCCGCAGCGCCTGCTCCGAGCACGCCCCAGGAGGCCGCCCCAGCCCCGCCACGCAACGAGCCGCGCGGCAACGACGCCCCGGCGCCCGCGCCCGCCAATGCACCGCATTCCGGGCATCAGGGTGAGTCGCAGGGCGGCCAGGACGGCGAGTCCCGCGACAACAATCGCAATCAGGGTCAGGGCCAGGGCCAGAACGCGACCCGTCGCGACCGCTTCCGCAACCGTCGTGACCGCAGCGATCGCGGCGAGCGCCAGCAGGGCGGTGAGCGCCAGCGCAACGACGGCATGCCGGTCGACAACGGCGGCCACGAACCCTTCGTCTCGCGCGGTCCCGCACCGGGCGTTCCGGAAGGCTTCCCGCAGTATTCGCTGAGCGACCTCAAGCGCATGCCGGCGCAGAAGCTGCTTGACATCGCCGACCAGCTGGGCATCCAGGAAGGCGTGGCCCGCGCGCGCAAGCAGGACGTGATCTTCGCCCTGCTGAAAGTGCTGACCCGGCACGGCGAAGGCGTCGCCGCCGACGGCGTGCTGGAAATCCTGCCCGACGGCTTCGGCTTCCTGCGCGCGGCCGAGGCCTCGTACCTCGCCGGCCCGGACGACACCTACATCTCGCCCAGCCAGATCCGCCGCTTCAACCTGCGTACCGGCGACCACCTGGCCGGCCGCATCCGGTTTCCGAAGGACGGGGAACGCTACTTCGCCCTGTCGGTGGTGGACACCATCAACGGCGAGCCGATCGAAGCCAGCAAGGGCAAGGTGCTGTTCGAGAACCTGACCCCGCTGTTCCCGCGTCGTCGCTTCACCCTGGAGCGCGGCAACGGCTCCAGCGAAGACATCGCCGGGCGCATCCTTGATCTGATGGCGCCGCAGGGCAAGGGCCAGCGCGCGCTGATCGTGTCGCCGCCCAAGGCCGGCAAGACGATCATGATGCAGCAGATCGCCACCGCCATCACCACCAACCATCCCGACGTGCACATGATCGTGCTGCTCATCGACGAGCGGCCCGAGGAAGTGACCGAGATGCAGCGCACGGTGCGCGGCGAAGTCATCAGCTCGACCTTCGACGAGCCGGCCGCGCGCCACGTGCAGGTCGCCGAAATGGTGATCGAGCGCGCCAAGCGCCTGGTCGAGCACAAGCGCGACGTGGTGATCCTGCTGGACTCCATCACCCGCCTGGCGCGCGCCTATAACAACGTGGTGCCCAGCTCTGGCAAGGTGCTGACCGGCGGCGTGGACGCCAACGCGCTGCACCGCCCGAAACGTTTCTTCGGCGCGGCGCGCAATGTCGAGGAAGGCGGCTCGCTGACCATCATCGCGACGGCTCTCGTGGACACGGGCAGCAAGATGGACGAGGTGATCTACGAGGAGTTCAAGGGCACCGGCAACAGTGAAGTCTTGCTGAGCCGCCGCATCACCGAGAAGCGCGTGTATCCGGCCATCGACATCAACCGCTCCGGCACCCGCCGCGAGGACCTGCTGATCGAACCGGACATGCTGCAGAAGATCTGGATCCTGCGCAAACTGCTGCACCCCATGGACGAGATCGCCGCGATGGAGTTCCTGCTCGACAAGATGAAGAACACCAAGTCCAACGACGAGTTCTTTACCTCGATGAAGCGCTGACCAGCGTTCGCTTCGATGCAATGAAAAAGCCGGCTGCGAAGCCGGCTTTTTCGTGGGCGCGCAATCGCAGGCGCAGCGCCGTTGCTCAGCCCGCGTCGATGCGGCGGAACGGTGAATCGACGGCGACCGGGCGGTCGCCTGAATCCCCGTCCAAAACTGCCGAGCATTCCGGCGAATTTTCCAGTTCGCGCTTCCGCTCCGCCATGTCGACCTTTAGGCTGGATGAGCCCATCAGGAAGATAACGGGCGTCGACAGCCTGGCCCGCACAGGCGCGCCGGCAACCTGCTCCGGCATGAAGCGCAGGGACTTCACCCATGCGCGCAAACTCGGCTCGACAATCTCGACGTTCGGCTGCCTGGGCTTGCTTTCCACGATACCGGCGAAGGTCATCTTGTCTTGGTAGCGGTAACAGGTCTCGCGTATCTCTACCCTGAGGGGCGTGCCCGACCTCGGCCTGCCTAAGTACACCGAGAATCTGGCTGTCCGTGAATCAATATGTCTGAGGGAAACTCTAATCAACTCGCTTTTTGCTTGTCATTCCCGCAGGCGGGAATGACGGCAGTTGTTCGGAAGTTCCTTAGGGAAGGTCTGAACAAGTTGAATGCTACAAACTGTCAGCCTTTGGAATCAGTGACTTGCGGTCAATGTTAAGTCGAAATGTGGACTTGTTCAGAGGTTCCCTAGGGGAAAAGTACTAGGAAATTCAACTTCCGGCAGCTGCTACCCTGCGGGGAAATTACGGCAGGACTCGCAGAGGTAACGCAGTGACCAAAGCTCACACTGGACTACCCCCACTTCCTCGGACAGTTTAATTAGGCACCATTGCCATCTTCTCTGACTGGGCCGGTGAGCGGTAGCCCAACGTGCTGTGCAGCCTCTTGCGGTTGTAGAACAGCTCGATGTAATCGAAGATCCTGCTTC
>JBDNHW010000170.1:0-14331 GCA_041688625.1 Pseudoxanthomonas sp.
AGTCGCCTGACCCGAGCACCGGCGCGGTGATGACGCCGATCTACGCGACTTCGACCTACGTCCAGTCCAGCCCGGGAGTGCACCAGGGCTTCGAGTACTCGCGCAGCCACAACCCCACCCGCTTCGCCTACGAGCGCTGCGTCGCCGCGCTGGAAGGCGGCAGCCGCGGCTTCGCATTTGCCTCCGGCCTGGCCGCGACCTCGACGATCCTCGAGTTGCTGGATACCGGCAGCCACGTGATCGCGATGGACGACGTCTACGGCGGCACCTACCGCCTGTTCGAGCGCGTCCGCCGCCGCTCTGCCGGCCTGGATTTCAGCTGGGTGGACCTCAGCGACGCGGCCGCATTCGAGGCCGCGATCCGCCCCGAAACGAAAATGGTCTGGATCGAAACCCCCACCAACCCGCTGCTCAAGCTGGTCGATATCGCCCAGATCGCCGCGATCGCGCGCAAGCGCGGGCTGATCGTGGTCGTCGACAACACCTTCAGCTCGCCCATCCTGCAGCGTCCGCTCGAGCACGGCGTGCATCTGGTCATGCATTCGGCCACCAAGTACCTCAACGGCCACTCCGACATGGTCGGAGGCATGGCGGTGGTCGGCGACGACTCCGAACTGGCCGAGCAGATGGCGTTCCTGCAGAATTCGATCGGCGGAATCCAGGGTCCGTTCGACAGCTTCCTCGCCCTGCGGGGACTGAAGACCCTGCACCTGCGCATGAAGGCGCATTGCGAAAACGCCCAGGCGTTGGCCGAATGGCTGGACATCCATCCGGCGATCGAGAAAGTCATCTACCCAGGATTGAAGTCCCACCCGCAGCACGAGCTGGCCAAGCGCCAGATGGACGGTTTTGGCGGCATGGTGTCGATCTACATCAAGGGCGGCCTGGAAGCGGCCACGCGTTTCTGCGAGCGCACTGAACTGTTCGCATTGGCCGAGTCGCTCGGCGGCGTAGAGAGCCTGGTCAACCACCCGGCGATCATGACGCATGCCTCGGTACCGGCGGAGCGACGGGCGGCGTTGGGGATTACGGATAATCTGGTGCGGTTGAGTGTGGGGGTCGAGGACGTGGCCGACCTGCAGGCGGATATCGAAGCGGCCCTCGCATGACGGCCGTGCGCCGCGCCAACGATAGGTTCGGGTTCCGCCTGGAGCTGCTGGCCAGCCTGGTCCGGCGCGACGTGTCTGGTCGTTACAAGGGCTCGCTGTTCGGCATCGCCTGGTCGCTGGCGGTGCCGGTGCTGATGCTGGCGGTCTACACGCTGGCGTTCCACGAGTTGCTGGGCGCGCGCTGGGCCGGGGCGGAAGGCCGCAGCGGATTTGCGCTGATGGTCTTCGCCGGGCTGATTGCGCACGCCATGCTGGCCGAAACCCTGGTGCGCGCGCCGCTGGCGGTGGCGGGCAGCCCAAATTTCGTCAAGAAGCTGGTGTTCCCCCTGACCGTGCTGCCGCTGGTGCCGGTGGGCGCGGCGGTGTTCCATGCCGTATTGGGGTTGCTGGTGCTGGTGGTGTTCGCCGCGCTGTCGGGCGCGACCCTGCACTGGACGGGGCTGGCCGCGCCGCTGCTGATACTGCCGTTCGTGCTGGGCCTGTGCGGCCTGGCTTGGGCGCTGGCGGCCATTGGCGTGTACGTTCGCGACATCAACCAACTGGGCGCGCTGCTGGGCACCATGTTCCTGTTCCTCAGCCCGATCTTCTACCCGCTGTCGACCATCCCCGCTCGCTACGTTGGACTCATTTCGCTCAATCCGCTCACCTTCGTGGTGGAGGGCCTGCGCAACGCCCTGTTCGAGGGGGTCCTGCCCGAGCCCCTCTCGGTGCTGGCCTACAGCGCTGTCGCGGCCGTGTTTGCGGGCGCGGGCCTGCTGCTTTTCCGTCGGCTGCGGCCGGGCTTTGGTGACGTGCTGTGAGCCGGCCCTGCGCGATCCGCGCCCGCGGGCTCTCCAAGGATTTCCGGGTCTACGAGCGCCCGCTCGACCGCCTGCTGGAAGCCGTCTCGGGCAAGCCGCGCCACCGCATTTTCCCCGCGCTGCACGGGGTCGATATGGACGTGTACCCCGGCGAGACAGTGGGCATCGTGGGCCGCAACGGGTCGGGCAAATCCACCTTGCTGCAGCTGGTCGCGGGCACCCTCCAGCCCAGCGGTGGGGAGGTGGCCGTGCACGGCCGGGTGGCGGCCCTGCTCGAACTGGGCAGCGGTTTCAACCCGGACTTTTCCGGCCGAGAGAACGTGTACTTGAATGCGCAGGTCATGGGCCTGCGCCGCCACGAGGTGGCCGAGCGCTTCGAGCGCATCGCGCGCTTTGCCGACATCGGCGATTTCATCGAGCGCCCGGTTCGGACCTACTCCAGCGGCATGCTGGTGCGACTGGCCTTCGCGGTCGCGATCAACACCGATCCGGCAATCCTGATCATCGACGAGGCGCTCGCAGTCGGTGACGAAGCATTCCAGCGCAAGTGTTATGCCCGCATCGAGGAGATCAAGGCCGCCGGAGCGACCATCCTGTTCGTGTCGCATTCGGCCATGAGCGTGCTGCAGCTTTGCGACCGCGCAATCCTGCTCGACGGTGGGCAGCGCCTGCTCACCGGGCACCCGAAGGACGTGATTGCCCGCTACCAGCGCCTGCTGCACGCACCTGTCGAGGAGCGCGATCGCCTGCGCGACGAAATCCGGGCGTTTGACGTCCGTGTGGCCGCGTCCGCGTCCGAAGGCGGCGCCAGCGCCAGCCAAGCTCTCGAGGACGACGCAAGGCCGCATCCGGCGGGACCGGACGACGAGTCGGAGACCGCCGAGATCCGGCCGTGGCCGATCGCCTCGGAGGAGCAGTTCGACGAGAGCCTGCGACCCGAGAGCCTGGTGGACTACCTGCCCCAAGGGGCGCGCATCGAGCGGCCACAGGTGATCACGCGGTCCGGCCAGCGGGTCAACGTACTGGTCCCCGGGCGAGACTACGTGCTGCGTTTCGACGTGGAGATGCTGGCCTCGGCGCGCGAGGTCGAATTTGGAATGACGCTCAAGTCGCTGGGCGGTATCCCGTTGTTCGGGATGTCCAGCCACGGGCGCGCCGGATTCCTCCCTGAATTGGCAGCCGGCACCCGGCTGGAGGTGGAGTTTGCATTCAACACGCAGCTGCTGCCGGGGACGTACTACTTCAACGTGGGGTGCCAGGCCATCCTGGCGCAGGGCAATGGCGAGCGCGATTACCTCCATCGGATCCTCGACGCGGCCTGCATCCGCATCGACTCGGGCACCAGCGACCGCTACAAGATTGGCTTCTACGACCTGTCGGCCGAACCCGCCGCTTCGTGGCGAGTAATACGTGGCCACGAGCGGCAGGAATCGGATCTGCAGGGAGCCGGTAGCGCATGACCCGGACTTCGCGCAGCGCGGCTGCCAGTGGCCGGGGATCGCATGGCTTGCTGATCCTGGGCATGCACCGCAGCGGCACCTCGCTGCTGGCGCGGCTGTTGCAGCAGTGCGGAATCGACATCGGCGGCCGCCTGCTGGGCGGCAGCGCCGGCAACGAGCACGGGCATTGGGAAGACGCTTTCGCGGTGGAACTGCACGAACGTCTGCTGGCCTTGATGGGCCGGCGCTGGGACGAGGTGCCGGTCCCGTCCGCCGACGCGGTAACCAGCGCGGTGCGCAAGGGCGACCGCGACAGCCTGGAGCGCTACCTGCGCAAGGACCGCGCACGGCAGGGGCTGTGGGCGGTCAAGGACCCGCGCTTGAGCCTGTTCACGAGCCTGTGGGTGCAGGCCGCGGGCGCCGCCAAGGTGCCGCTGGCGGCCTTGCTGATGGTGCGGCACCCGGTGGAGGTGGCGCAGTCGCTCGCGGTCCGCGACGGTATCCCGCGCGGTCAGGGGCTGCTGCTCTGGCTGGACTACACGATCGCGGCGCTGGAGCGCTCGGGCGACATCCCGCTGCGCGTGGGCACGTATGACGAGCTGATGGAGTCGCCCGCGCGCTTGCTCGAGCGGGTGCGGTCGCTCCCCGGGTGGAGCGGCCTGGAGATCGACCCGCAAGCCATTGCGGAAGTGGTTCAGCCCGACCAGCGGCACCACCACTCGACCGACGCTGACGACGCGGACCTGTTGCCCGGCCCGATCCGCGATTTGTGGCGGGCGCTGCAGACGCTGGCAACCGATGCCGACGGCGTGGTGCCGGCGGGCTTTGTCGCGATGTGGCGGGAGCGCCTCGCGCCGTTCCTTGAACTGGCCGAGACGCTGACCGGAGCGTGGCGCGTCACCGAGCAGCGCCTGTGGGAGCGCGTGGCCCGCGCGGAGGCGGCTGCCGGCCACCAGGAGATGCTTGAAAGCCAGTTGCTGAACCTGGAGAAGTTCCAGTTGGGTAACCACGAGGAACTGGTGCGGGTGCTGTCGGAAGACATCCGCCGCATGCAGCAGATGGCAGCCGACAGCCAGTCGGAAGCGGCGCGTCTGGCGGCTGAACTCGCTGCCGTACGTCAGGAGTCGCCCGGCGTCGAAGCCTTGGCGGTGCAGGTTGCCCAGCTGCTGGAATCGCTTGCCGGCGCGCAGCGCGACTGCGCGCGTATTTCCGCCGCCCTCGGCGAACGGCAGGTGCAGTTGGACCGCGCCTGCACGGAGCAGGAGAGGCTGGTGCAGCAGATCGACGAACGCCAGCGCGCAGTCGACGCGATGGCCGCCGAGCTGACGGAGCACGTGGAAGCTCGGGCACAGCTGGTGCAGACGGTCGCCGACCGCCAGTCCGCGGTGGCATCGCTGGAATCGCAGCTGGCCGAGCAGTTGGCCACGCGGGAAGCACTCGTGGCGACGGTGGCTGACCGGCAGGGCGAGGTGGAAGCATTGCAGTCGCAGCTGGCCGAGCAGGTTCGACGGGGGGGCGAACTGGTCGATCTTGTGGGCGAACGCCAGGCCCGTTTGGAATTGCTGCAGGCGCAAGTCGCCGGGCAACTCGCCGAACGCAATGACCTCACACGCCAGGTCCGACAGATGCATGGGGAGAACGAGTTGCTGCAGACGCGCATGACGCAAGGCTTCGAAGAACGCATTGCCTTGTTGGCGGAGATCGGGCGCCGCCAGGACGAAGTCGACGCCACCCGCGCGCTGGCTGACCGGCTGCGCGATGAGCGCGATGGTGTCGCCGCCCAGAAGCGCGACGTGGAGCGCGAGCTGGAATCGACCAGCGCGCGTGCCTCGGCACTGCTCGCCGAGCTCCACGCAGCCCGGCACCAATGCTCGGTGCTAAGCCAGAGTGACCGGACGCTGCGCCAGGTCGTGGACTCGCGATCCTGGCGGTGGACGCGGCCGCTGCGCGGGGCAATGCGGCTGCTGCGCGGTGACTGGGGCGACCACGAAACCTCCGCGCTGCGGGGGGCGCTGCGGCGCCGCGTCGGCCGGACCCCGGGCCCGAACGACAGCGCAAGGACGGCAGTGATCGAAAGTACGCTGCCCATGCGAGCCGAAGCGGGGAATCCGAGCCAACTGCTTGACCAGGCCACGGCGCCGGCGGTGTACCTGGCGGCGGCGGGGGAAGGCTTCGCCGACGTGTTCGTCTGGGCGGTGATCGACTGGGATTTCCGCATGCAGCGGCCCCAACACCTGGCACGCTCGCTGGCGGCGCGCGGGCATCGCGTGTTCTACATCTCCAACAACTTCATCGATTCGTCTGAACCGGGTCTCCACCTGGATCCCCTGGACGGGTCGGGCCGCCTGTTCCAGGTCCACCTCAACCTGGCGGGCGCCCCCGCGATCTATTTCGGATTGCCGTCCGAGAAGCAGGCGCATGCGCTGCATCTGAGTTTGGCCGAGCTTCTGGGCTGGACCCATACCCGGGCCTCAATCTCGCTGGTGCAGCACCCCTACTGGAGCCCGTTGCTGCGCAGCGTGCCCAACGCGCAGGTCGTCTACGATTGCATGGACCACCACGGCGGCTTCGAGAACAACTCGGCCTGCGTGCTGGAAGCCGAGGAGGCGATCATCCGTGACGCGGAGCTGGTCATCGTCACCTCCTCCTGGCTGGAACAGGAGATCGCGCCGAACGCGCGCGCCACGGCGATGATCCGCAACGCCGGCGAGTACGACTTTTTCAGCGTGGCGCCGGAAGAGGTCTTCCGCGACCCGCGCGGCCGCCAGGTCATCGGCTACTACGGCGCCATCGCCGAGTGGTTCGACCTCGACCTGGTTCGCGCCGTTGCCCGTGCGCATCCGCAGGCGCTGGTCCTGCTGGTGGGCAACGACACAGCCGGCGCCGCCGCGGCGCTGGCCAACTCACCCAATGTGGAATTCACCGGCGAGGTGCCCTACGCGCGGCTGCCGTACTACCTCTATGGCTTCGACGTCGCGCTGCTGCCGTTCCAGGTGATCCCGCTGACCCTGGCGACCAACCCAGTCAAGGTCTACGAGTACCTGGCCGCCGGCAAACCGGTGGTCGCGGTCGACCTGCCCGAGATGGTGCAGTTCGAGGGACTGGTGACCGTTGCCGAGGCAGCAGGCTTCGCTGACGCGGTGGGTGATCTGCTGGGCAATCCAGAAGACCCTGCCCATGCAGCCGCGCGCCGTGCGTTTGCCGCCGGACAGACCTGGGATCACCGTGCCGCATCGCTCGACCACGCCCTGGCGCTGATCCAGGAGCCGGTCGTGAGCGTGGTGGTCTTGACCTACAACAACCTGGCGTTCACCGAAGCCTGCCTTTTCAGCATCGAGGCCTACAGCGATTACCCACGACTGGAGGTCATCGTGGTGGACAACGCCTCCAGCGACGGCTCACCGGAATGGCTGCGCGGCTGGGCCCAGGAGCGGTCCGCGGCGGGGCACCGCCGGCGCTTGATCCTCAACGAAGAAAACCTGGGCTTCTCGGCCGGCAACAACGTTGGCCTCAAGGCTGCGACGGGCGAGGTACTGGTCCTGCTCAACAACGACACCTATGTGACGCCGGGCTGGGTCCGCACGCTGTGCGCGCACCTGCGGCGCGATCCCGGCCTGGGGCTGGTGGGACCGATCACCAACAACATCGGCAACGAGGCCCGCATCGAGATCGAGTACGCCGACCTGACTGACATGATCCGCAAGGCCGGCGAGTACACGCGCGCCCATGCGGGCAGATCGATCCCGTTGCACAACGCGGCATTCTTCTGTGTCGCGATGCCGCGCGAGGTTTACGAGCGGGTGGGGCCGATGGACGAGGACTTCGGCGTCGGTTTCTTCGAGGACGACGACTACTGCCGCCGCGTGCATCTTGAAGGCTACCGGGTGGCTACCGCCGAGGACGTGTTCGTCCATCACCATCTCTCGGCCAGCTTCGACAGCCTGGGTGCCGAACGGAAACAGGCCTTGTTCGAAAAGAACAAGGCCATCTACGAGGCCAAGTGGGGCGCCTGGACGCCGCACGCCTACCGCGCTGGGGACAAGGGAGTGGAGTCCTGAACATGGAAACCACTGAGCTTGGCAAGCGCGACGATTCCACAGGCGCCACGTGGCGCAGTTCGGTCGCGATCGCCATCGGCTTGCTCGTCGCATTGGCCGTCTTCGTCAATGCGTACAGCTACACCATGATCACGGCCATCCCGCTGATCCAGTCGGACGCGTGGTACTTCCTCGACGGCTTCCTGGGGGAATTCATACGGGAAGGCTTCTCGTTCGGACAGCTCTTCGCGCAGGCCAATGCCGCCAACGTCAATCTGCCGCTGCAGAAGGCGATCCTGTTTTTCCACACCCGCTACTTCGGGATGGACTTTCGTGTGGAAGGTCTCTTCGGCACGGCTTCGGGTATTGCGCTGGTCCTGGTGCTTGCACGCGCGGCGGCCGCCAGATCCATCAGGACTTGGAGCGTGTCTGAAGTTTGGCTGTTGGCTGCGCTTGCCCTGAGCCTGTTGTCGCTCAACAGCACCAATCTCTATACCTGGCCCCTGGCGGGGCTTTGGTTCCTGCCGATCCTGGTGGGCGCGGGGTACATGTGGATCGCCTTTGTATTTCCACGAGCACCGGTGGGGCTGCTGGTGGCGAGCTTCGTGCTCGGCGTGCTCCTCGACGAGGTGGCCTATCCGGTATTCCTGGCGACGCTGGGCGCGCTGATGCTGGCGCCGCACTGGCGAGCTCCTCGACAGATCATCATCCTGCTGGGTGTCGGAGTGGCAGGCATCGGGGCTTCGCGCCTGTTCTATTGGGCGACGGCTGCGTTCGGTGAGGCAACGCGGCCCTCAAGGCGGCCATCGGAGCAGTCCGGGTCGCGAGTCGGGATCCGCACGCTTGTGGGTGTTCTGCGCGGCGATCCTGGCCTTGGGGCAGGGAGGCCGGTTCGCCATCCTGTATTCGGACCTGGTCGAGATGATCCACAACGCCGGCCAGAACGCGCGCGCCCGGGCCGCAAGGTCCTTTCCCGTTCGGAACGCACGCGCTTGTTCGCGTGGGAATGACGCGAAACGTGTATGCGCGAGCGCGTCCGATGGACGAGGCCTGGTGTTGGCTTCTGTGAAGGCGACGACCATTGTCTCGGGATGGAGCAGGTGTATTATTCTGCCGGGTCAGCCGGAGCGACGTTCGTGCACGATCGCCCCGGCCAGCTTCGACCAGTTGAAGCGGAAAAACCAGATCTCGTTTGCCCGCAACTAGGGAAATACGCAGGAAAACGGCCGCTTGGGCCCCCTGTCTGCCGCGTCAGAACTTAATCCTCAGAAGGCTGATCCATGAACCGTTTTGTCGCTATCCCAAGTGCCGTACTTGCCGGGCTGATGCTGGTCGCCTGCGCCCGTGAAGCTCCACAGCCTGCCGCGGAGCCCGCCGCACCGGCCGCTTCCGATGTGGCTGCGATGGAGGATGGGGCTGGCGGCTGCAGCGCAAAGGTCGCATCATTCGGCCCCGCGCAGATCGTGCGCGGCGAGTCGTTCTATACGCAGGAGGACGGCACCTCAGCGTACTGGGTGATCATGGCTCCGGGTTCGCAAGGGTTCACTCTGGCGTTCGATGGCCAGCCCGTGGCGTATTCCACGGGGTCAGACAACACGATCAGTTTTCTCCAGGAGGAGCCGCTCATCGCGGCGGTTCAACAGCGCGACATGCTGGAGCTCGACGTCCTGTGTGAGGATCGCGTGGTGGACGAGATCAACATTCCGGTTGTCGCCGAGGCACCGCCGGCCGCTTGATCAGGGTGTCGTCGACTGCCTTGTTGAATGCGGGCTGTTGCGGTCGCCAAGGCCGCGTCTTCACTCTTGGCGGGAGGTCGCGCTGCCACTGGTTGCTCCAGTCGCCTGGCCTTCCTTCGATCAAGACCACTTCTTCTGACCCCTGGGACGCCGCCCAGCGCGTTCATGGGTCAGTGAGGGGGCGCTTCCCCGTTGACGTCCCAGCGTGCGGTCGCGCTTCGGCGTCGGTACCGGTTTTGTCGGGGATCAGCAGGCCGTGCCGCAGCGGCTCCAAAGTTCGTCATGCACCAGATCCGGAGACACCATGCTGACTCTCAGCCAGGAAGGCGCCCGTCGCCACCTTGCGCCGCCCCCAGGCACAAGGCTGCAACTGCAGCCGACGAGCTCCGCCCTGTTCATTGGTAGCCTGGTCCTGGCAGCGGGGCGATGAGCACAGCGTCGGCCCGTATCGGCGGGGGGCGCCTTGGTGGCGCACAAGCGGCCACCGCAGTGGTGGCGGGATCGCTTTGCCTGGCCTTCGTGATCAACGTGCTCTGGTTCACGCGCGTCGCTGCCATCCCCCTTCCAGCATCCGATGCCTGGTACTTTCTCGAGGTTTTCGCAGCGCCGGCGCTGGACGGTTCGCTGGCGCTGTCGGACTTCTTCGTCCAGAGGTCCAGCGACGATCACGCTCAGCCGCTGCAGAAGCTGATCCTGTGGCTGCACCTGCACTTCGCGCAGCTGGATTTCACGGTGGAGGCGCTGGTGGGGGTGCTTCTGGGGGTGGTGACCACCGCCCTCCTGGCGACGCTACTGCTGCGCGAGCGTCAGCGCAATGTTGCCCACCGTGCTTACAGGATCCTTGGCGCCACCGCGCTGTTCGCAATCGCCCTCTCGTTGAATTCGACGGCTATCTATACATGGTCGCTCGCCACCCTCGGGTGGGTCCTGGTGCTGGTTTCCGTTCTTTACTGGCTCGGCGCCGGCTTGATCACGCGTTGGCAGCGCATGGCGATCTATGGGTTGCTGGCGTCGTTTGGCATGGCAATGGTGCTCGACGAGCTGGCATTCCCTGTCCTGGTGGCGGCGATCATTGCGGTCGCCGTGCGCGATGGCATGCGCAACCCTTCAAGCTTCATTGCGCTGGCACTCCCGGGTGCGCTAGGGGTGGCCGCCGCCCGCATTGTTCTGGAAGCCCTCTCTCCGGGAGCCAGTATCGCGGCCCCAAGTGGGAGCTCCTTCGGACAGTTGCTGGATATTGTCCGCGCCCCGGAGGCATGGCATCTGCTCGTGGGGCCACTTTCGGGTTCGCTCGTCCATCGTCTGCATTTGCAGGAATTGGGTCCGGTCGCCGCCGATCGCGTGCAGTGGGCACTGGCCATCACACTGGCAATCGCGCATATCGGCTTCTGGTGGCGCGCGCTCGTATCGCGGCGCCTCCCGTCTGGTGAAACGACGGTCGTGTCAGTGAGCTTGATGTTGCTGTTCTATGCCACCATCGCCGGCATCATGCTGTCGCGGGTGGCGATGTTCGGCGTCGAATACGTTCACCAGCCGCGGTACACGCTGATGTACCAGCTCAACGTCATCGCGCTGCTGCTGATGTTCTTCGCTCCGCGCAATGGGCTTGAAGAGTCCGCTCCAGCACGGTCGCCCGCGAGCATCATGGCCGCTGCCGGGGCGCTTCTGGTCATTGGATTGCAGGTGCCGCTGTCGATCTCGGCGTGGAACAGTACCCGTTACCAGGCTCCCTACGTACAGCGCAGCGAACAAGTCCTGCGCGAGTTGGCGCTTGACGCTACTACCCTGCCCGCAGGCGGCTGCACGGATATCCTGACGATCTGCGATGCCGCCGTTGGCACCCGGAAAAAGCTTGTCGGACTGCTCAGCGAGAACAGGATCAATCTCTTCTCACCGGAATTTCGCGCGCGCCACGGGTTCGATCCACTACCTGACGAAGCGCAGCAGAGAGCGGATAGAGATCGAAGTATTCGCGAGTGCAGCCGTGCCGTCTTGAATTGGGCGCCGAAGTCAATCGTCAGAGGTGAATCATTCAACGCCCAACCGGATGGCAGCTCAGCCTATTGGGCCCAGCTGTCTCCAATGGTCGACGGCATCGTGATCGAACTCGGGGGGGAGCCGGTGACATTTGACAGGCAGGGGAACGTAATCTCCTTCTTGCACGACCCTGCCTGGTTGGCAGGTGTCGAGTCGGAATCAAGCCTGATATTCGAGATCCAATGCACAGCAGGCGGTCGGACTTCGTTCCAGGTGCAGATCATGAAGAGCGCGGCAGCGGGTACGAGCGCAAAGCCTTAGCGCGAAGCCCACTCCTCGATGGCTGCCGCGATGCGCCCAGAGGCCAGGCCGTCACCGTAGGGATTGTGGGCACGGGACATCGCGGAATACGCGTCCTCATCGTCCAGCAGGCGCCTCGCTTCTTCCACTATCCGGCCTCGATCGGTCCCCACCAGGCGCACGGTCCCTGCCTCGACTGCCTCCGGCCGCTCCGTCGTGTCGCGCATCACCAGCACGGGTTTTCCCAGGGACGGCGCTTCTTCCTGGACGCCTCCCGAATCGGTGAGGATGAGATAGGACCGGGTCATCAGGTAGACGAAGGGCAGGTAGTCCTGGGGCTCGATCAGGACGATGTTGTCGGCGGCACCCAGGATCCGTTTTACGGGCTCCTGGACGTTGGGGTTGAGGTGCACGGGATACACCACCTGGACGTCGGCACGCAGAGCGAGGTCGGCTAGTGCGCGACACATCTGCTCGAATCCATCTCCGAAGTTTTCGCGCCGGTGTCCCGTTACCAATATCAACTTTCGTTGCGGATCCAGGAACGGAAACCGGGCCGCCAGCGAAGCACGCAGTTCAGGCTCGTCACGGATGCGCGCGGCCACCACCAGGAGTGCATCGATAACGGTGTTGCCGGTGACCTGGATGCTGTCGTTTGCCACGCCCTCGGCCAGCAGATTGCCGCGGGAACGCTCCGTCGGAGCAAAGTGCAGACGAGTCAGCGGCGCAGTAAGGCGGCGGTTTGCCTCTTCTGGCCACGGTGCCTGCATGTCACCGGTGCGCAGGCCTGCTTCCACGTGGCCTACAGGCACCCTTGCGTAAAACGCCGCGAGCGCGCTGGCGAGGGTGGTGCTGGTGTCGCCGTGGACCAGCACGAGATCCGGGGACAATCGCTCGATGGCCGCGCTGGTGCCAAGCAGGATCCTGGCAAAGAGACTCGGCAGCGTCTGCCCCGGTTCCATCACATCCAGATCGTCGTCTGGCTGGATACCGAACAGGTCAAGGACCTGGTCCAGCATCTGCCGGTGCTGGGCCGTCACCACCACACTGGTGCGAAGCCCGGCACATTTCCGCAACGCGGACACGACGGGCGCCATCTTGATGGCCTCGGGCCGAGTGCCAAAGACCACCATCACATGGGTCTGAGTCAAGGCGTTTTCCCGCTCAGCCGAGCGCTGCCTCGAGCTCCGGCAGCACCTTGAACAGATCGCCCACCAGCCCGATGTCGGCGATCTCGAAGATCGCCGAGTCCGCGTCCTTGTTGATCGCCACGATGGTGCCTGCGTCCTTGATCCCGGTCAGGTGCTGGATGGCGCCGCTGATGCCGATGGCGATGTAGAGTTCCGGCGCGATGATCTTGCCGGTCTGTCCGACCTGCATCTCGTTGGGCACGTAGCCGGCGTCCACCGCTGCGCGCGACGCGCCGACGGCGGCGCCAATCTTGTCGGCGAAGTCGTAGATGATCTTGAAGTTTTCCGCCGACCCGACACCGCGGCCGCCCGAGACGACGCGCTTGGCGCTCTGCAGGTCGGGACGGTCGGAGCTGCCAGCGGCCAGGCCGACATAGCGTGTATGGCTGGGCAGGGCGACGTCCACGGTCACCGACTCGACCGGCGCGCTGCCGCCACCGGCGGCCTCGGGCCAGGAGGCGGGGCGGACCGTGGCCACCACCGGCTGGTCGGCCGGCGCTTCGACGGTGATGATCGCGTTGCCGGCGTAGATGGGCCGCTTGAAGGTGTGGCTGCTTTCCACGGACATCACGTCTGACACCTGGGCCACTCCCAGCAGCGCCGCCACGCAAGGCATCAGGTCCTTGCCGAAGGTGGTCGACGGTCCGAACACATGGCTGTAACCGTCGGCCAGTTGCGCCACCTGCGGTGCCAGTACCTGGGCAATGGCCCGGGCGTTGGCGTCATTGGCCACGGTGAGCACCCGGGTCACGCCGGAAATCTGCGCGGCTTCGGCGGCGACCGCGGCGGGATCGGCCGCCAGCACCACCACATCGATGGCGTCGGGCGACAGCGCCTGCGCAGCGGAGACGCACTTGGCTGTGGAGGCATTGAGCTTGCCGTCGTGGTGTTCGGCAACGATCAGGACTTTGGACATGGGTGACTCCGATTGTGGTGTGTCGCGCCGGCTCGGCCGGCGGCGTGGTCACTTGTAACGTCGTGCTTGCCGGGCGCCGTATTCGTGGAATCTCAGCGGGGCGAACTCCGCTCTACAGCAGGCCCTTCTGCTTGAGGGCGGCGACCAGTTCGGCCGCATCCTTGACCATGACGCCCTTGCTGCGCTTGGGTGGCGGCGCGTAGTGGGTGGTCTTCAGGCCTTCGCCGGCATCGACGCCCAGGTCGGCGAACGCGATCGTTTCCATCGGCTTGCTCTTGGCTTTCATGATGTCGGGCAGCTTGATGAAGCGCGGCTCGTTGAGTCGCAGGTCGGTGGTGACCACTGCCGGAAGATCCACTTCCAGGGTCTCCAGTCCGGCGTCGACCTCGCGCGTCACCGTCGCCTTGCCGTCGGCAATCTCCACCTTCGACGCAAATGTCGCCTGCGGCCGTCCCCACAGGGTGGCCAGCATCTGCCCGGTCTGGCTGGCGTCATCGTCGATCGCCTGCTTGCCCAGGATGACAAGATCCGGCTGTTCCTTCTCGATCAGCTTGAGAAACGTGCGCGCGGCCGTCAACGACTGGATCGGCTGGTCGCAGACGACGTGGATGGCGCGGTTGGCACCCATCGCCAGACCATTGCGCAGGTGCGCCTGTGCATCGGCTGGCGCGATCGTGACGACCACCACTTCGGTGGCGATGCCCTTGTCGCGCAGCCGCAGGGCTTCTTCCAGCGCGATCTCGTCGAAGGGGTTTGGCGAAAGCTTGACGCCCTCGGTGACCACGCCGGAGTTGTCCGGCTTGACCTGGATGCGGACGTTGTAGTCC